>CAZJBT010000001.1:0-36258 GCA_964544345.1 uncultured Oscillospiraceae bacterium
ACGGGTCCTCGAGGTCGAGGCCCTCGTGGCTCAGGTGCCACAGGTTCTTGTCCTTGGAGTAGTTCGTCTCGCGGTTGATCTTCAGCGGGACGTTGTGCGCCTCGGCGTAGTCGATCTCCTCCTCGCGGCCCTTGATGTCCCACTCGCGCCACGGGGCGATGATCGGCATCTCCGGCGCGAAGCGCTTGATGGCCAGCTCGAAGCGAACCTGGTCGTTGCCCTTACCGGTGCAGCCGTGCGCGATGGCGTCGGCGCCCTCGGCCTTGGCGATCTCGACGAGGCGCTTGGCGATGATCGGCCGTGCGAACGCGGTGCCGAGCAGGTAGTCCTCGTACTTCGCGCCCATCATCATCGACGGGATGATGACGTCGTCGACCATCTCGTCGACGAGATCCTCGATGTACAGCTTCGACGCGCCGGTCTTGATGGCCTTCTCCTCGAGGCCGTCCAGCTCGTCGCCCTGGCCGACGTCGGCCGAGACGGCGATGACCTCACAATTGTTGTAGTGCTCCTTGAGCCACGGGATGATAATGGAAGTGTCCAGGCCGCCGGAATATGCCAGAACGACCTTTTTGATCTCTTTCGCCATAGTAAAGCCCCTCCAAAGACGGTTTATTTCTGATCGTGCGTACATGATAGCACACGCCGCTCGGCGGCGCAAGCATCAAGTTGAATAAAAAACCGATATTCTCCCAGTGCGAATTGGATAAATCGGCATAAAAAAGCGATATTCCGCATAAATATGCGGAATATCGAGAATATGATTGCGTCAGAGAGTCTCCCAGTGGACGAGCGTCGGATCATAGCGATCGTCAAACGTCTTTTCGCGCAGCTTATAGCCGAGCGTGATGGCTGCGAACGGCTCGAGATGGTCGGGGACGGAGAAGGTCTTGCGCAGATAGTCGATGCGCTCTCTCACCGGCCAGACGCCGAGCCATGCCGCGCCGAGTCCCTCCTCCTCGGCCTGCAGGAGCATGTTTTCCGCCGCGGCAGAGAGCGCCTCGACCCACCAAAGGCTCTCCTTTTCCTCGCGCGTGAAGTCGGCCAGCAGCACGATGACCGCCGGAGCCTTCGCAGCGCTCACGGAGAATTCACAGGTTTTCGAGACGGCCTCGCAGCGCGCGCGCTCGGTGAGCACGAGAAACTGCCACGGCCGCGCGTCCTTGCCGCTGGGCGCCTGCATTGCCGCGCGGAGAATTGCTTCGATTTTTTCCTTCTCCACCGGCCGGTCTTCAAACTTGCGGCAGGTTCGCCGCCTCATGATGCTGTTCATTTGGATTCCTCCTTCTATCTATGAAAGGAAAGGGCGGCTCCTCAGCGGAGCATCAGCCGATCTGCTTCCTTTCTCAGCTCGGCGCGGAAATCGGGATGTGCGACGGCGATCAGATGGTCGACCCGGTCGCGGATAGAATAGCCGCGCAGCGCGGCGATGCCGTACTCGGTGACGACATAGTCGATCTCGTTGCGCGAAAGCGTGACGATGGAGCCGGGCGCAAGCTGTGCGGTGATCGACGAGACGGCGCCGTTCTTCTTCGTGGAGGCGAGCGCGATGATGTTGCGGCCGCCCCTCGCGTGCGTCGCGCCGATGGCCATGTCGGCCTGTCCGCCGGAGCCGGAGTACTGGCGCGAGCCGAGCGATTCCGAGCAGACCTGGCCGGTCAGGTCGATGGACAGCGCCGAGTTGATGGAGACAAAGTTGTCGTTTTGTGCCACGATCCGCGGATCGTTGACGTATTCGCCGCGCAGGATGCGGACGGCGGGGTTGCGGTCGATCATGTCGTAGAGCCGCTGGTCGCCGTAGGCAAACGTGCCGATGAGCTTGCCGGGATGGAGCGTCTTGCGCTTTCCGGTGAGCACGCCTGCTTCGACGAGGTCGACCATGGAGTTGGTGAGCATTTCCGAGTGGACGCCGAGGTCATGCTTGTCCATCAGCGAGAGCGCGGCGGCGTCCGGGATGCCGCCGATGCCGAGCTGGATCGTATCGCCGTCGCGGACGAGCGAGGCGATGTGCCGGCCGATCTCCATCTCCAGCTCGGACGGCGTGGAGCGCGCGAGCATCGGCACGGGCGTGGCGGCCTCGACGACGCAGGTCACGTCGCGGATGTGCAGCTCGGTGTCGCCGTAGGTGACAGGCAGATTCGGGTTGACCTGGACGATGACGCGGTCGGCCGCCTCGAGGTATGTCCGCTCGTGGATGAGACACAGCGGGATGTGCAGGTAGCCGTGGGCGTCCATCGGCGTGGCCGCGGTCAGGAAGACGGTGCAGCCGTGCGTGCCGAGCCAGCGCCCCGCACCGTTGTGCAGGTCGCCGGGGTAGTAGTTCAGCAGTCCCCGGTCGTGCGCCGTGCGCGTCGGCCCCATCAGGAAGGTGATGTCGATGTCAAAATCGCGGCAGAACGCCGGGTCGGTCAGAAAGGCGTGCGGCACAAAGCACATCGGGGCGAACATTTTGCACTGGAGCTTTCCGGTCAGGCTGGGCAGCGCGTCAAAGAGCGCGGTCGGTTCGTTGGCGCACTGGCTCGTGCCGATCACGTCGCCGGTGTGGATGTACGAGAGAGCTTCTTCCATGGTGACGAGCTTGTCGCGGTACATCTGTTCATACTGGTTCATTGGGATCGTCTCCTTCCTTATCCGATCAGCGAGAGGCCGAGCGACACCAGCGGCAGCGTGATCAGGCATGCGATGGTGGTCATCATGACGGCGCACACGGCATAGCCGCCGTCGGAGCCATTGTTCTTCGAGAGCATCGCCACGATGTTGATGCCGGGCAGGCCGGTCAGGAACGCCATGGTGCCGGCCATGTCGGCCGGGACGCGGCAGAGCCGCATGATCAGGTAGAAAACGATGGGCGCGATCACCATTTTCAGGCCGATCTCGGCGTATAGCTCCCTGCATTTGAGCACTGGGCGCACGTTGGTCAGCGAGAGCATGCCGCCGATGTAGATGAGCGAGATCGGCATCGACGCGCTGCCGAGCTTGCTCAGCGCCGTGGTGACGACGCTCGGCAGGTGCAGATCGAGCAGGACGAGCAGCGTGCCAAGCAGAATGGCGACGAGCGCGGGACTGAGCACGTTCTTCAGACCCTTGAGCGAGACCTTCTGTCTCGGCGTGCCCGGCTCGCGCGCGGGCTGTGTCAGCGTCACGCCGTAAGTCCAGAACAGGCTCTGATCAAAAATGGTGAACAGCGCGATGTACAGCAGCGCCGTATCCGGATAAAGCTCGGTGACGAGCGGGATGCCCATGAAGCCGACGTTGCCGAACATTGTGATGGCGCAGAACACCTTCCTGCGGTTGCCGGTCAGGTGAAAGACGCGGACGAGCAGCGCCCCGATCAGGAACAACAGCACATAGAGCGCGATGGTCAGCGGAATGACGAGCAGGCTCTCCTTCAAGCCCGCGCGCGTGGCGCCCTCGGCGGTGTTGATAAAGATGAACGCGGGCAGCAGCACGCGCATGACGAGCTTTGACACGCTTGCAAGCGAGCGCTCGTCAAGGATCTTGGTCTTGACTGTGATGATGCCGGTCGCGATCAGCAAAAAAAAGATGCCGATCTGCGTCAGAACAATAAAAAACTGATCCATACTCTTCCTCCGAACAGAAAAAACCACCGCTCCGCGCTGCGGAGGGCGAAACACGTATCCATCTTATGATACCGTCCCGCCCCAAACCTGTCAACCGCCCGAGGAAGAAAAAACGCCCAGATCCGCGCCGGGTCGGAAGAGAAAATAAGCGCAAAGCCCGCCCCGCGCAGAAGGCGGGGCGGGCTTTGCCATGGGAGGAGAACAAAACGCAGCTTCAGGAGAGAAAGTCTTCCGGATCGGTCGGCTCGATGCCGTACCAGACCTCAAAGTGCAGATGCGGCGTGTCCGCGCACTCAGCGATGGCCGTGTCGCCGACCGCGCCGATGACCGTGCCGGCTGCGACCGTGTCGCCCACGTTGACGAGCGCCGTTTCCGTCAGATTGGAGTAGACGGTGCGGTAGCCGCCGGAATGCGTGATCTCCACGGTCGAGCCGTAGAATTCATCGTTGTAGACGGCGGATACGGTGCCGGCCTTGGCGGCAAGCACCTGCGCGCCGGCCTGGGCGGCGATGTCGATGCCGTTATGCACGCGCCAGTCGGCCATCGTTTCGCTGTAGACGAGCGCGTCCATGCTGTAGGCCTTCTGCGTCGCGCCCGAGAGCGGACGGATGACGGTTTCCGCCGCGATCTGGCCGACCTCGGCGTCGGTCATGGCCGTCACGGCGGTGTCCTGCTGCCCGGCGCTGGCAGTGTCAGCGGCAGGCTCATCCGCCGCTGCGGTGGTCTCCGCGTCGTCCTCCGGCGTTTTGGCCGTGAGCGGCACGTCGAGCGTGGGGCTGTCCGCAGCGGCGGACAGCTCGGTCGAGAGTGTGTCCGAGGGAGTCCGACTGGCGGAGATGGCGGTTCGGATGAAAACATAGCCCGAGATTCCAACTGCAACGATGCAGAGGAACAGGACTATGTAATAGCCCTTTTCCTTCAGCATCTTTTTGGCCGCCTCGAGCGGTTTGCGGCCGTTTTGGTTGTTTGGCATGGTAAATGCACCTCCGAGCATCAGTATTGCCCGGAATTGGCCAAAATAAACAAAACATGGAAAAAATCAGACAGACCGGAAGGAATTTTACGGCAAATAAAAAAGCGGCCCGGCCGGGCCCGCTTGAGACTGTCAAAGAACGCCGACGGCGTCTGCCTTCATGGAATGATTTTTTTCTGCTTCAGATACCGCTCCTCCTCGGAGAAGACGCAGCCGCAGTATTTCTGCATGTAGAAGCCCAGCTCTCTTGCGCGTTCCTGGCCGGCGCGAAAGAGCGGACGGAAATCGCGGTAGAGAAACTCCACGCCGTAGGTCGCGGCGGCGCGCTCGGCGACCGCGCGCATCAGATCGTGCTTCTGGTACGGGCTGATGAACAGGCTGGAGGTGAAGCTGTCGAAGCCGCGCGCCGCAGCCTGCTGCGCCGCCTCGTAGAGCCGCAGCTCGTAGCAGCGGATGCAGCGGCCCGCGATATCGCCGGCGACCGCGCGAACGAACGGGCGCAGGCCATAGTCGTTTTGCTCGAGCAGCGGCAGCCCGATCGACTGCGCATATTCGCGCACCGTATTGCGGCGGGCGCGGTACTCCGTGAACGGGTGGATATTCGGATTGTACCAAAAGCCCGTCACGTCCAGTCCCTCGCCGCGGAGAAGGTCGATGCACTGGTTCGCGCAGGGCGCGCAGCAGATGTGGAGCAGCGTGTTGGCCATGGGATGCACCTCCAGATGATATCGCCATTCTAGCGCATGGCGGGCGCAAATGCAAGAGGCCGCGAAAAACGCGGCTCCGGAAGGAGCTTCCGGAGCCGCGCAGGGAATCAATCAGCGGATGGAGATGGTCATGCTCAGTTTCCCTAACGCGTCAAACGCCTCGTCTGCGGATGCCTCAGTGCCGTAGTGCATGCAAATAATGACACACGCCTGGTCGCCGATCAGTGTGGAAAGAGAGCCGATCACAACCCTCGAGCTGCCGTCCGTGGCAAAGAATTCGGTCACATACCACTCCTGATCGGCAAAGGTGGAGAAGTAGCTGTCGGAGGTTCCGCCCTCGTAGTCTTCGTACTGGTCGGCGACCTCGGCGTCGATAGCGTCAGCCAGGTCAGTAAGCGACGCGGCCGGAATGTCGGCCTTCGCCCCCATCGCGGCGGCCAGCACTGTGACGTTGTCTTCTGAATCCACGTACTGAACCACGTAGTTTGAGCTGTCGGATTCGGTGGAGAATTCGGACTCAGCGTTCCACTCGACCGGCACCTCGGCCTGGATGCTGACGCCGCCGAACTCTGCGATGGTGGTGAGGTCGGTGTTGCCGGACAGACCCGCGGACGTGGACGTACCGGAGCCGCTGCTCGTGCCGGTGCTCGGGTCATAGGTGTACGGATCGTCCACGGAGAAGTAGTCGACCAGCACGATGTAATCGCCGTCCTGGCTGTAGAAGCGAAGCTCGCCGTCCACCTTCGCAGCGGTGAAGGCCATCGTATCGCCGTTGTCCTGGTTGGTGAGGTCATAGACGCCGCCGCCGCGCTCGGAAACGTCCATCGTGGCCGACGGCTCGCCGTCCGCGTCATAAATGTAGAAGGTGCTGCCCCAGCAGTCCATCTCGCCTACGAATTCGCCCTCGAGCCAGCAGTAGTAATCGCCCCAGGTGTCGAGCGCGTCCTCGTCGCCCTCAATGCCCGCGGGGGTCAAAGGCTCGTTGTCCGAATCGCCGTCGTCGGGCGTGTCGCCGGTATCGGGGGAGGAAGGCTCATCGTCCGGGGGAGTCTGGTCGTCTGCCGGAGGCTCGTTGGAGGAGGTGTCGTCCTCGTCGTCCGCATAGCCCGGGATGTCCTCCTCGTCGATCTCCTCAAGCCGATAAACGTCACCATCTTCACTGGTCGTGAGCGTCAGCTCGCCGTCGTCGTCCTCGTCAACATAGAAAGCTTCGTCGTCGTCGATCAGGTAAACGGTGGCGTCGGAATCGTATTCATACTCATAGACCTTGTCAAGCTCGCCGTCTTTGTCGTAGGCGGTCAGCTCGCTTTTGGTGAGGATCAGATAGCCGGCGAGATCGTCGTCCTCATCATAGGCCTCATACGCGCCGCGGCTGAGCTTGACATGCTCGGCGGACTTTTTGGGTTCCTCCTTGCCGCCGCAGCCGGCCAGCATGGCGCAGACCATGGCGAGGGCGAGGAGCAGGGCTAGAATGCGCTTTGTTTTCATGTACATATCCTCTTTCTGCTATAATTTGGCGCAGCGTCGGCGCCGCACGGCAGGCTAACCTGGGTGCGGAGCGCAGGAGCGGAATACCCGCGCATGCCGGGGCCGCAATTTGGCTGGGAAGATTGTAACACATTTTTCCACCGGTAGCAAGTCTCAATTGAGAGCCTTTTCCTGCCTGGAAAAAGATGACGCCGCGCCTGAAAAAGCAGGCGCGGCGTCGTGGGATCACTTGGAGGCGTCGTTCAGCGCCGGATCGTGCGGCGCATAGACGTCGTCACAGGGGTTGTCGTCCGGCTCGTTGCCAGGGCCGCCGGCGGCAGTCGGGGCGAGGAAGTGGATCAGCCCGCGCGGGCACTTGGCCGCACACGCGCCGCAGCCGACGCACTTGTCGTAATCGATGACGGCTACGTTATCGATGACGTGGACGGCGTCGTGCGGACAGGCGCGCTCGCACAGTCTGCAGCCGAGACAGCCGTAGTCGCAGGCTTTGCGCGTCTGCGGACCCTTGTCGCGGTTCGAGCACGAGACGGTGACTGCGGCGCCGTAGGGGATCGGCACGATGATGTTGCGCGGGCATGCGCGCGCGCAGGCCAGGCAGCCTGTGCACCGCTCCGGGTCGACGACGGCATGGCCGTCGATGAGCGCGATCGCGCCGTACTCGCACGCCTTTGTGCAGTTGCCGAAGCCGAGACAGCCGTACTGGCAGACGGTGGGGCCGTTGCCGGCGGCGCGCATGGCGGCCATGCAGTCGGGGATGCCCTCGTACTCGGCCTTGAGCTTGCGATCGCGGCCGACGCAGCGGACGAACGCGACCTGCCGCGCGACCTCGACCGGCTCGACGCCGAGGATCTCCGCCATTTTGGCCGCGACCTCGTTGCCGCCGGAGGCGCACAGGCCGATCTCGGCCTCGCCCGCGAGCACCGCTTTGGCGTAGGCCGAGCAGCCGGCGTAGCCGCAGCCGCCGCAGTTCGCGCCGGGCAGCGCGGCGATCAGCGGCTCAAGCCGCTCGTCCTGCGGGACATAGAACTTCTTCGAGGCGACCGCCAGCACCAGGCCGAACAAGAGGCCGAGCGCGGCGAGCACCAAAATCGCGTATAGGATCGTCATATCGTTGCCCTCCTCACTCGAACACGGACAGTCCGGAGAAGCCCATGAAGGCCAGCGCGATCAGGCCGGCGGCGATCAGGGCGATGGGGAAGCCCTTGAAGCTCTCCGGGCAATCGTTGCCCTCGATGCGCTCGCGCACGGACGCGAACAGCTCGATGGCGAGTAGGAAGCCCAAACCGCCCGTCACGCCGTAGACGACGGACTCGAGGAAGCCGTACCCGTTCTGGATGTTCAGCAGCGCCACGCCGAGCACCGCGCAGTTCGTAGTGATGAGCGGCAGGTAGATGCCGAGCGCCTCATAGAGCGCGGGCAGCACCTTCTGCAAAAACATCTCGACGAGCTGGACGAGCGCCGCGATGACGAGGATGAACACGACGGTCTGCATGAAATTCAGATCCACGCCGAGCACGCTGGTCGTGGGATCGAGAAAGAAGTAGTTGACCAGCCAGGTGACCGCCGAGGCCACGCCCATGACGAAGGTGACGGCAATGCCCATGCCGAGTGCCGTGTCGGTCTTTTTCGACACGCCCATGAACGGGCAGATGCCGAGGAATTGCGAAAAGATAAAGTTTTCGATCAAGATCGCGCCGAGCGCGATGGAAAGCAGACCGGTGAGACTGATACTCATTTCGCCGCCTCCTGCTTCTTCTTATTCTTATTCGTGAAATACTGCACCGCGGCGATCAGCGCGCCAAGCGTCAGGAAGCCGCCGACCGGCAGGATCATCAGCATAGCCGGATACTGCGACGGGATGATGCGGATGCCCTCGCCGCCGTTCAGCACGCCCGCGCCGAAGGTGCCGGCGCCGAGCAGCTCGCGCACGACGCACATGGCGATCAGCGCGAGCGTATAGCCGACGCCCTGCGCCAGGCCGTCCACCGCGGACGCGCCGATGGAATTCTTCGACGCGAATGCCTCCGCGCGGCCCAGGATGATGCAGTTGACGACGATCAGCGGGATAAACACGCCGAGCGAATCGGACAGGTCGGGCAGGAACGCCTGGATCAGCAGGTCGACCATCGTGACGAAGCCGGCGATGACGACAATGTACGCCGCGATGCGGATCTTTGACGGGATGACCTTGCGCAGCAGCGAGATGACGATATTCGAGCAGATGAGGATCGCCGTGACGGAGACGCCCATGCCGAGACCGTTGAACAGCGTCGTGGTGATGGCCATTGTCGAGCACATGCCGAGAAGCTGCACGAGCACGGGGTTCTGGGTCAGCAGACCCTCTTTGAACTGTTTTTTCACATTCATGCTCTGACCCTCCTCAGCTCAGCAGCGCGCCCACGCACGCGAGCGCGGCGTTGACGCCCTTCGTGACGGCGCGGGATGTGATGGTCGCGCCGGTCAGCGCGTCGATGGAGCCGCCGTCCTTGGTGACGGCGAGCGTCCCGGATTGCCCCGCAAACTGACCGCGGAAGCTCTCACCGACCGAGGTGGCCGCCGCGGCGTTCGCGCCGAGACCGCTCGTCTCCGCGTGATCGACGATCGAGACGCCGGTGCAGCGTCCGTCGCGATCCACGCCGACGATCAGGGTGATCGCGCCGCCGAAGCCCGACGGGACGGCCTGCACGACATAGCCTGCCGTCTCGCCGCCTGCGGTCGCCTGCCAGACGGTCTGGACGAGACCGGTCTCATCGGTGAACTCCACCTCGCTGTAGTCGTCGAAGGTCAGCACCGCAGCCATCGCCTGCCGCGTCTTCTCGGCCTTGGCCTCGGCGATGCGGTCGGCCGTGACGGCGTTGACCGCGCCGAGCAGCGCCGCGACGACGAGCGTGATGGCGAACAGCGTCAGCCCCAGCCGCGCGACATAGCCCTTACTTTGTGTCGTCATCGCCGCCGCCTCCCTTGTTCTTTTTTGTTTTTTCCGGCTTGACGAAGCCGAAGCGTCTCGGCACGCCGACGCGATCGAGGAAGCACGCGCAGACGTTCATGATGAGGATCGCGTAGGAAACGCCCTCGGCGTACGAGCCGAAGTAGCGGATGAACACGGTCAGCGCGCCGCAGCCGATGCCATAGATGATCTGACCCCATTTTGTGACGGGCGAGGTCGTGTAGTCGGTCGCCATAAAGACGGCGCCGAGGATGAGGCCGCCCGAGCAGAGCTGCCAGAGCATCCAATCGATCCGGTCGTTGCCGCCGCGCGGGAACAGGAAGGTCAGCACCGCGACCGTACCGAGGAACGAGAGCGGGATGCGCGCGGAGATCACGTCGCGCATATAGAGGTATACGCCGCCGAGCAGCAGCAGCACCGCAGACGTCTCGCCGAGGCAGCCGCCGATGGAGCCGACGTAGAGGTCGAACATCGATACGCCGGGCGCGAGACCGGCCTTCAGCGCGGCGAGCGGCGTGGCCGCGGTCACTGCGTCGGCGTTCGAGCCGAACAGGCTGAGCGCCGCGCCGGGCGCAGTCCAGGTCGTCATCAGAACCGGCCACGAGAACAGGAACGCGCGCGCCGCGAGCGCAGGGTTCATGAAGTTTTGGCCAATGCCGCCGAAGAGCTGCTTGACGACGATGATGGCGAAGAAGTCGCCGATGATGAGCGCCCAGTACGGGATCGTGACCGGGCAGACATAGGCCAGCAGCAGACCTGTGACGACAGCGGACAGGTCGCCGACGGTGCAGTCCTTCTTCAGCAGCTTACGGTAGCCCCACTCAAAGAACACGCACGCGCAGCACGAGACGATGCACACGACGAGCGCGCGCGGCCCGAAGAAATAGACCGAGCCGATGAGCGCGGGCAGCAGCGCAATGATCACGTCGAGCATGATCGAGCGCGTCGAGTCCGGCGCGTGGATGTGCGGCGAGACCGAGACGGTCAGGCTGTATTTCTTTTCCTCCACTTCTTCTCGCCTCCTTATTTCTTCGCTGCGGCGTCGCGCAGCTTCTGCTTGGCGTTTTTGAAGCTCTGCACGAGCGGGATGCCGGCGGGACAGACGTAGGCGCAGCAGCCGCACTCGATGCAGTCTGTGACGTTTTTCTTCGTCAGACCCTCGAGGTCGTTCGCGCGCTCATATTTGTACATGTACAGCGGCATCAGGTGCATCGGGCACGCGTTCACGCAGCGGCCGCAGCGGATGCAGTGCGGCGTTTCCACCGAGCAGCGGTCGCGCGCCGTGAAGCAGGTGATGGCGTTCGAGCCTTTGATGACCGGGACGGACAGGTCGAACTGCGCCACGCCCATCATCGGCCCGCCCGCGAGCACCTTGTACGGCTCTTCGCGGAAGCCGCCCGCAGCCTCGATGAGGTCGGCAAACGGCGTGCCGATCGGCGCGAGGAAGTTCGACGGCCTTGCGATCGCCCCGCCCGTGACGGTGACGACGCGCCGCACCAGCGGCAGCCCCAGGTAGACCGCGTCATAGATGGCCGCGGCGGTCGCGGCGTTGAACACAGCGCAGCCGACGGCCGCCGGCAGCCCGCCCGGCGGGATCATGCGCCCCGTGATCGACTGGATGAGCTGCTTCTCCGCGCCCTGCGGGTAGCGCGTCTTCCGCACGCACAGCTCGATGCCGCCGCCCGTGCCGAGCAGGCGGCGCAGCGCTTCGATGGCCTCGGGCTTGTTGTCCTCGATGCCGATGTAGCCCTTCTCCAGCCCGAAGATCTGCATCAGGATGCGAAGGCCGCCGACGACGCGCTCCGGCGTCTCGCGCAGCAGCCGGTCGTCCGCCGTGATGTACGGCTCGCACTCGGACGCGTTGAGGATGACGGTGTCCACCTTGCCGATGCCGGACGAGAGCTTGATGTGCGCCGGAAACGTCGCGCCGCCCATGCCGGCGACGCCGGCCTGATGGATCATCTCCATCAGCTCCTCTGCCGTCAGGCCGTCGAGCGACTCATGCGGCGTGAGGTCGGGGCACGGCGTGTCCAGGCCGTCGTTGTCGATGACGACGGACATGACGCTCGAGCCGTTCGTGTGCGGCCTCAGTTCGACGGCGGCCACAGTGCCGGAGACGGAGGCATGCACGGGGACGCACATGCCAGAGTTGTCGCCGATTTTCTGCCCAACCGTTACAGTGTCTCCCTTTTTGACCAAGGGCTGGCACGGTGCGCCAATGTGCTGGGACATGGGAATGACGACCTGTTTCGGGACAAAGACCTCGATCGGCTGGTCGCAGGAGAGCTGCTTCCGGCCGTTGGGGTGCACGCCGCCGAAGAAGGAGAACGCCATCGGGATCACCTCAGTTTCATAAGATAGGTCGGGAAACAATAAACTTATATTTATATTAAATGAAATGTCCTGCAAATGCAAGACGCGGGTCTTCGGCGAAAATGGTAATATTTTCAGGAAAAAACCGGCACTTTTCGGGGATTTTTACGATGTGCCTGCGCGGGGCAAATGGGTCGGGAGGATCAGCCGCGCACGCGCAAACCGCCGGAATCCTTGAAAAAAACCAGTTCGGAAGACGGAGGAAAACAGAAAATTTCACCGAAAAAACCGGCGTTTTTTGGCGGCGGCAAACCATGCTGCCTGAAATTTGGAATTGACAGAGCTTTGTTAATGATGTATATTGTTTTTATCAGCGGACATGGCGAAATTGGCTACTATGACAAGACAAAAGGAATAATTTTCTTTTTGTGCAAGATATACAATTACGGAATAGCTCGAATTGTGCAACTTTACCGTCTCGTTTTGGGCTGCGGTGCGGAACCAATGGGCGGCCGACGGCCGGCGGGGCGGGTTCCGCGTTTGGCTGTCCGGGCGGAGAAAAGCAGGCGGCGCCCCTGCGCTGGTGAGAAAAGCCGGCAGGCTTTTTGAATATAGATCAAGCGACCGGCTCGCTACCGGCCCAAAATTTTACCTCGGGTGGTGTGTGAAATTTGATTAAGTACGTAATCAAACGAATCCTCTGGATGATCCCGGTACTGCTCGGCGTTCTGTTTCTGGTCTTTACGATCAATCACTTTACGCCTGGCGACCCGGTCGTCAACCTGCTCGGCTCCAACTATACGCAGGAGCAGTACGACAGGAAAGAGGCGGAACTCGGCCTGGACAAGCCGTTCCTGGTGCAGTATGTCTCCTATGTTTGGGGCATCGTGACCGAATTTGACCTCGGCACGTCGTACACCTCGAAGCGCGCGGTCGCCGATGAGATCATCGAGCGTGTACCGAACACGCTGAAGATCGGCATCTGGGGCGTCCTGTCCGCCATCTTTATCGCGATCCCGCTGGGCGTTCTGGCGGCAACGCACCAAGGCGGCGTGTACGATTACATAATCCGTATCGGCACGATCATCTTGGCCGCGCTGCCGAACTTCTGGGTCGCGCTGATGTCGATCATCATCTTCTCTCTGAAGCTCGGCTGGTTCCCGGCGTCAGGTCTCGACACCTGGAAGGGCTGGGTGCTGCCGGTCTTCTCGCTGGCCATCGGCCCGATCGCGTCGGTCGCCCGTATGACCCGTTCGTCGATGCTGGAGGTCATCCGTCAGGATTACATCCGCACCGCGCGCGCCAAGGGTCTGAAGCAGTCTGCCGTCACGCGCCGTCACGCGCTGAAGAACGGCCTGATCCCGGTCATCACTGTCGTTGGCTCGCAGATGAGCATGATCATGGGCGGCTCGATCCTTGTCGAGACGATCTTCTCCGTCCCCGGCCTCGGCACGCTGATGAACACCGCGATCTCTTCCAAGAACTATCCCGTTGTGCAGTCCGGCATCCTGATCATTTCGATCACCGTCTGCGTGATGAACCTGCTGGTCGACCTGGCCTATGCGTTCATCGATCCGCGCATCAAGGCGCAGTACTCGGGCGGTAAGAAGAAAAAGAAGGAAACCGAAAGCACTGCTTCGGCGGCACAGGAGGTGGCATAAATGGCAAAGACGAAAGCCGTTGAAGGCGAGCGCATTGTTGAGAAGCACAGCCAATGGGGCGATGTGTTCAAGCGCCTGATGCGTGATAAGCTGGCTGTTGTCGGCCTGGTCATCGTTATCTTCCTGATCCTTGTCGCTGTGTTTGCCAACTTCCTGGCGCCTTATGACTACACGATCCAGGATATCTCCAACCGTCTGGCCTGGCCGAGCAAGGAGCATCTGCTCGGCACCGACAACTTCGGCCGCGACCTGCTCTCCCGTATTATCTACGGCGCGCGCACGTCGCTGCTGGTCGCGCTGATCTCCCTTGTCATTTCGACCGTCGTCGGCATCATCCTCGGCGCGTTCGCCGGCTACTTTGGCGGCTGGGTCGAAACGATCATCATGCGTCTGACTGATATCCTGATGGCGATCCCGCAGATCCTAATGGCGGTATCCATACAGGCGGCGCTCGGTACAGGTACATTCAATACCTCGCTGGCGATCTCCATCTCCGGCATCCCAATGGGCGTCCGAATCCTGCGGGCACAGATCCTGTCCATCCGCGATCAGGAGTATGTCGAGGCCGCCGTGGCCACCGGCTCGGGCAGCATGCGCGTTCTGTTCCATCAGATCATGCCGAACTGCCTGGCTCCGCTGATCGTCGATATCTCACTCCGCGTCGGCATGGCCATCATGTCGATCTCCGGCCTGTCGTTCATCGGCCTTGGCGTCCAGCCGCCTACGGCAGAATGGGGCTCCATCATGACTGCCGGCCGTACCTACATCCGCGACTTCTGGCCGCTCGCCACGTTCCCCGGCGTCGCCATCTTCCTTACGCTGTTTGGCTTCAACGTGCTCGGTGACGGTCTCCGAGACGCGATGGATCCGAAGCTGAAGGATTAAGCGGGAGGAGGAGTAAACACATGGCATTGCTTGAAATCAAAAACCTGACGGTATACTTTGAGACCCGCGAAGAAACAGTCAAGGCTGTCAACGACGTTACCTTTTCCATCGAGAAGGGCGAGACGCTCGGCCTCGTCGGCGAGACCGGCGCGGGCAAGACCACGACTGCGCTGAGCATTCTCCGCCTGGTCAGCGATACCGTCGGCCGCTACAAGAGCGGCGAGATCATCTATAAGGGCGAGGACATCCTCAAGATGGACGACAAAGAAGTCCGTAAGATCCGCGGCAACGAGATCTCAATGATCTTCCAGGATCCGATGACCGCCCTGAACCCGATCATCCGCGTTGTTGACCAGATCGCTGAGGGCCTGCGCATCCACAACGAGCACATGTCCAAAGCCGATGCGGTCAAGAAGGCGTCCGAAATGCTCGAGCTGGTCGGCATTCCCGCCGAGCGCGGCCATGAGTATCCGCACCAGTTCTCCGGCGGCATGAAGCAGCGCGTCGTCATCGCCATGGCGCTCGCCTGCTCGCCGAAGCTGCTGCTGGCCGACGAGCCGACCACTGCGCTTGACGTCACCATCCAGGCGCAGGTGCTGGAGATGATGAACGACCTGAAGAAGGAGTTCGATTCCGCGATGCTGCTGATCACGCACGATCTCGGCGTCGTCGCCGAGACCTGCGACAAGGTCGCCATCATGTACGCCGGCGAGATCGTTGAGTACGGCTCGCTCGAGGACATCTTCGACCGCACCGCGCATCCGTATACCGAGGGTCTGTTCGGCTCGCTGCCGAGCCTTGATAAGGACGTTCACCGTCTCCGCCCGATCGAGGGTCTGATGCCTGACCCCGCCAACCTGCCGAAGGGATGCAAATTCCACCCCAGATGCAAGCAGGCGACCGAGGATTGCGCGAAGTATCATCCCGCGTCCGTCGAAATAGAGCCGGGTCACTTTGTACGCTGCCTCAAATATGGCGGAAAGGAGGAGGCTGACGTATGAGCGAGCTTCTGAGAGTTGAACATCTGAAAAAATATTTTAAGACCCCTGCGGGCTTCCTGCACGCGGTTGACGACGTTTCCTTTACCATCGACGAGGGTCGCACGCTCGGCGTCGTCGGCGAGTCCGGTTGCGGCAAGTCGACGCTTGGCCGTACCGTCCTGGGTCTGCTTGACGCCACCGACGGCAAGATCTTCTTCCGCGGTCAGGATATCACCGAGGCCAAGGGCAAGGAGAGAAAAGAGCTCCGCAAGGATATGCAGATCATCTTCCAGGATCCGTTCTCCTCGCTGAACCCGCGCTACTGCGTCAAGGAGCTGATCGCCGACCCGCTGGAGACCTATAAGATCTACAAGGATAAGGCTCAGCTCGAGAAGCGCGTCGAGGAACTGATGGATACGGTCGGTCTGGCCAAGCGCCTGGCGTATGCCTACCCGCACGAGCTTGACGGCGGCCGCCGTCAGCGTATCGGCGTCGCCCGCGCCCTGGCGCTGAACCCGAAGTTCATCGTCTGCGACGAGCCGGTTTCCGCGCTCGATGTGTCCATCCAGGCGCAGATCCTCAACTTGCTGCAGGATCTGCAGGAGGAAAGGGGTCTGACCTACATTTTCGTCACGCATGACCTGTCTGTCGTCAAGCACATTTCAGACGATATCCTCGTCATGTACGTCGGCTCGATGGTCGAAAAGTGCCCGGCCGATACGCTCTTTGAGGTGCAGCTCCATCCGTATACCAAGGGTCTGATGAGCGCCATTCCGATCCCGAACATCCATCTGGAGAAGAAGCGTGTCATCATGCAGGGCGAGCTGACCAGCCCGGTCAACCCGAAGCCCGGCTGCCGCTTCGCCAACCGCTGCCCGTACGCGAAGGTGCTCTGCCAGAAGGAGCAGCCGAAGCTCGAGGAGGTTCTTCCGAACCACTTTGTCGCCTGCCACTACGTCAGAGAGATCAATAACCTCTGAGCCTGGGCGGCGCAACGCCGATCCTCCTGGGGCGGCTGAGCGCAAAAACGATTTGTCTTCGCATTACCGCGACAGCGGCAAACAGTTGGCGTGAGGAGAGAGATCCCTTCGCGCCGGGCTGTGGAAAGCGCCCGGAATAAACGCCTGCTTTTATGATAGGCAGCAAAAGGGGCTGTTGCAATTCGTTGCAGCAGCCCCTTTCCGGCAGAGCGTCCCTCGTATCCCGCGGCGCGGCCGATCGCCAGGCAATCATATCACTTGCACTACGGGAGATCTTCTCGTATAATAGTTCCGCGAAAAACAATAACAATAAGACAAAGGAGCCGACTATGAACAAGAAATACCCGAATATGTTCAGTCCCATCACGATCGGCAAGGGCAATGTGGTGTTCAAAAACCGCATTTGGACGGCGCCGACCGGCGTGCACCTGCTCGCCGCCGGCGAGCCGTATCCGAACGAGGCGATCATCGCGCACTATCGCGAAAAAGCACGCGGCGGCGCGGCCTGCATCACCTTCTCGGCGCAGAATATGAATCTGCTCGGCTTTGAGCATCCGGATCCCATCCATTCTGATCCCAATATCTTTGAGGAGCGCTACCACAACTACTGGTATCGCCTGACCAGCGCCGTCCATTTCTTTGACGCGAAGATCTCGCTCGAGCTGCTCGCCTTTGTCCGCGAGGATCGCGACGAGGACGGCAATGAGTATTTCTGGAGCGTCAACGGCGAGGTCGATGAGGAGACCGGCGAGGAATGCCCGGCCATCCCGCTTTGGGCGATGGAGAAGATGGCGGACGACTATGCGCAGGCTGCCAAATACGCCGTCAAGGTCGGCTTTGATATGATCATGCTCCACTTCGGCCATGGCACGTTCCTCGGTCAGTTCCTGTCCCCGTGGTCGAACCAGCGTACCGATGAGTTCGGCGGCTCGGCGGAGAATCGTGCCCGCTTCCCGATCATGATCATCGACCGCATCCGCGAGGCCATCGGCCCGCGCGTGCCGATCGAAGTCCGCGTGTCCGGCGACGAGCTTGTCCCGCAGGGCGGTCACGTCGAGGACTGCATCGACTTCCTCAGGCGCGTCGAGGATAAGGTCGACATTGCGCATGTCTCCTGCGGCACCGTCATGGAGGATGTGACCCAGACCCGGATGCATCCGGTCGAGTTTTACGAGCCGGGCTGCAACGTTGAGTTCGCCGCCGCCGTCAAGGCGTCCGGCATCAAGCTCCCGGTGCTCACCCTGGGCGCGTTCCAGCGCCCGGAGCTGATCGAGGAGACGATCGCCTCCGGTAAGGCCGACCTCGTCGCCATGGCGCGCGGCACGATCGCCGACGCCGACTGCGTCAACAAGGCGCGCGACGGCAAGGAGGACGAGATCATCCCCTGCCTGAAGTGCTTCTTCTGCCTGTCTTACGACATGGAGATGGAGTTTGGCTGCTCGGCCAACCCGAAGGTCGGCCGGGAGTACATTCTCGACCAGTTCATCCCCGCCGCCACGACCCCGAAGCGGGTCGGCATCATCGGCGGCGGCCCGGCCGGTATGGCGGGCGCGATCTACGCCGCGCAGCGCGGCCACGATGTGACCATCTATGAGAAGGCTGACGAGCTGGGCGGCAAGATCGTTTTTGCGCGCCATTGCTCGTTCAAGTACGCGCTCAACGATACGCTCGAGTATGACAAGCGCATGGTCGAGAAGCTCGGCGTCAAGGTCAAGCTCGGTGTCGAGGCCACGCCTGAGATGATCAAGGCCGAGAATTACGACGTCGTCTTTGCCGCCGTCGGTTCCGACCCCGTCATCATCCCGATCCCGGGTCACGACCTGCCCTGCGTCACCACGGCGGAGCCGTGCTTTGGCCATCTCGACCAGATCGGCCAGCGCATCGTCGTCGTCGGCGGCGGCGAGGTCGGCTGCGAGACCGCTCTGTATCTGGCTGAGAACGGCAAGCAGGTCTCCGTGATCGAGATGCTGCCGGAGCTGGCCATGGCGTCGGCCTACGCGCCGCAGCTCGCGCTCATGGATCGTGTGCCGAAGGCCTGCGACGTGCATGTTTCCTCGCCTGTCACGCAGATCGTTGCGGATGGCGACGGCGCCCGCGTGGGCTACAAGGATCCGGACGGCAAGGAGCAGTTCATCGCCTGCGACACCGTCGTGTTCTCCGCCGGCATGCGTTCGCGCACCGCGCTGGCCGAGTCCTTCCGCGACTGCGCGCCGATCTTCTTCAAGCTCGGCGACTGCTTCCAGGCCAAGAACGTCCGCGTCTGCAACCGCACCGCGTTCGACGCGGCCATGCAGATCTGATCGAATCCACGCAGCGCGGCGCAGCTATTTGGCTGCGCCGCGCTGAGACTGTCGAAGAACGCCTGCGGCGTTCTTCGACAAGGGACTGCGGCCTGTCGCAGCGCACGCCTTGGCCGCTGATCGCGGACACGGCGCACGTTTCCAGGCCGGCGGAGGTTTCTCCGACGCACATATAACCCCTCCAGCTAAAACTCCCGAACCTTCCCACTCAGAATAACGGCATTTTACGAAGAGAATTTCGGTCATTCACGCCGGAATTCTCTTTTTCTATGCCCGCGCATCCCCGCCCTCGGCCATGCGAACCTCCGCCCCACAGCCCTAATTCGCGCGCGGAAAGCCACAAAACGCATCGCTTTCGGGGCGCCGCAGTGAACAGTGTTGCGGCGTTCGCAAGGCAAACACTCGCAATGGGCGGCGGCAATTTGCGCAGCGAAGGCGCGGCAGACGAGAGCGAGAGAGTTTCGCGATGCAGAAATCAGCGGGCGGCGTTTTCAATGGGAAAGATCGAGCGGTTTCACTGAAAGGACAATAGCGCAGCTTGTCGGAGAAAACGATCTTGATTTGAGTTCGCCGCTGCGGCGGCGCAACGCTGCGAGGTCTTCACAAGCTGAGCGCGGCGCAGCTATTTGGCTGCGCCGCGCTTTTTGACCCCACCGGCGGCGGTAAGCCGAACGCGGCACAGATCGTGCAGAGACAGAATGCAAAACCACCAAATCAAATTGCTAAATTTTTAACAATATGATGATTGACAGGATTTCACGCAGTTGGTATGATAAACCAAATACTTCCTTCGATCGAAACGATCTGGTTTCGGTCGAAGAAGCAGCGCAAATGCCATCTCATCGGACATCAACGCGCCTGCGGCACGATGAAAAGCAGAGCTTGTCCGCTTTTTCATGAAGTCTCGCAGCATCTAAGCGACACCGAGACGCCGCACGATCCGGCAGAGCGCCGCCGGCGCAATGGTACGGCGCTGCATGAAGGGAATGAAAGGAGGCAGCCGCTATGCTGCAAAGAATCAAGCGTTCGCCTGTGAAATTTGGACTGATCGTCTTTGCCGTGCTTGCAGCGGCGAGCCTGATCTATTCCGTTGTCGACGCTGTACAGCGGATGCATACGCGGCGGGAGAATACCAGGGTGAGCAGTGCTTTCCTCAGCGGCGACACGGTCTATACCGTGCGCCGGTATAATGACACCCTTGCATTCGGCCATTACCGGCAGACGCTCATCGCGCCGCAGGCGCAGCCGGACGACTATGACATTCTGCCCGCGGGGTGTGAGTGGTCGGCGGCGCTCGGGCGTTTCGTGTACCCGGACGGGAAGAAGATCAAAACCTGTGATCTCAGCGGGGCTGACCGGCAGACGGTCTGGACGGCGCCGGAGGGGCGGTGTACGGAGGTCTGCGCGGTGTTTGGCGCCACTGCGCTGGTACGCTATGGGCGCGGCAGCACCGCGTGGTCGGGATATGACTGGCGCGGGCCGTACCTCCTGCTGGATCTCACGGATGGATCCGCGATCGAAACGCAGATCATGTCGGCCAATACCGTTACGCCGCTCTGCGTCTCGGACGGCTGGCTGTACGGCTATGGGTATGGCTCGATCTCGAGTAAGAGCGTGACGCTGCTGCGCCTGTCGCTGGAGACGGGCGAGAGCGAGACTCTCTGTACGGCCGCGGACACTGTCCGGCCGGCCGCGAGCGCCGCGTGCGTCTGCGGCGGGTATCTGTACTATGCCGACTATGGCGGCGAGTCGGTGTTCCGCGTTTCCATCGACGGCAGCGGCGTGCAGGAGCGGGTCACTCCGCTGCGCGGCGCGTCCTGGCTCGGTCTGGTGGACGGCACGTTCTATGCGCTGTTTACGGAGTGGCCTGACGACGCGGCGCGGGAGCTTGTGCTCTGCGCGGTGGAGCCGGAAAAGCTGGCGGTGAAACAAAGCGGGGTCGGCTCGACCACGCTCTACGCTGCCGAAGGCGGCGACGCCGTGCGGGAGGTCAGCCGCGTCCTGACGACGGACGGCTCCGAGCTTTTGACCGTGGAGCCATATCTGGGCGGCCTGGCCGTCCTGACCCAGTTAGACTGCTGTCTCGTTCCGCTTTCCTGACCGGCGGGCGCACGGAATACCGGATTGTTAGGCTTTGAACAACTTCGCTAACTCTCCAAATTTTGATTGTAATGTTTGTCAGCTTTGCCAACTTTTCAGAACGATAGAAATTCCGGTATAATAAGAAAAGAAGCGCCCGTCCGCAGGCGCAATGAAAAACAGGAGGACAAACACATGGCAGACAAATATCAGGTTCTGCAGCCCGGCGAGTACTTTGACTGGGAGCAGCCCGAGGTCGACAAGCATTTGGCGCAGTATGAGGAGTATAAGAAGAATCCCGGCGGCCATTTCCTGGGCGACATGGTGCTCACAGAGGAAATGATCGTGGCTCATAACAAGCGCTGGAATCTGCTCGATCCGCTCTACACCGATACGGAGTATGCCCGTGCGCACGGTCATCCGGGCTGCCCGGCGCTGCCGTGCCTGGTCGGCATGGGCGGCCACGGCGCCGCGCCCTGCTCGAACTTCCCGCACGATATGGGCGATCGCTTCTACTACACCGCCATCGGCGGCGATATCCGCTACGACAAGCCGCTCTACGCAGGCGATAAGATCAACAACTTTGCCGGCGCGGACGGCGAGCTGCGCGAGGGCACCATCCCCGGTGACCGCGTCCGCAAATGGTACATGACGTCGCACTCCGTCGGCAAGGACGACGAGGGCAACCGCGTCTGCGACGGCAAGTATTATATGGTCGACGCCTACTCGAAGATCATCGACGGCTCCACCCCGCCGAGCCAGTCCGAGCAGCTCGCGGAGTGGACGACCTACTGCCCGCCCGCCCATGTCACCACCGATGAGGACTACGCCCGCATTCGTGAGCTGTGGGGGCAGGAGGTCATGCGCGGCGACGAGAAGCTCTACTGGGAGGACGTCGAGGTCGGCACGACGCTGCCGGGCACCTGCTCTGACGGCCCGCTGACCTATATGCACATGGTCGCCATGAACCCGGCTCCGATCGAGTTCATGTTCACCCGCGAGGAGCTGTCCGACCCGAAGTACACCGCCGAGCTTTACCGCGACCAGTACGGCCAGTATCTCGACCAGACCGCCCTGCACTACGGCGGCCGCAACATCCCCGGCTCACGCGCGATGTTCTACAACCACAACGCCGCGCTGCTGCTGACCCGTGTCGTCACGAACTTCATCGGCGACTACGGCTACCTGTCGAGACTGCAGTGGGAGCTGTATCCGTTCTCCCGCGAGCTGCAGACTGAGACCGTCGGCGCTGAGACGCTCAATAAGGTTCCGTATATGAAGGGCAAGTTCTCCGCCCGCCACGGCGGCGAGGGCGACACCGTCATCGGCCACGGCTATGTGACGAATAAGTACGTCGATGACGCCGGCCGCCACTGCGTCGAGTTCGCCGTCTGGGGCGAGACGCTTGACGGCGATATCATCCAGGTCTGCGAGATGGAGGCAGTCTTGCCGTCGCGCGGCAAATAAGTGCTTTTTCAGCGGGGCTGCTGCGGAAGATCCGCGGCAGCCCTTGCTTTTGCCGGATGGGAATGCGGGAAGGCCATTTGCTGTGTTATCACAGGCGGGAAGGGGGAATCGAACCGTGTACACAGATCACTTCACAGGAAAGGCGCGCGCCTATGCGGCCGCCCGGCCGGGATATGCGCAGCCGCTGTTCTCCTACCTGGCGGCGCAGGGCATGACGGCGGGCAGCCGTGTTGCCGACGTCGGATCCGGCACCGGTATTTTTTCAAAGTCGCTGCTGGATCGCGGCGTCGAAGTCTATGCCGTTGAGCCAAACGACGACATGCGCGCTGCGGCAGAGCGTCTGCTCTCGCCCTGTTCCAAGTTCCATTCCATAAAGGGCACGGCGGAGCATACCGGCCTGCCCGACCATTCAGTGGCGTTCGTAACGGCCGCGCAGTCGTTCCACTGGTTTGACCCGGCGCGCTTTCGCGCAGAATGCCGCCGGATCTTGCTCCCTGGCGGCCGGGTGGTTCTGGTGTGGAACCGACGCAGCAGCGCCTCCGAGCTGAACCGGGCACATGCCCGGATATTCCGGCGCTACTGTCCCGATTTCCACGGCTTCAGCGCCGGGATCGCGGAAAACACGCAGCCGATCCGCCGGTTCTTTGACGATCAGTACATCAAAATTGAATTTGACCATCCGCTCACGTTCGACCGCGACGCTTTTCTCGACCGCTCCCTGTCCGCCTCCTACTCGCTGCAAAGCGGCGACACGCAGTACGACGCATATCTGGCCGAGCTGGCGCATCTGTTTGACCGGTACGCCAAAAATGGCGTATGCGCTGTGGAGAATACGACCGTCGCGTACATTGGCAGCCTTCCGTTTTCAACGGAAGCTCCGGCGCTTGCCTGATCCTCCTTTCCCGTTTGCTGGACGGAGCATGCGCAAAAGCACTAAATTTCGAATGCGATCTTTGTGCAGGAACTCGGGTCGGCTCACTTGAAGGGCAATTTTGATCTCTGTATAATAAAACCATCCGATCAAATGCGGCTAAAAACGAAAAAACGAGGTGGATCATGGACAGACGCTACAAAAACCTGCTCTCGCCGATCAAGGTGAGAAATGTCGTGCTGAAAAACCGACTCATCAGCAGCAACTCGCAGCCCCACTTTATCCAAGGCCCTGAGAGCTGGCCCGCCGATCCGCTGATCGAGCATATGGTCTCGCTCGCGCGCAACGGCGCGGCAGTTGTGACCTTTGCCGACTGGACTGACAAAAATCAGCGCAATTCCAGCAATGAGGACGGCCGGCGCTTCGCGATGTTCGACATCGACGATCCAAGCCTGCAGAACTATCTCAGCAAGCTGGCCGACCTGATCCATTATTACAATTCCAAAATTTCGATCTGCATCATGCCGTTTTTTTCCAAGTTCAGCGGCTATGATGTCAGCGCGTCCAAGGCTCAGCATCGCGACGAGCTTGACAGTGTGAGCATGTTCTACACCGATGAGGGCGGCGGCGGCGCTGAGCTGATCCGCGACGCGGTGCTGAAGTATCAGGATCAGGAGGAGCTGACGGAGGACATGATCCGCGAGACGATCGAGGATCAGGTGCAACGCATCAAGTTCTATCGCGATCTGGGCTTTGATCTGTGTACGCTGCACTTTGCCTACGGCGTGACGCTGTTTGCGCGCTTCCTCTCGCCTGCCTATAACCACCGCACGGACAAGTACGGCGGCTCCGTAGCCGGGCGCTGCCAGTTCCTGAAGGAGCTTGCCACCCGCATCCGCGAGGTCTGCGGGCAGGACTTCCTGATCGAGGTCGAGATCAGCGGCGCCGAGGAAGGCGAGGGCGGCTATGACGTCAACGAGTTCATCGAGATCGGCAAGGAGCTGGAGGGCTACGTGGACATCTTCCAGATCCGCCACGGCAGCGCCAACATCTCCCATCCCACGGGCTTTAATTCCTATGAGCACCAGTACGCCACGCTGGAATATGCTGCGGCGATGAAAGAAGCGGGCGTGGGGATCCTGGCGGAGGTCATCGGCGGCTATCAGATGGCGGACGAGGCCGAGGCGATCCTGGCCGAGGGCAAGGCCGATCTGATCGGCGGCGCGCGCATGTTCTTCTGTGACTGGGACTTCTATCAGAAGCTGCAGGAGGGGCGCGGCGAGGACATTCTGCCGTGTATCCGCTGCAACAAGTGTCATGTCCCGAGCATGAACGGCGAGTGGCTGTTCGCCTGCTCGGTCAACCCCAAGATCGGCATCATGCATGAGCTGGATCAACTGGTCAAGCCGGTCACCGGCCGGAAGCGGGTCGCCATCATCGGCGGCGGCCCGGCGGGGATGCGGGCGTCGCTGTTCTGTGCGGAGCGGGGGCATGAGGTCACGCTCTATGAGAAGAGCGACCGGCTGGGCGGCCAGCTCTACCATGCCGACTACGCCTCCTTCAAATGGCCCGTCAGGAGATACCGCGACTGGGTCAAGAGCCAGATGGAAAAGGCCGGCGTTCAGGTGCGCTACAACACCGAGGCGACGCCGGAGATGATCTCTGCCGCGGGCTATGACGCGGTGATCGTGGCGCTCGGCGCGCAGGCCAAGCGCCCGGCGGTGGAGGGCGCGGAAAACTCGCCCTGGAATCCGCTGAATATTTATGGGAACTCCGACAAGCTGGGAAAGAATGTGGTCGTGGTCGGCGGCAGCGAGAGCGCGGTGGAGATCGCCTTCTATCTGTGCGAGACCGGCCATGAGGTGACGATCCTCAGCCGCAAAGAAGTGCTGGCCTATGACGCCACGCCCGTCCACTACCGCGAGACGATGGTCGATAAATGGCGTGCGCTCGACCAGCTCCATCAGGTGAAGCGCGCGACGACGACCTATATCGGCAAGGATTTTGTCCGGTATGTGGACGCGGAGGGCGCTGAGCACACCGTGGAGTGCGACGACGTGGTGGCGCTCGGCGGTATGCGCGGCCTGCAGGACGAAGCGCTGCAATTTGCTGACTGCGCCGACCAGTTCTTTATGATCGGCGATTGCAACAAGGTCGGCAGCATCCGCACGTGCAACCGCTCCGCCTTTGCCGCGGCAAGCCAGATCTGACAGAACGCGGCCTCCCCGCTGCATGCGGGGAGGCCGCGGATTGTTTACAATTGGCCGGTTGCATTTCAGGCGTACGCGTGTATAATAGAATCAACTTTGGTTCAAAGGAACGGCAAAACGAATGAGACGAATTTCCACACTGTTTTTGAGCTTGCTGACGGCGGCGGCGCTGGCGACCTGTGCGCTGGCCTATGCGCCGGACGAGATCGTCGGCGAGGTAGCCGAGCTGCTCCAGGGCATGAACGAGCCGGGCGCTCTGATCTCGGGCACGCCGCTCGGCGCGGCCGCGGCGGATGCGGTGCGCGATGCCGCCGGCGCGGATCTCGCCATTGTCAACGGCGCGGATCTCGCGCAGAATCTGCAGGGCGGCGAGGCCACCTGGGCTGACCTGCAGGCCGTGTTTGCGGCCGACCGCCCTGTCGGCTTGACCACGGTGACGCCTGCCGGGCTCAAGGAGATCCTGGAGATCGCCGTCTCCAATATGGTCTGCGGCGAGGACGACTGCCTGATCGTGGAGCAGTCGAAGCACGAGGGCTTCGTTCAGCCGTCCGGATTTTCCTATGAGGTCGACGGTTCCGCCGCGCCGGGCGAGCGCGTGTTGGAGATCAAGCTGCTCTCCACCGGCGAGAAGCTCGACCTGACCGATACTGCGACGGAGTTCACGCTCGCCGCAAGCGAGTATATGCTCTCGGGCGGCTACGGCATGCCGGCGCTTCCCTTTGAGCCGCTCGGCTTCACGCTGACCGAAGCGCTCGCACAGGCCGTCGCGGGCGGCACGCTCACTGCGCCGGGAAAAGAGCGCGTCTCCATCGTCGGCACCGCCGATGACCGCCTGATCGACATCTTCCCCATCGGCGTCATCGTTCTTGCCGCCGTGCTGATCGGCCTGTTCAACTACAAAAAGAACACGCGCTACGACTACACGCGCTACAACTACCGCAACGAGGAAGGCTACGAGCGCAAGGAGTATATCAAGAACTGATCCGTGCGGCGCTGCCAAGGCAGCGCCGCGCTTTTTTGCCGCCGATCACGGAGGAGCTGCGATCTTATCCAGCGCCGACGGTCGATATACCGCGCCGCAATTTAAGACGCCCCGCAGGCTTCGCGCGGGGCGCGTCCCCAGGGAAATGCCCGCGCCGCAGCGCAAGACCGATCCATTTGGGAGGTTCTGCTCCGTTGGAGTTTCGTCGGGACAAAAAAACCGGGCGCTTTCGCGCCCGGTCGGGGGTTCAGCAGGTCTCTTTCAGGGTCGCGGCCATGACGGCCTTGATCGTGTGCATCCGGTTTTCCGCCTCGTCGAAGACGACCGACCGCGGGCTTTCAAACACCTCGTCAGTGACCTCCAGCTCGGCCAACCCGTATTTCGCATAGATCTCGCGGCCAATGCCGGTGCCCTGGTCGTGGAAGGCGGGGAGACAGTGCATAAAGATCGCTTCCGGTTTCGCCTTGTCCATCACGGCGCGATTCACCTGGTAGGGCAGCAGATCGCGGATGCGCGCGGCCCAGACCTCGTCGGCCTCGCCCATCGAGACCCACACGTCGGTGTAGATAACGTCCGCGTTCGATGCGGCCTCGTCCACGCTTTCAGTCAGCGTGATCGAGCCGCCGGAGGCCTTTGCGTAGTCCTGGCACGCCATGACCAGCTCGGCGTTCGGCAGGTAGCGCTTCGGCGCGCAGGCGGCGAAGTGCAGCCCGAGCTTCGAGCAGGCGACCATCAGCGAGTTGCCGGTGTTGTAGCGCGCGTCGCCCATGTAGCAGAGCTTGACGCCTTTGAGACGTCCCAAGTGCTCGCGGATGGTGAGCAGGTCGGCGAGCATCTGCGTCGGATGGAATTCGTTCGTCAGGCCGTTCCAGACCGGCACGCCGGCGTAGCGGCTCAGCTCCTCGACGATCTCCTGGCCGAAGCCGCGGTACTCGATGCCGTCGTACATACGGCCGAGCACGCGCGCGGTATCGCGGATGGATTCCTTCTTGCCGATCTGCGAGCCGGACGGATCGAGGTAGGTCACGCACATGCCCATATCGTAGGCGGCGACCTCGAACGCGCAGCGCGTGCGCGTGCTGGTTTTCTCAAAGATCAGCGCGACGTTTTTGCCGCGCCAGCGATCGACCGGCATCCCGGCCTTTTTCTTCGCCTTCAGATCGGCTGCCAGATCGAGCAGACCAATGATCTCATCCGGGGCAAAGTCCCGCAGCGTCAGAAAGCTTCTTCCTTTGAGATCCATGCGACATCCTCCTCAACGGCTCGCGGAGCCGAATTATTTTCCTTGATTATAGCCGAAAATGATCCACACGGCAACCCCGCCCGGATGCTTTTTTGCGCGGCTCGTACCATGCAGGGGCAAGCGGGAGGAACGGCGCCCGGACGGGGCGCGCCTGCGGCAAGGGTCTCAGCCGCCGCGCGTTTTATAAAACGTGGTAGATCGTGACCGGCCGGCCGCCGGTGTGATATTCCATTTCGACGGACACCTCGCCCTGGTCGGTCAGGTAGCCCATATACCGGCGGATCGAGACGACGGAGAGGCCTGTGCCGGCCGCGATAGACTCGTTGGTCAATCGATCCTCGCTCCGGGCGAGGAAGTCGCGCACAAGTCCGAGTGTCGCCGCCTGGATGCCCTTGGCGAGCACGGCCGCGCCATGCTTTTCGTCGGCGGCGGGCAGGAGCAGGCTGTCCATCTCCGATTGGATCAGGCGCGCGCCGGACTCGTACAGCCGGCGGCTGCGCAGAAACAGCGCGGCGGCTCGCTGCAGCCGCGCCTCGTCGAACGGCTTGAGCAGATAGTCGAGCGCGCCGAGGTGGCGTGCGCGCCGGAACGTTGCGGGCGAATCGTCCGCGCTGGCGACGACGACCTCGACGGGAAGCTGCTCGGCGCGAATGGCCGCGAGCAGCTTCAGCCCGTGCATCCCCGGCAGATTGAGGTCGAGCAGCAGCAGATCTGCCGCGCCGGCGCGCAGCGGTGCCATCGCGTCGTCCGCCGCGCGCAGCGAGGCCGTCACCTGGAGTTTGCCGCGGCTCTCCACCCACGTCTTCTCAATGCTCGCGACCATCGGGTCGTCTTCAATGATCATGACCTGATACATGCCGGCTGTCTCCTCCGCTTTTTGTACTGATAGGGTCATTATATCCGTTTTTTTTCGCTTATTCAACTAAAAAAAGCGTCGAAACCCCGGGGATTTGCCGGTCAAATCCTGCGTTTTACTTAAAAAAGCCGTGAAATGCGGATGAAAAAAGCACTTGTACTCCCGCGCCGGGTGCGCTAAACTGGAGGAAACGAGATGCCAACAGGAGGAATCTGTCATGCCCGATCTACAGGAGGTCTTGACCCTCGCGGAGGAGATTGGATTTTCCCACGCCGACCCGCTCGATCTGGCGGCGCTGGTGTTCCGCCCCGAGGTGCGCAATATGTGTGCGGACAACCGCTGCGGCAATTATGGCCGCACCTGGACATGCCCGCCCGGCTGCGGCACGCTGGAGGAGATCACGGAGAAGGCCGCGCGCTATTCGCTTGGTGTGATTTTGCAGTCGACCGGCATCCTTGAGGATAAGTTTGACGTTGAGACGATGATGGAGACGGGGCGGTTGCAGGCTGAGCGCTTCGATACGATCGTGCCGCGCGTGCGCGTGCTGTTTCCGGACTGCCTGCCAATGAGCGCTGGCGGGTGCAGCCGCTGCCGCCCGTGTACCTATCCGGACGCGCCGTGCCGCTTCCCCGACCTGGCGTTTCCCTCGATGGAGGCCTATGGACTGGTCGTCGCGGATGTGTGCAAGGCGTCCGGCGTCCCGTATTACTACGGGCCGGAGACGATCACCTACACAGGCTGCATCCTGCTGGCATAGGAGGCGCGGCGATGGTGACGATCTTGGGTGCGGGCGCGCCGCGCACAGTCCAGGCCGAGACGGACAGAACGCTGTTGGACGTGCTCCGTGAGCAGGGGCTTGCGCCGGACGCGCCCTGCGGCGGGCGCGGAACCTGCGGCAACTGCCGCGTGCAGGTCACAGGCGCGGTGAGCGAGCCGACGGGAGCCGAGGCTGCCGCCGTGGCGCGGGGCGAACGGCTCGCCTGCCAGTGCCGCGTGGCGGGCGACTGCACCGTGACGCTCAGATCCCGCGAGGCAGCGATCTGCACGGCCGGAACGGGTCGGGCGTTTTCGGTCACGCCGCGCGCGGGGCTTGGCGCGGCCGTGGACATCGGCACGACGACGGTCGTGCTCTATCTGTATGATCTGGCGACGGGCGCGCAGATCGCCGCGCAGAGCGCTATGAATGCCCAGCGGCCTTACGGCGCGGACGTGATCTCGCGCATCTCCTGGTGCAATGAGCATCCGGACGGGCTGGAGACGCTGACCGCCGCCGTGCGCGGCCAGATCGTCGGCTTGCTCTGTGCGGCCTGCGCGGAGGCAGGCCGCGGACTTGGTGAGGTCGCGCATGTATCCGTCGCGGGCAACACGGTGATGCAGCACCTGTACGCAGGGCTGTCGCCCAGCACGATCGCGGTCGCGCCGTTCACACCGCTGAGCCTGTTTGGGGAGGAGATGGACGGCGCGCCGCTCGGCCTGCCGGGCGCGAGGGTCTATCTCGCGCCATGTGTGGCGGGCTACGTCGGCGGCGATATCACGGCGGGGCTGCTCTCGTCCGGCGCGTCGTGCGACGATGGGCCGAGCCTGTTCCTCGACGTCGGCACGAACGGCGAGATGGCGATCGTCCACAACGGGCGCATCGTGAGCTGCGCCACGGCGGCCGGCCCCGCGTTCGAGGGCGCGGAGATCGCCTGCGGCATGTCGGCACGCGCGGGCGCGGTCGACTCCGTTTCGGTCAAAGACGGCGAGGTGACGTACACGGTGCTCGGCGGCGGCGCGCCGGAGGGGCTTTGCGGCTCCGGCCTGGTCGACGCGTTGGCCGTGATGTTACAGCTCGGCGCGGTAGATGAGACGGGGCGGCTCCTGCCGCCGGATGAGGCGCCCGAGACTGCGCTGCCATACCTGGGCGAGTGCGCGGACGGCGTATGCTTTGTGCTTGCGCCGGGCGTGTATGTGAGCGCCGCGGATGTGCGCAAGCTGCAGCTTGCCAAGGCGGCGGTCGCCGCCGGGATCGAGGCGCTGCTTCAGACGCTCGGACTCCGCGTGGAGGAGCTGAAGCGGCTCTACCTCGCGGGCGGCTTCGGCAACTACTTAAGACCAGAGAGCGCCGCGCGCATCGGCATTTACCCGGCCGTGCTGACGGAGCGCCTGATCGCCTGTGGCAACAGCGCGGGCGCGGGCGCGGCGGCGGCGCTTTGCTCGGACACGGCGCGCGCGGAGCTGGCAGAGCTTGCCGCCCGCGCCGAATATCTGGAGCTGTCCGGGAGCCAGGTCTTTTCTGACGCGTACATCGAAGCGATGGAGTTCCCGGAGGAGTGAGGGCGCGCCGGCGTGTGAGCCGCCTTTGACGAGCGCATGTCCCGCGATCTTCGCGGGGTGCGGCGAACGCCGTTCCCGCTGCACCGGGCGGCGCGGGAGACCGGCGCCGTCTGCAAAAAAACGCCGGAGGAAGCAACGCTTCCTCCGGATTCAGTTTGTCGAAAAACCTCGTAGAGTTTCGCCGCCGCAGCGGCGAAATCAAATCAGGATCGTTTTCTCCGGCGACCTGTGCGTCGGAGAAAACACCGCTCGGCCTGTAAACGTGCGAATCGTGCGACCATCGGCGCACGATTCGTGCGCTGCGACAGGCCGCAGTCCCTTGTCAAAGAACGCCACAGGCGTTCTTTGACAGTCTCAAACGCCGGAGGAAGCATTGCTTCCTCCGGCGTTCGCTGTTTACTTTTCGATCAGAAGCTGCCTGGTTTTCCAGCGGCCGGAGAAGTAATATGCGGCGGAACAGAATGCCGTGACATAGCCGGCCAGCGCGCTGCCGAGCCAGAAGCCCTGCAGCCCCATGCCGCACGCCAGACCGAGCAGCAGCGACAGGCCGATGCGGCCGACAACGCCGTCGAGAATGCCGATCACGAACGACAAGCCGGCATAACCGATGCCGTTGATGAGCGAGTAGTACGGCGACATCAGCGCGTTGGCGCCGAAGCCGACGATCATCGTGACCATGTATGACGGCGCGAGCGCGAGCGTGGCCGGGTCGGAATCGAAGATGGAGATGACCTCCTCCGGGAAGAAACCGCAGATCAGCGCGAAGATGCCCGAGGTCACCACGCACATGACGAGCGCGATGCGGGTGAACTTCTTCACGCGGTCGAATTTTCTCGCGCTCATATTCTGCGCGACGACGGTGGCGCCGGCGTTGGAGATCGCGCGCGTGACAACGCCGGTCAGGTCCATGAGCTTTGAGCCGACGCCGGTGATGGCGGACGCAGCGACGCCATAGGCGTTGACATACGAGTTGGTGAACATGCAAGACAGGCTGATGGCCGCCGACTGGAGCGCCATCGGCGCGCCGAGCCGCGTCAGGTTGGCCGCTGTTTTTGGATGCGGCCGGAAGCTTGCGGGCTTAAAGTCAAAGCCGAACTGCACGCGCCGGCAGTACAGGTATATGATCGAGATCACAAAGGAGACGGCCTGACCGATGACGGTGGCAAGCGCGGCGCCGCCCGCGCCCCAGTGGAACCCGGCGACAAAAACCAGATCAAGCACCAGATTGACCACAGCCGCAATGGCGACGAATAGGAATGGCCGCGTGCTCTCGCCCATGCCGCGCAGGACGGCGCTGACCGTGTTATAGCCGAAAATAAAGATCATGCCCGCGCAGCAGATGCGCATATAGGAAAGTGCGCCGTCAAAGGCGTCAGACGGGGTGTTCATCAGGCGCAGGATCGGCCGCGTGAGCGCGATGCCACCGATGCCGAGCAGCAGTGCGCCGGACAGCAGCAGCGTGAACAGCGTGCCGACAGTGCGCTCGATGCCTTTGGCGTCCTTCATGCCGACATACTGGCCGACCATGACCTGACCGGCGGTGGAAAAGCCAATGCCGAGCCAGGTGAAAAACGATACGATCTGCCCGCCGACCGAGACGGACGAAAGCCCGACTGAGCCGACAAACTGCCCGACAACGATCATATCGACGATCGAGTAGAGCGCCTGCAGCAGATTGGAAAGCATAAACGGAATAGAAAAGACGATCAACTGCCGGGTCAGATTGCCCTCAGTCAGATCGTTGATCATGGTGTTGTTTTTACTCATGGAACAGCCTCGCTTCGCTCGATGGGATTTGTTTAGAACCTGACAAAATTTTATTGTATTATATCACAGCCTCATCCGCAATGCAACTGATGATGTTGCGCCGGGCGCGATTTGCAATATAGGAAAATATATGGTATAATCAATTAATTTTTGAGTATAAAGTTCGAAAAATCCGAGAATCGGAGGAGATGAAAAAATGGCGCGCAGTTGGAGGGATATTCTGTCGCTGGCGGTTTGTTTGTGTTTGCTGTGCGGGATGCTTTCCGCACCGGCCGCAGCGGAGGAGGCGGCAGTCTCGGTTTCGGAGGAGATGGTGTCGCTTGTCGCGCAGTGGGAGGGCTTTGTTTCCACGTATACGGGAGGCTATATCGGCTACGGCACGGCGGTCAGCGCCGGCGCATTCCCGAACGGGATCACGCAGGAGGAGGCGCAGACGCTGCTCTGCGACACGCTCGACGCGCTCGCGCTGCAGATCACGGGCTTTTTCTCTGCGCGCGGTGTGGAGCTTTCCCAGCAGCAGCTCGACGCGCTGGCGAGTCTGGCCTACAATACCGGCACAGGCTGGATGAATGACTCGTACCGCATCGTCCGCACGATCTGTTCGGGCAGATATACGGCGAACGAGTTGGCCAGCGCGCTCGGCGTCTGGTGCCACGTCGGCAAGACCGTCAGCCCGATGCTTGCGCGCCATCGCGCGGCTGAGGCGGCGATCTTCCTGTTCGGCGATTATTCCGGTACGGGCGACCGGTTCCGCTATGTGATCTACGATGCGGACGGCGGCGACATGGAAACGGACATCCGGTTCTATCAGACCGGAACCACCTACGTTCTGCTCGAGACGGCGGAGCGCGAGGGCTTCGCATTGACCGGATGGTATACGCCGGACGGCAGGCGGCTTGCTGCGGGCGACCTCGTGACAGAGAATCTGACGGTCACGGCTCGCTGGGCAGACGGCGGGGCAGACCCGGCCGATCCATCGGAGACAACGCGCTTTTCCGATATGACGGCGGACTCGTGGTATGCGGGCTATGTGGAGCAGCTCGCTTCGGCGGGCGTGGTGGACGGCTACGGTGACGGCACCTTCCGACCGAACAATACGGTCAACCGCGCGCAGGCGCTCAAGCTGGTGCTGCTTGCGGCGGGCTATGAGCCGATCGAGCAGCCGGCCGAGGCCGGCTGGGCCGCGGGCTATTATGCCAGCGCGGTGGTGAATGGTCTCCTGGCGGAGGACAGGTGGCCTGATCTGTCGCAGGCGGTCACGCGGCTCGAGGTTGCGGAGCTGGCCTGTGCCGCGCTGGGGCTGAATCTGCCCGGGGTCGCCTCGCCGTTTTCCGATACGGATAGCGCGGCGGCTGCTGCGCTGTACCAGGCTGGTATCTTTACCGGCGCGCAGGATGCGTCGGGCGGTCTGATTTTCTCGCCGGACAGCACGCTGACGCGTGCACAGGCGAGTGCGGTCATCTGGCGCATGATGGAATGGAAGGCGAATGCGGATGCTCTGGAAGGTTACTGAGCTGGCGCGCCAGGCCGGCGCGATGATGCGCGCGGCCGACCGCATCGAGACGCGGAACAAGTCCGGCCCGGCCGATTTTGTGACGCAGTATGACGAGCGCATTGAGCGCTTCTTACAGGAGCGTCTCGCGGCGCTGCGGCCTGGCGCGCAGTTTCTTGGCGAGGAGAGCGCGCATGCCGTCGATCCCAACGAGCCGCTCTGGATCGTCGACCCGATCGACGGCACGACGAATTTCATCCGCGGCTTTTCGCAGAGCGCGGTGTCCATCTGCTACTGCGACGGCGGGCGGCGCCGTCTCGGCGTGATCTACGACCCGTACACGGACGAGCTGTTCTTCGCAGAGGCGGGCTGCGGCGCGTTTTTGAATGGCGAGCCGATCCGCGTCTCCGACCGCCCGGCGGCCGAGGGCATCGCCATTTTCGGCACGGCGGCCTATACGCGTGAGCATGCCGACGCGACGTTTCTGCTGGCGCGGCGGCTGTTCGACCGAACGCTCGACGTGCGCCGCTTCGGCGCGGCGGTGCTCGACTTCTGCCACATCGCCGCGGGTCGAGCCGAGCTGTTCTGCGAGCGTGTGCTCTCGCCGTGGGACTTCGCCGCGGGCGCACTGATCGTGCAGGAGGCCGGCGGCGTGGTCACGCGGCTCGACGGCGCGCCGCTCCCGCTGACAGAGAAAAGCTCGGTGTTCTGCGCAAATGCCGCAAGCGCCTGCGAGCGCGAAGCTCTCGTGGATGGCATCGTATCGCTTTGACGCGCCGGTACGGCACGGACATGACGCGGATCCCGCGCTGTTTGCGCAAAGAAGCGCCGGAAGAGGTGGGACCCTCTTCCGGCGCTTCAGCTTGTCGAAAAACCTCGTAGAGTTTCGCCGCCGCAGCGGCGAAATCAAATCAGGATCGTTTTCTCCGGCGACTTGCGCGTCGGAGAAAACTCCGCCCGGCCTGGAAACATGCGCCTTGTCCGCGATCAGCGGCCAAGGCGTGCGCTGCGACAGGTCGCAGTCCCCTGTCAAAGAACGCCGCGGGCGTTCTTTGACAGTCTCAAGCGCCGGAAGAGGTGGGGAACCTCTCCCGGCGCTTTTGTATTGGTTGGACAGGTGCGCTGCTTATGCGGGGTAGAAGCCGGACGGAGACTCGGAGAGATTGATCATGATGTTCTTCGTCTGGCAGTAGTGCTCAAGCATGACCTTGTGCGTCTCGCGGCCGATGCCGGAGGCCTTGTAGCCGCCGAACGGCGCGCCCTCGGGGATGGCGTTGTAGGTGTTGACCCACATACGGCCCGTCTCGATCGCGCGGGAGACGCGGATGGCGCGGTTGATGTCACGCGTCCAGACGGCGCCGCCGAGACCGTAGGAGCTGTCGTTCGCCATGGCGATGACCTCTTCTTCCGTCTTGAACTTGATGATGCACGCGACCGGCCCGAAGATCTCCTCCTGCGCGACGCGCATATCGTTGGTGACGTTGGTCAGCAGGGTCGGCTGCATGAACGCGCCCTTGTCGAGCAGGCCGCCGGAGGCGCGCTCGCCGCCGCAGGCGACCGTCGCGCCCTCCCGCTTGCCGATGTCGACGTAATCGAGGATCTTGCCGAGCTGCGCCTGGCTGATCTGTGAGCCCATCTGGGTGTCCTTCTCCCACGGCATGCCGATCTTGATCTTGTTGAAGGCCTTGACCGCTTCGGCGACGAATTTATCGTAAATACCCTCCTGTACGAACACGCGCGAGCCGGCGCAGCAGACCTGACCCTGGTTGAACAGGATGCCGAGCTGTAGGCCGTCGAGCGCCATATCCCACTTGCAGTCGTCGAAGAAGATGTTGGCCGACTTGCCGCCAAGCTCGAGGGTGGCAGGGATGAGCTTATCCGCCGCAGCCTGGGCGACCTTGCGGCCGACCTCGGTCGAGCCGGTGAAGGCCAGCTTGGTGAAGCCCGGGTGCTGGAGCATATAGTCGCCGCAGTCGGCGCCCGCGCCGGTGATGATGTTGAACACGCCGGCCGGCAGCACATCCTCGATCAGGCGTGCGAACTCAAGCACGGACAGCGAGGTGATCGAAGACGGCTTGAACACCGTGCAGCAGCCGGACGCCAGAACCGGCGCGAGCTTCCACGCCGCCATGAGGAACGGGAAGTTCCACGGAACGATCT
>CAZJBT010000001.1:36268-41740 GCA_964544345.1 uncultured Oscillospiraceae bacterium
AGAGGGTGTCGTTGCCGAGCATATTGGCCGAGCCTTCGTCGGCGAGGATCGCGCCGGCAAAGTAGCGGAAGTGCGCCGAGGAGTATGGCACGTCGATGGCGAGCGTCTCGCGGATGGGTTTGCCGTTGTCCATGGATTCGACCATGGCCAGATACTCGGCGTTCGCGTCGATGATATCCGCGATCTTGTTCAGGATGGCCGCGCGCTGTGCGGCGGTGGTGTTTTTCCATGTACGGAACGCATCCCAGGCCGCATCGACAGCGGCGTCAACGTCCGCGTGCGTTGCGTTGGCGCAGGTGGCAAGAAATTCGCCGTCAGCCGGGCAGACGCTGTTGAACGTGCCGCCGTCGGACGCGTCGCGCCACTTGCCGCCGATGAAAAGCTGGTATTTGCTCTGGAGATTGACTTTATTCATAATAGGGAGCCTCCTTAATATAGGTGTCTCGTATGAGACATGTTTTGTGCTTGGATAATTCAACTCTACCAGGTGAGGCCAAAAAGTCAATGGAATAAATTGACAGATCGGCTTGAATTGCCATGGTCTGTAAATTTGCTCAATAAAAAGCACCCTGCTTGTGTGTTTCACACAAACAGGGCGTGGCTTTTTGCATGATTTTGGCGTGTGTTTCAGACGGGTTCCACCGTCACGTCGCGGATCCATTTTTTTGAGAAGAAACGCCAGGAGCACACGAAGGTCTTGCAGATGAAGTCGCTCTTAAGGCACAGATAGATGACCCAGACCGGCGCGTCGAACACGAACGCGGCCAGCGCGCCGAGCGGCGCGGCAACGAGATAGGCGAAGGCAGTGTCGGCGAACATCAGGAATTTTGTATCGCCGCCGCCGCGCAGCGTACCCTTGGTCAGCAGATGGTCGAGCAGCAGGATCGGCATCAGGCAGCACAGGACCGTGCACATCTGGGCGGTATAGCCGCGCGTCTGCTCGGAGACGTCGTAGATCGAGATGATGGGATCCTGGAGCAGGTACAGGATCAGCCCGCCGAGCGCGCCGACGATGATGGCGAGCGCATAGTAGGTCTTGCCCTGCAAATAGGCCTCGTCCCTGCGGCCGGCGCCGATGGTGTTGCCGGTCAGGATCGTTGCGGCGTTCGACAGCCCGAAGAACAGGTTGACCACGACGTTGTTGACGGTGGAGGCAATGGAGTTCGCAGCGGTCATGGCGGTGCCGACGTGACCAATGATGATGGTGATGATGGTGCCGCCGAGCACCATGATGAGGTCGCTGACGACGACCGGCAGCGAAACGGAGCAGAACGTGCGGGCGATGCGCGCGTTCCAGCTTCTGAGGTGGCGCAGCCGGAAGCCGATGCGCTTGTCGATGCAGAAGAAGTAGATGCCGATGACGCCCAGCTCAAACACGCGGGCGATGACGGTACCGACGGCGGCGCCCGCAACGCCCATGACCGGCGCGCCGAGCTTACCGAAGATGAAGATGTAGTTGAAGAACACATTGACCAGACACGAGCCGATCGATGCGAGGAGCGAGACCTTGACAATGTTGACCGAGCGCAGCAGCGCCGTCAGACAGGTCGACAGGCACGAGAGCACGAATGAGAATGCAAGGATGCGCAGGTAGCGCGCGCCCTCGGTGATGACTGCGGCGTCTGTGGTATAGAGCGTCATGATCTGGGACGGGATCGCGACGGTAACAACGGTGGCGACGAGCGCGACGGCGGTGCAGATCTTCAGACAGATCGCGGCGGTCTGCCGGATCGGATCAAGCTCCTGCTTGCCCCAGTACTGCGCTGTAATGACAGACGAGCCGCAGCCAAGCCCCATGGAGATGACGCTCACGATCATAAAAAATGAAGTGCCGAGCGAGGATGCGGACAGCGCCACCTCGCCCACGCGGCCGAGCATGATGGTGTCGATCAGATTGACGGAAAAAGTGATAAGCGCCTGCAGCGACATCGGAATGGCGATGGACAGCATTGTTTTGTACCATGCGCGATCCGAGACAAAGATCCGGCGGAGCAGCTTCTTCAACGTGGAGTCCTCCTGTTTTCCAATTTGCACACTGAAAATTTGCATGCTTATCACATGGTAGGCGTGATCGGCCGGAATGTCAAGCCTTTTTTCGGAAAAACCAAAAAATAAAAAGGGAAATCCCCGCGGCGCAGCGAGCCGCAGGGACTTCATTGGAGAGAAAAGAGGAAAATAATTGGATAGGAGAAAATGAGAAACGACTCAGAAACAGATCTCTCTGCCTCTGTATCTTCAGCATACCGGAAAAATATGACGAGGCTGTGAACGAACCGCGGAGATTTTTTGAATTTTTGCGATCGAACATAGAACGGGCGGCCGTAAAAATACGGCCGCCCGTTCCGATAGAGAAAAAAGAAGAAAGAAGAAAGAAGAGAGGAAATTTGAAAAGAAAAACGATTGCCTGGTGGGTGTGGGAACCGTTGCTCCCCAGTTCCATGATCTATATTATATGGAAACTGTGTCCGGGGTGTGAACAAATTGAAAAGAAAGTGCAAACATGGCGGACATTTTTGCCAGATCGCAAGATGCGAAAAAATAACCTTTTCGCATCGCGAACGGCGTGCTATAATATCGAAAAACAGTCCGCCGCGTAGCATAGCATTGCGCGCGGCGGCGCAGACTGGGGTTGGAGGGGATCGCGAATGCGCGTGACTTATATCGACCATTCCTCGTTCTATCTTGAGACGGAGCAGGCGGCGTTTCTGTTTGATTGGTTCCGCGGCGAGATCCCGCCCGCGCCGGCGGATCGGCCGCTGTATGTGCTGGTCAGCCATGCGCACGGCGACCACTACTCGCCGGAGCTGTTCGACCGGCTCGCCGGCCGGCCTGGAACGGAGTTTATTCTGTCATCGGACGTGAGTGCACCGCGCGTCAGGGCGTCCATCACACACCTTGGCCCGCACGAGACGGCGGAGTTTCCCGGCCTGCACATCGAGACGCTCGACTCGACCGACGCAGGCGTCGCGTTTGTGCTCGAGTGCGCGGGCAAGCGCATCCTTCACATGGGCGACCTGAACTGGTGGGATTGGGGCGCGGAGGACACGCCGGAGGAGGCCGAGCAGATGGAGCGTGTCTACCGATCCGAGATCTCGCGCCTGCGCGGTACGCTGGTCGATCTGGCCTTTGTCCCGCTCGATCCGCGCCTGGGCGGCGCGTTCTGGAAGGGGCTTGACACGCTGATGCGGGCGGCCGACGTGCGCCATGTGATCCCGATGCACTGCTGGGGCGATTACACGATGACTGCGCGGCTGCGGAAGCTGGGGCGCGCCGCGGCCTACGCTGATCGCGTCTTAGAGTTGACCGGCCCCGGGCAGATCTTTGAACTGGAGGATTGACCATGCGCTTTCATATTGTCCACGAAAACTACAACGTAACGGATCTGGATCGCTCGCTCGCGTTTTACCGCGAGGCGCTGGGGCTGCACGAGGTGCGCCGCGTCGAGCCGCCGGATGGGTCGTTCATCCTCTGCTACGTCTCGGACGAGACGGAATCGTTCCAGCTCGAACTGACATGGGTGAGGGAGCATCCGCAGCCGTATGACCTCGGCGAGAACGAGTTCCACCTCGCCCTCTTGGTCGACGACATGGAGGCTGCGCATGAAAAGCATGCTGCGCTCGGCTGCATCTGCTTTGAGAATCCCGACATGGGCATTTACTTCATCGAGGATCCGGACGGCTACTGGTTCGAGATCGTCCCTGAGAAATGAACTATCGCGTGATCCGCTCGAACCGAAAGACGCTCGCGCTCGAGGTCACGCGCGCGGGCGAGGTGCTTGTGCGCGCGCCGAAGCGCGTCCCGCAGCGCCGCATCGACGAGTTTGTGGCGTCGCATGGAGCATGGCTTCAGCGCGCCTTGGCTCGCCAGGCCGCCCGCGCTGCGGCGTACCCCGAGGCGGACGCGGCGGAAGAGGCGCGGCTGCGCTGTCTTGCGCACGAGATCCTGCCTGCGCGCACCGCGTACTACAGCGCGCGTATGGGGCTTGTGCCGACCGGCGTGAAGATCACGTCGGCGCGCACGCGGTTCGGAAGCTGTAGCGCGAAAAACAGCATCTGCTATTCGTGGCGGCTGATGCAGTACCCGCCCAGCGCGGTCGACTACGTCGTCGTCCATGAGCTTGCGCACATCGCGCACAAAAATCACAGCCGGGAGTTTTACGCGTGCATCGCGCGGGAGCTGCCGGACTATCAAAAGCGCCGGGCGCTGCTGCGCGGCCCGGCGGAGGAGGAAGCAACATGAACAAGGAACTGCTGATCAACGAGGTATCCAGCCGCACCGGCATCATGCCGGAGGTGACGGAGATCGTGCTGGACACGGCCGGCGAGGCCATCGGCGAGCAGGCGCGTGAGCGCGCCTGTCCGGCGCTCGTCACGGCAGGCGGCGCTGCTGCGCTGCTGCTGACCGGCGTTATCGTGCGAAAACTGCGCCGCCGGGGTTGACGATCGCTGCGCGATCCGCTAAAATAACAGATGTCGGCCGAAGCCGGCGCAGAAGGCCGGCCGAAGCCGGCGGAAGCTGAACGAACCGCGCGCAGATTGGATACCAGAAGGTACCAGACCTCCCCAGGAGGACTGGCGCCTTCTTTTTTTCGCGCGCCGTGAGAAAAGGAGAAAGAACTATGACAACGACCCAAAGGACGACCCGCCGGCTCGTGATGAGCGCGCTGTGCCTCGCGCTGAGCCTGGTGCTCCCATTTTTGACCGGCAACATCCCCGAGATCGGCAGTATGCTCTGCCCGATGCATTTTCCCGTGCTGCTGTGCGGCTTCCTGTGCGGCTGGCCGTGGGGGCTTGTCGTCGGCGCGATCGCGCCGATCCTGCGCTCGGCGCTGTTTGGCATGCCGGTGATGTACCCCGGCGCTGTCGCCATGGCCTTTGAGCTGGCGATGTACGGCGCGGCGTCCGGCCTGCTCTATCGCCTGCTGCCGAAGAAGCCCGCCTATACCTACGGCGCGCTGATCGCCGCGATGATCCTTGGCCGCCTCGTCTGGGGCGCGGCGCGCTTCGTGATGGCGGGGCTGTCCGGCAGCGCGTTCCCGTTTTCGGCGTTCCTGTCCGGTGCGGTGCTGACCGCGTGGCCGGGCATCGTCGCGCAGATCGTCCTCGTGCCGGTGCTGGTATTCGCGCTGAAAAAGGCGCGCCTGATGACGAATGAATGAGCCGTGCAGACGTACGCGCGAGACTTGCCAGGATCGCTGGTTTATGGTATCATAGCTAAAAAGCTATGATACCCGCGCAAGTCGGCGCTCCGCGCCGGCGCGCTGAAGATCTGAATTCCGGCCATGCGCGCAGAGCGCGCATATGGCCGTGATACCATGACCTGCGGTCATGGTATCATAGCTAAAAGCTATGATACCCGCGCAAGTCGGCGCTGTGCGCCGACGCGCTGAAGATTTGAATTCTGGCCATGCGCGCGGCGCGCGCATATGGCCGTGATACCATGACCTGCGGTCATGGTATCATAGCTAAAAGC
>CAZJBT010000001.1:41840-45287 GCA_964544345.1 uncultured Oscillospiraceae bacterium
GCGCGCATATGGCCGTGATACCATGACCTGCGGTCATGGTATCATAGCTAAAAGCTATGATACCCGCGCAAGTCGGCGCTGTGCGCCGACGCGCTGAAGATTTGAATTCTGGCCATGCGCGCGGCGCGCGCATATGGCCGTGATACCATGACCTGCGGTCATGGTATCATAGCTAAAAAGCTATGATACCCGCGCAAGTCGGCGCTCCGCGCCGGCGCGCTGAAGATCTGAATTCCGGCCATGCGCGCAGAGCGCGCATATGGCCGTGGTGCCAAGCGACAGGAGAAACGGGGGCGCGGCGATGGAACCGCTGCAAATTTTGATCATTGACGGCCAAGGCGGCCGCATCGGCCGGCAGCTCGTTGAGCGTATCCGCGCGGCGGAGATCGCGGCGGAGATCACCGCGGTCGGAACCAATTCGGCTGCCACGGCGGCCATGCTCAAAGGCGGCGCGGATCAGGGAGCGACGGGCGAAAATGCCGTGGCGGTGTGCAGCCGCGCGGCGGATGTCATCGTCGGCCCGATCGGAATCGTGATCGCCGACGCGCTGCTCGGCGAGATCACGGCGGAAATGGCGGCCAGTGTCGGTCGCAGCCCGGCGCGCAAGCTGCTGCTGCCGGTCAACCTCTGCGGCAACACGGTCGTCGGCGTGCCCGACGTGTCCATCTCGGCGCTGCTCGCCAGCACGATCGAGCATTTGAAGGGGATCGCCGCGGAGCGGGAGCGGTAACGGCGCGTGAGAGCCGTATGGCCGCCGGTCGCCGAACGCTTTCCGAGGATATCCGGCGCCTGCTGCGCCCGCTCGGGATGACAGGTGGATGAAGTATAGAAAAAACAGGGCTGCTGCAGCCCTGTTTTTGTATTATCCGTGTGAATACTGTTCCCGGATGCGCGGGTCGATCATCGCATAGGAGAGGTCGACGAGCAGGTTGATGACGCTGACCGTCATGGCGATGAGCACGATGCAGCCCATCATCATCGGCCAGTCGCAAGTGTTGATGGCGCTGTAGAGCGTCATGCCGATGCCGTTGATGGAGAAGATCGCCTCGACAATGACCGATGTGCCCATGATCGAGCTGATCTGCATGCCGATGACGGTGATGACCGGAATGATCGCGTTGCGGATGCAGTGACGCGAGACGACGCGGCGGTCGGACAGACCCTTGCTGTGGGCGGTGCGGATATAGTCTTGCCGGATGACCTCGAGCATGGACGAGCGCGTCATACGCACCACGTTCGCCACCGGTGCAAGCCCGACGGAGACGACGGGCAGGATCCAGTCGCGCCACGAGTGGATGCCCCAGGCCGAGAGAATACCGAGCCGCTGAACAAACGCCAAGATCAGCACCATCGCCAGCCAAAAGCACGGCACCGACGCGCCGATGAGGGAGACGCTCGTGGCGATATAGTCGAGCACATGGCCGCGCCGTGTGGCCGTGTAGATTCCGAGCGGCACGCCGATCGCCGTGGCGAGCAGCGTCCCGAGCAGGGAGAGCACGAGCGTGTCGCGGTAACGCGTTTGGAGCAGACGCCCCACGCTCATGCGCGAGCCAGACGAGACGCCGAAGTCAAAGCGCGTGAAGATGCCGGCACTGTAGGCCACATACTCGCGGAAAAATACCTCGGCGAGCGAGTCGCTGCGGTGCGCCTCGGCGGTATAGTCCGTCTGCGAGAAATTCGCCCGCTGCAGCGAGCCGAGCGGATCGTCGCGAAACAGATAGTTCAGGGAAAACAGCACCGCGATCACGCCGAGCAGCGTCGGAATGATCCAGAGCACGCGTTTGAGCAGGAATCGAAGCATCGGCATCAGCTCCTCATGCCGGCGAGCCGCGCCCGGCGGTCTTTCCTCGATTTTACCACAAGAACAAATCCTTGTAAAGCTAACGGTCGAGATTTTACTCGGGAAAATTGTTCGCATCATGACTTTTTGTGGTCTCAGTACTGGAAATTCCAATTGGGTTGTGTTATGATGTTGAAAAGAAACTTGATCCCAGGAGGAAGACCATGGATGCTTCACAAAACCGGCTGCTGAACGGCAGCGTCGCCAAGGCGCTGGTTCTGTTCGCCATGCCGATCATTCTGTCGAATCTGGTGCAGAACCTCTATTCGATGGTCGATTTGATCATTGTAGGCCGTTTTGCCGGCACGAACAGCATGTCTGGCGTCAATAACGGCTGTACAGTCTCGATGCTTCTCACGAACCTGTGCATCGGCTTGTGCCAGGGCGGCGCGGCGCTGATCGGCCAGTACCTTGGCAGCCGCAACGACGAGCGGCTGCGCCGCGCGGTCGGCACGCTGATGACGTTCCTGCTGCTGCTTGCGCTCGGCATTACAGCGCTGATGCTCGTGTTTACCGGCCCGCTCCTGCGCGCAATGCAGGCGCCGGCGGAATCGTACAGCGAGGCCTGGCGCTATGTCATGATCTGTTCAGCCGGTACGGTGTTCGTGTTCGGCTATAACGCGCTTGCCGCGATCCTGCGCGGCATCGGCGACAGCCGACGTCCGTTCATCTTCGTCATTATCGCGTGCTGTACGAACGTGGTGCTCGACCTCATCCTGGTCGGCGGGCTGGAGATGGGCGCCGCGGGCGCCGCGATCGCAACGATCTTCTCGCAGTTCCTCTCGATGGTGATCTGCATCGCCTATATGAAGCGCAACAACGTCCTGTTCGACTTCAAGCCGCGCTCATTCCGCATCGACAGGAGCGAGCTGAAGCTGCTGCTGCAGTTCGGCATGCCGACGTGCATCCAGAACCTTGTCACCAGCCTGTCGTTCCTCGTGCTGACGACCATCACCAACACGCTCGGCGTGGTGGCGAGCGCGGCCTCCGGCGCGGGCGGCAAGCTGATCGGCTTCGGCATTCTGCCGTGCATCGCGATGACGGCGGCCGTCTCGTCGATGGTCGCCATCAACGAGGGCGCGAACCAGCGCGAGCGCTCGCTCAAGACCATGCGCATCGGCCTAGTGATGATCTATGCCATCAACCTGGTGATATTTGCGGTCATCGAGCTGTTCACGCCGCAGCTCGTCGGCATCTTCTCGGCGGACGGCGAGGTCGTGACGGCAGGCGCGTCGTATGCACGCGTGTTCGCGTGCGATCTGCTGTTCGTGCCGATCATGTCGGCGCTCGGCGGATTGTTCATCGGTACGGGTCATACGATGGTCACGTCGGTGCTGAACGTCTGCTCGTCGCTTATCATCCGCGCGCCGGTCGCGGCGTTGTTCGGTCTGGTGCTGAACTGGGGCCTGCGCGGCGTCGGCATGGGAGCGCCCGTCTCGTCGCTCATCGTCGGCATCGTCTGCATCATCTATTTCTTCAGCGGAAAATGGAAAAGCAAGGTCATCAAGGATCTGTAAGAAAACGCCGCGCCGGGATGTCCCGGCGCGGCGCTGAGACTGTCGAAGAACGCCGCAGGCGTTCTTCGACAAGGGATTGCGGCCTGTCGC
>CAZJBT010000002.1:0-43300 GCA_964544345.1 uncultured Oscillospiraceae bacterium
GTTTATCATCAACTCCGCCTGCTAGTTTGCTGAGATCTACCGCGGCGGCATCCAAGGCGTTCCGAAGGGGCAGCAGGAGGCCGGATTGGTGCTCGGCATGACCCGGGGGCAGATCTTCTTCAAGGTCACGCTGCTGCAAATGGTCAAGCGTATCATTCCGCCGATGTCGAACGAGATCATCACGCTCGTCAAGGATACGTCCATCGCCCGTATCATTTCGCTGCAGGAGGTCATCTGGGCCGGCTATTCGTTCATGAAAGGCTCCCACGGCTATTCCGGCCTGCTCTGGCCGCTGTTTTTCACGGGCGTGTATTACCTGGCGTTCATAGGTCTGCTGACGCTGCTGTTCGGCTATATCGAACGCCGGCTCGGTTATTTCCAATAAGGAGGCGCCGGTCATGTCTGTTCTGGAAGTACATAACATTGAAAAGCACTTCGGCGCGACCCGCGTGCTCGAGGATATCAGCTTTTCGCTCGAGCAGGGCGAGGCGCTCGCGATCATCGGTTCGTCCGGCTCGGGCAAGACGACGCTGCTGCGCTGCCTGAACTTTCTCGAGACTCCGGATCGGGGCACGATCTCGGTGAGCCGCTCCGTCATCTTCGACGCCGCCGACCCCGCCGCGCAGTCCGAGCGCGAGGTGCGCAAAAAGCGGCTGCACTTCGGGCTGGTGTTCCAGTCGTTCAATCTGTTTCCGCAGTATACCGCGCTGGAAAATGTGACACTTGCGGGCAGGCTGCTCGCGAAGGAGCGCCCGGACTACAAGCAGAACAAGAAGGCGATCTTCCGGGAGATCGAGACGCAGGGGCGCGAGCTGCTCGCGCAGATGGGTCTGGCCGACCGCGCCGGGCACTATCCGCATCAGCTCTCCGGCGGCCAGCAGCAGCGCGTCGCCATCGCCCGTGCGTTGGCGCTCAAGCCGGATATCCTCTGCTTCGACGAGCCGACCAGCGCGCTCGATCCTGAGCTGACCGGCGAGGTGCTGCGCGTCATCCGGTCGCTCGCCGAGCAGAAAACCACAATGATCATCGTCACGCATGAGATGGCCTTCGCCCGCGACGTGGCCGATCAGGTCATCTTTATGGACGGCGGCGTCATCGCCGAGCAAGGCACCCCGGACGCCGTGTTCGGCCACCCGACGAACCCGAGACTGATCGAGTTCTTGGGCCGCGTCGTGTAGCTGCCGCCCGTCCGGCAGCGGACAGCCGCCCCGCACCCTGCCATAGGCACAGCGCCGCCCGCCGGCTGCGCTGTGCATTTTTCTGCGCAGATCGTTGCACATGCCGCGAAAAGCTGGTATAATACAAACAGTTACCGTGCTTATTATTTGCGCTGGAATGAAGTCCGGCGGCAATTGGCGCCGCGGCGCCGGAAAGGACGTGCTCTCAATGGAACACCGCTATTCGCATTTGCTCTCTCCCATCCGCGTCGGCAGCGTTTGGCTGCGCAACCGCATCTTCGGCACCTGCTGTCTGCCGCATTTCCTGCAGGGGCCGGAGACGTTCCCGTCCGAGTCTGTCATCGCCTTCGTCGAGGGGATCGCACGCGCCGGCGCTGCGCTCGTCACGATCCCCGACCGCTTCAACAACACCCGAAACATTCCGCTTGAGGACGTCTGCCGCGGCCCGTGCTGGGATCCGGCCGACCCGAGCGTCGACAATTATCTCGCGCAGATGATCGAGGCCGTCCACTTTCAGGGCGCGCGCATTTCGGTGCAGCTATCAAAATTCGCCTCGTTTCCGCCGGACGCGGGCGTGTACGACCACATCGACGACGGGAAGCACGCCATGATGCTCGATCTTGCCGAGGCCGACGAGTCCGCGCCGCCCAGCGGCCCGCCGCCGCGCCCGGTTCACGCGCTGACTGAGCCGGAGATGCAGGCCATCATCGACGAGGCAGTCGCGCGCTGCTCGTACTACAAGAGCGTCGGCTTTGACGGCGTCTGCCTGCACTATGCCTACAATTACAATCTGATCGGCAAATTCCTGTCGGCCAGTGCGAACCAGCGCACGGATGGATACGGCGGCTCGATCGAAAACCGTGCGAAATTCCCGCTGCGCCTGGCTCGTGCGGTGCGCGATGCCGTCGGAGACGATCTGCTCATCGAGCTGCAGATCTCCGGCGACTGCATGAGCGAAGACGAGCTGGTTCGCTTCGCCAAGCTCTGCGAGGGCACGGCCGACCTGCTCCAGATCCGCATCGAGGACATGGACGCTTCGCATATGACGGCGTACAACTACGACGGTGTGAGCGTCCCGCCGGCGGCGCATTATGCGGAGCTTATCAAGCGCTCCGGCGCTGCGATCGCAGTCGCGCCGAACGGCGGCTTCCACGACCCGGATGGGAACGAGCGGCTCATCGCCGAGGGTCGAACCGATGCGATCGCCATGGCGCGCCCGCTGATCGCCGACCCGCAGTATCTTGACAAGCTCGTGGACGAGCGCCCGGGCGACATCACGCCGTGCCTGCACTGCAACCGCTGCCACACCCATGTCAAGGGGCAGTTTTTGTGTGCATGCGCAGTCAACCCCTATGTCGGCATCGCGCACCGCGCCGCCCGCATGGTACCGAAGCCGGGCGCACCGCAGCATGTCGCCGTCGTCGGCGGCGGCCCGGCGGGCATGCGCGCGGCACTGCTGTGCGCCGACCGCGGCCATACGGTCACACTCTTTGAGCGCGAGAGCACGCTCGGCGGCCAGCTCCGCCACGCGGACTACCCGCAGTTCAAATGGGCTGTGCGCCGGTATAAGGACTATCTCATCCGACAGGTGACGGAGAATCCGGCTGTCACGGTCTGCCTGAACACGGACGCGACGCCGGAATCGGTGGAGGCAATGGGCTTTGACGCGGTCATCACCGCGCTCGGCGCCAAGCCAAAGCTGCCGCCCGTCCCCGGCGTGGACACCGCAGGGGTCTGGACGCCGATCGGCGTCTACGGCCATGAGGCCGAGCTGGGACGGCGCGTCGTGGTCGTCGGCGGGTCGGAGACGGGAACGGAGACGGCGCTCTACCTTGCCGAGTGCGGCCATGAGGTCACCGTTGTCACGCGTCAAAACGTGCTTGCGCCCGAGGCGTGGTGCGTCCATGCCTACGCGCTGCTCCACCGCCGCTGTAAGGCGTGCAAAAACCTTACGCCGGTCTTTCGCGCCGAGACGCTCGCGCTCGCGCCCGGCCGCGTCACCATCCGTACGCCGGAGGGCGAGCGGACGATAGCGTGCGATTCCATTGTCGCCTGCGGCGGCGTAGAGGGTCTGACGGACGAGGCCGCGGCCTTTTCCGGCGCAGCGCGCCGCGTCATCCATATCGGCGACAGCCTCATGCCGGGGAACATCCGCTCGACGTCGCGCATGGCGCTCGCCGCAGCGGCAAAGCTGTAATTCTACTTTTCTCCGAACCGGATCCGTGGTATAATAGCTACGTCGGCGCATGTCGGCGCATTGCGCCGACGCGCTAAGAATTAAAAATCCCGGCCATGCGCGCAGAGCGCGCATATGGCCGATATCCAATGGCCTTCGGTCATGGGATATCGCGCAAAGAAAGATACCAGGTTTTCGGAGGAGGAGCCATAAGCCATGACGCCAGACGAATTGAAGGAGCTTTACCGCTCTAAGTTTATCTCGCTCGAGCAGGCGCTGGACACGGTGCGCTCCGGCGACGTCATCGCCACGGGCAGCTACGGCAACGAGCCGGTCACGCTGCTGCGCAATCTGCACAAGGTCGCCGCGCGCGGGGTGGATGACCTGACGGTCTGGATGGGCATTCCCGCCGAGGAATACCCGTTCGTCTCGGACGACAGCCTGACCGGCATCCATATTTTGAGCACATTTTACGGCCCGGCGCTGCGCAAGCACCACGCATCCGGACGCATCTCGTTTGTGCCGAACCATCTGCACGCGGTCTCCGGCGTCATCCAGAACTGCCGCAAGCCGAACGTGTTCTTTGCGGCCGTCACGCCGATGGATCAGTACGGCTGCGTCTGCATGTCGATGAGCCAGCAGATGGAGCTGGAGATGCTCGACCTGTGCGACACCGTGATCCTGGAGGTCAACGACAAGCTCCCGCGCACGCTCGGCACCATCCGTGTGCCGGTCGAGAAGGTCGACTATTTCATCCGCTCCGACGCGGAGATCTCCCACGCTCCGCTCGAGGAGCCGGACGAGGTGACGGTGCGCATCGCGGAGAATGTTGCCGCGCTTATCGCAGACGGCGATACGATCCAGCTCGGCATCGGCACGCTGCCCGACGCTGTGGCGGAAAAGCTGACCGACCGCCGCGACCTGGGCATCTACACCGAAATGATCGGCACCTCGATGGGCAAGCTGATGTGGTGCGGCGCGGTCAACAACTCGCGCAAGCGCTTCTATCAGGGCCGCACGATCGGCGCCTTCGCCTGGGGCAGTCAGGATCTGTACAACTTCCTCGACGGCAATCCGATGGTCGAGCTGCTCCCGGCCAACTATGTCAACAATCCGTTTAATATCATGAAAAACGACAATATGGTGTCGGTCAATACGGCGCTGCAGATCGACCTGACGGGTCAGGTCTGCTCGGAGTTCATCGGCGGCCGGCAGTATTCCGGCACCGGCGGCGCGACGGACTTTGCCTACGGCGCATACCATGCGAAGGGCGGAAAGGGGATCATCGCCATGCGCTCGACGGCCAAGGGCGGCACGGTGTCGCGGATCGTGCCGTATCTCGCGCGCGGCGCAGTCGTGTCGATCCAGCGCAATATCGTCGACTATATCGTGACCGAGTATGGCGTCGCGCATATCCGTGACGGATCCATCCGCCAGCGGGTCGAGGGTCTGATCTCTATTGCACACCCGGATTTCCGCGGCGAGCTGCGTGCCGCCGCCCGGGAAAACGAGATCTGGTAACACAGGCGCTGCTGAGCCTTGCGGACGGAGCAGGCGGCGGAACAGAGAGAAAGAGGTGCGAGCCAATGGCGGATGAGCTGCGGGAGGTTGAATTTGACAATCTGAAGGATCCGTATTGTCATATGATGCGGCTGCTGTTCACCCGTTGGAAGCCATTCCTCCTGCGGGCGATCTACTATGACGAGGTCAGCTCGTTTTCCGACTTTGCCAAGCGGTTGCCGATCACACAGAAGGTGCTTTCGCAGAATCTGCGCGCGTTGGAGGGCGATGGCCTGATCAGCCGCACGGTGCTGCCCGAGATCCCGCCAAAGGTCGAATACCGCCTGACGGACAGGGGACGCTCCCTGATGCCGCTGCTCGATATGGTCTACGACTGGGGCTGGCACGATATGCAGGAGAAGGGGTTGCCGATCGATAGCCTGGGCGAAATGTGGCACGGCTACCGCGAGCGGGATCCGGATCGCATGCAAGCGCCGTATAAAAAGAAAAAATGCGGATACTGATTCGCGGAAAGGCCGCCTCATGCAAATGAGGCGGCCTTTTGATCTGTGATCCGGGAGAAAACAGGTTACTTTGAGGAAATAGCCTTACTTTATAGTATATTGTTTACAAAATCGGTGGATTGTTATATTCTAAAGATGTCAAAGCACACAAGATGTACCTGTGTTACATAACTGTGTCTTGGTTTTGCGGTGTACTGCTTGCGGTTGGGAAGGTCTGCCGGCCGATCCCTTCCGCCGCGGCCAATGCCCGAAAGGCCGCTGTTTGCCGTTGCTTCTCCGAATGAAACAACGCAATGATATGCCCCGGGCGTTTTTTGCGCGGCGTTTGGCCTTGCAAACGCGCTCGGTATAGAAGGAGGAAAAACATGAAGGAATTGAACTATGATATCGTCGTGCTCGGCGGCGGCGGCGCGGGGCTTGTCGCGGCGGCGCGCGTCCGGGAGCTGACCGGCAAGCGTGTGCTGGTGCTGGAAAAGGCCAAAACGACCGGCGGCGGTATGCAGTTCGCGCGCACAATGCGCGTGTTCGGCAGCCGCTGGCAAAAAGAGCGCGGGCTGGAGGACAAAACCGCCGAATTCATGCGCGGCGTGATGGATCTGACGCTCTGGCGCGTCGACCCGGCGCTTGCGCGCGCGGCCATCGAGGGCACAGGACAGTTTTTCGATTGGCTGTGCGCCGCCGAGCCGGGCGTCGGCGACCGGTTCGAGGTGGGCTGCTACATCTTCGACATGCCGGACGGCCAGAAAGGCCCGGCGCTGGAGGGCACCGGCCCGGGCACGGGCGCAGGCCGCCTCATTATGGACGTGATGAAGAGAAAATGCGAAGAGCTTGGCGTTGATCTTTTGACCGAAACGCCGTTTTACGACGTCGAGCTTTCCGACGGCCGTCTGGCGGCGGTGCTGGCGAAGCGGGACGGCGAGGAGCTGCGCATCCATTGCCGCCAGCTCGTCATTGCCTCGGGAAGCTGGGTCTGCAATCCGGAGCTGGTAAAGCGGCTCATGCCGCGCTTCGCGGACGCGGAGCTGCGCCCGAGCGCGCATACGAACCCGGCCTACACCGGCGACGGACTGGCCATTTCGCAGAAGCTCGGCGCGCCGCTCGACGAGGCGGGCTGCTGCATCCGCCTGATGGGGCCGATGCTCGAGAGCAAGAGCCAGGTGCTGAACGCCGCCTGCGGGTCGGAGTTTGCCATCGGCGTGAATTTGCTTGGCCGCCGCTTCACGTCGGAGCCGATGGTGCCGCGCATGGACTTTTTCGATACGGGTCATGTGCTCGCCGACCAGCCCAAGACCCGCACGTTCTGGGTCATCGATCGCGCCGGCCTGCGCGCCGCCGTGGAGAAGGCGCGGAGCCTGCCCCCCGCGGGCGTCGGCCCGATGCCGCCCGTTCGCTATCCGGACTCCTGGGAGGAGATCGACCGCGAGATCGACGCCGCCATCGACGGCGAGAACGCCTTCCGCGCCGACACGCCTGCAGAACTGGCGCGCCAGATGGGCGTGGACGAGGTGCGCTTCGTCAAAACGGTCGCCGATTACAATGCATTCTGCAGCACCGGCATGGACTGGGATGGCTATAAGGACAGGTCGGCTCTCGTTCCGATGAGCGGCCCGTACTACGCGGTGCGCGGCTGGCTCGCCACCGACGGCGCGTTCGGCGGCATCCGCGTCAACGAGAAGATGCAGGCGCTGGACGCGGCCGGTGCGCCGATCCCCGGCGTCTGGGCGGCTGGCGATATCACCGGCTCGCGCCACATCGTGGCCGCGGGCGTAAAGCGCCAGATTCTCAATGATATGTCGTGGGCGTTCTCGAGTGGCTTTCTCGCGGCGGAGCGCATCGCGGAGACGCTCGCTGCGGAAAACGGCCGGTGAGCATTTGGCGGACGCCGTCCGCCGTGCCGCCCGGAGGGAAAAGGAGAGCTTTTTATGTTTTACATCAAACCGTCTTGTTCGGGGTGCCATACCTGCGAGCTGGCCTGCCCGATGGGCGCGATCGCCTACGATGGGCCGCAGTACCAGATCGACCCGGATCGATGCGTCCAGTGCGGGCTGTGCGAAACGCTCTGCCCGACCTGCTCGATCGTGAGCGATGAGGAAAACCCGGCTGCCCCGCACGAGCGCATCGTCAAAACATGCGACCTGGTCGTCTGCGGCGGCGGCACGGGGCTGATCGCGGCCATCCGCGCGGCGCAGCTTGGCCTGAAGGTCGTTCTGCTGGAAAAAGCGAAGCGCTGCGGCGGCAACACCGATCTCGCGCACGGCTTTTTCCCGATCTATTCCAAGCTGCACGAGGAGGCGGGCGCCGAGGACGTCCGCGAGGAGGCCGTCTCGGTTCTCTCCGCGCGCACGGACGGCGTGATCGGCGAGGACATCCTGCGCACCGCGGTCTACGGCTGCTCGGAATTTTTTGATTGGCTGCTCGAATTCCCGGAGACGAGAAAGCGGTTCACCATTGAGCTGTTTGGCGAAAAGCGTCAGCAAGGCCCGATCTATGGCCCGGCCGTCGTCGGGTTTCCGAAGCGCATTGAGAACGCGCGCAGTCTCGATCCGTCCATTGGCCCCGGCTGGGCCGGCACGTTTATCAAAAACACCATGCTGCAGGCCATCCCCAGCCAGAAGCTGGATGTGGAGATCCTGCTCGAGCACGAGGCGAAGCACCTTTTGACCGACGAGACCGGCCGCGTCTGCGGCGTCGTCTCGCTCGACCCGGGCGGCGAGACGGAGGTGCGCGCCCGCGCGGTCGTGCTGGCCACCGGCGGCTTCGGCAGCTCGGATGGGAAGCTCCAGCGCTACGGCGGCTTTTTCGATGTGGAGCGCCCTGTGACGCGCTTCTCCGTTCCGTCGGACACCGGCGACGCGATCGACATGCTCCGGGAGCTGGGGGTGGAGCCGAACGAGGAGCGGATGTTCATTTCGCTCTTTGGCCCGGCGCATCACCCGTATTCGTACAGTCTCTACCGCGCGCTCGAGCATCCGTCCAACCTGTCGGTCAATCTGAACGGCGAGCGCTGGCAGAACGAGATGGGCGGCCTGGGCGAGGGGCGGTTCCACATTGCAGGCAGCCCGAGGGAGGTCGCCTGGGGCATCTTCACGCAGGACAACCTTGACGAGATCTTCCGTGAATTTCTGTCCGATCCGACGCTGTCGGACGAATATGACTGCTATGAGCGCTATCAGGAGGATCTCGACCGCGAGGCCGCCTACAAAAAGCCGCCGGTCTGCAAGGCCGACACGCTGTCTGAGCTGGCGAAGAAGATCGGCGCGCCGCCTGCGGCGCTCGAACACACCGTGGCCGAATATAACCGCTTCTGCCGCGAGGGGCGCGACGCACAGTTCGGCAAGGACGCGGCCTACCTTCGCCCGCGCGCGCACGGCCCGTACTACGCCATCTACGGCCAGCGCTTCTCCGAGTGTGCCATGGGCGGCCTGATGGTCAACGACCGCTGCGAGGTACTCGATTCCGCCGGCGCGCCGATCCCGGGCCTGTACGGCGCGGGCGACGCGACGAGCGCGATGCATCGCCGCAGCGCTCTGGCGCCGGTGTCCGAGCTGACGTGGGCGGTGGCGTCGAGCTTCCGCTGCGCCGAGAATGCCGCGCGGGCGATGGAGGCGGAAGGATGAAGCGGCGGCTCGACCTTTCGCCGCATAAGACGCCGATGGCGGAGCAAAGCCCCGCGCAGCGCGTCCGCAATCAGGAGGAGGTCGCGCTCGGCTATACCGAGGCGGAGGCGCGCGCCGAGGCTGAGCGCTGTCTGGACTGCCCTGACCGCTGGTGTGTCGATGGCTGCCCGGCACACAACAGGATCCCTGAATTCATCGCGAAGCTCCGCGAGGGCGACTTCGCTGCGGCCTATGCGCTGCTGCGCCGCACCAACCAGATGCCGGGTGTGACCAGCCGCGTGTGCGCGTGCGAAGAGCAGTGCGAACGCCGCTGCACGCGCGCCATCCGCTCCGAGCAGGTCGCCATCGGCGCGCTGGAGCGCTTTGTGGCCGACTGGGCGCATGCGCATGGGCTTGACCGCGAGCTGCCGCCGGTTCTGCACCTGCGCGCGGTCGCCGTCGTCGGCGCAGGCCCTGCGGGCATGACCTGTGCCTGTTCGTTGGCCAAGGCCGGCTTTCAGGTCACGATCTTTGAACAGGGAGAGCTGCTCGGCGGCATTCCCGCCTATGTGATCCCGCCGTTCGTGCTGCCGGGCGAGGTGGTCAGCGACGTGGTCGGCCAGCTCGAGCAGCTCGGCGTGGAGCTTCGCACTGGCTGCACGCTGGGCAAGAACCTGGCGCTCGGCTCGCTGCGCGAGGATTTCGACGCTGTTTTTCTCGCCGTGGGCGCCGCCGCGTCGCGTGCGCTGAACGTCCCGGGCGAGACGCTGCCGGGCGTGCATCAGGCGATGCACTACCTGATCGACGAGGATCGCACGCGCGCCCGGCGCGTCGCCGTCATCGGCGGGGGAAATACCGCGCTCGACGCCGCGCGCACGGCCGTGCGCATGGGCGCGGAGCGCGTGACGGTCGTCTACCGCCGCACCCGCGGCGATATGCCCGCCGGCCGCCGGCAGCGCGCGCTTGCAGAGGACGAGGGCGTCCGGTTTGAATTTCTCGCGTCTCCATGCCGCATCACGGCCGCGGACGGCGCGCTGTGCGTGGAGCTGATGCGGATGCGGCCAGACCGGCCCGAATATCCCGGCGGCCGCTGGATGGTCGCGCCGGCCGGGCAGACGTTCCCGCTCACAGCGGATCTCGTCATTGCGGCGACCGGCTTCACCAGCGCGCCGGTGGCCGGCGTTGCACTGCGTGAAAACGGCTGCATCGCAGTCGACGAGCACTACCGGACGAGCCTGCCCGGCGTCTGGGCGGGCGGCGACGCCGTGACCGGCATGCGAACCGTCGCCGCCGCCGTCAACGCGGGCCGCGCGGCCGCGGTGGAGATCTTCTCCGCCCTGTCCTGATCGTCCCGCGGGGCGAGCCTCTAATCCCGACTGTCCGCCGCCCTTCCTGAGCGGCGGGCTTTTTGCCGCCTGCGAGGTTGACAGACCGCGCGGCACATGAGATAATTTGTATACGAACTGCGGCGCCTGTAAGCCGCTGCCTGGGAGGGTTCCATATGTCAACGTCGTATCCCAATCTGCTCGCGCCGTACCGTATCGGCGGGAAGCTGTATAAAAACCGCATCCTGATGGGGCCGTTCACGCCGCCCGGCGCGGGTGTGGGCTGCCCGAACGCGATGGGGATGGCCTGGTTCGAGACGCGCGCGCGCGGCGGCGCGGCGCAGATCACGGTCGGCGAGACGTCGGTCGACCCCGTGGTCGGCGACCGCAAGCAGGGCGGTACGGTCAACATCCACTCGGCCAATATGGACGACCGGATCGCCAACCGCGAGCTGACGCTGGCCATCGCCCGGCACGGTGCGCTTGCCGCCATCGAGCTGGCGCACATCGGGCTGTGGAACGACCCGTGCTGCATCGCCGGCGGCGCGGATCCGATCGGCCCGTCCGAGTGGGTGCGGCCCGACGGCGTCCATGTGCGCGAGATGACGGAGGAGCAGATCGACGCGGTCTGCGAGCAATACGCGGCCGCGGCGGAGCGGGCGCGCGATCTCGGCTTTGACGTCGCGGTGATCCATGGCGGCCACGGCTGGCTCCAGGCGCAGTTCCTCTCGCCGCTGTTCAACCGCCGCGTCGACCGCTTCGGCGGCAGTCTGGAAAACCGCGCGCGCCTTTCGCGGATGATCCTGGATCGCATTCGCGCGCGTGTGGGCGATTCGATCCTGCTCGAGTACCGCCTCTCCGGCGACGAGCTGGCTGCAGGCGGCTTCCATATCGACGAAATGGTCGAATTCTCGCGCATGATCGAAGACCGGGTCGACCTGCTCCACGTCTCCGCCGGGCAGTATCAGGATCCCGTGCGCACGCGCACGTTCCCGTCGATCTACGAGCCGCACGGCTGCAACCGCGGCCTGTCGCGCCGCATCAAGGACGCGGTCAAAACGCCGGTCGCCGTCGTTGGCGCGATCACCGATCCAGAGACGGCAGAGGACATCCTATCTTCCGGAGACGCCGACTTCGTCGTGATGGTCAAACAGCTCATCGCAGACCCGGACTACCCGCGCAAGCTGCTCGAGGGACGGCGCGATGAGATCCGCCCCTGCATCCGCTGCTACGCGTGCATGACGGGCTTCCCGGAGCTGCCGCCGAACCTGCTCTGCTCGGTCAACCCGATGGCGACGCGCGAGCATCTCGCACCCGGCGTCCGTCCGCGCGGCGGGCGGCGCCGTGTGCTGGTCGTCGGCGGCGGCATTGCGGGCATGCAGGCCGCAGCGACCGCGGCGCTCTGCGGTCACGATGTGACGATAGCGGAGCGTTCGGATCGTCTCGGCGGCACGCTGAATTTCACTGACTTCGACCCGGTCAAGGCCGACGTGCGCCGGCTGAAAAATCAGCTCGCCGACATGGTGGAAAAGCGCGGCGTCCGCGTCCTGCTGAACACGGACGTGACGCCGGAGCTTGTGCGCGAGCTTGCGCCCGACCGGCTCATCGCCGCAGTCGGCGCACAGCCGATCGTTCCGCCGATCCCGGGCGCCGCGCGCGCCGTGCCGGCCGTGGAGGTCTACGGCCACGCGGAGGAATACGCGGGCAAGCGCGTCGTCATCATCGGCGGCGGCATGGTGGGCTGCGAGACGGGCGTGTACCTGGCAGACGCCGGCGCGTCCGTCGTCGTGCTCGAGATGGGCGACACCATCGCGGCCGAGTGCGTCGGCATGCCGCGCATCGCGCTGCTCGACCGGCTGGACGCCGTGTTGACGTATCACACCGGCTGCGCCTGCACCGCGGTGACGGAGGGCGGCGTCACAGCCCGCTGCGCGGACGGCGAGCGGCTGTTTGCCGCCGACCGCGTTGTGCTCGCAGCGGGTCTGTGTCCGAACCGCGAGCCGGCCGATGCGCTGACCGCCGCAGTCCTCGGCGCCGTCGCCGTCGGCGACTGCGTGAAGCCCGGCAGGATCCGGGAGGCGATCTCCGGCGCCGTGTTCGCCGCGCTGGATCTGTAATGCCGCAGGCTCGCGCAGCGCCTGAGGCCGCCGCAGCCGAAAAAAGCCGCCGCAACCGGCGGTTGACACAGTTGACGAGCCGACTTGGTGGCGCGCACCCGCCCGATCTGCTATACTGAGCGCATCCCAGGCGGCTCTGCCGCCGGATATATGAGGTGAACACGATGATTTTGGCGGAAAAGCTCGTTGAACTGAGGAAACAGGCCGGCTGGTCGCAGGAGGAGCTGGCCGACCGGCTGGGCGTGACGCGGCAGTCGGTGTCGAAGTGGGAAAGCGCGCAGTCCGTGCCCGACCTCGACCGCATTCTGAAGCTGGCAAGGCTGTTCGGCGTCAGCACGGACTGCCTACTCCGCGATGAGCTGACCCTGTCGGAGACAGAGCTGCCCGCAGCCGATGACGGCGGCGGCACAGTGCGCTGTGTGTCGATGGAGGAGGCGTGCGAGTTCCTCGCCGTCAAGGCGCTCACGGCGCGGCGCATTGCGCTTGCAGCGTTTTTGTGCATCCTCTCGCCGGTCTGCCTGATCGTGCTCGGCGTGGCGGGCGAGCTGGGGCGCATCCCGCTGTCGGAGGACGCCGCGTGCGGTCTCGGCATGATCGTACTGCTTGTGCTCGTCGCGGCCGCCGTCGCGCTCTTTGTCACCTGCGGCATGAAAACGGAGAAGTTCCAGTATCTCGAGCGGGAGCTGATCAAGACGGCCTACGGCGTGACCGGCATGGTGCGCCAGCGGCAGGAGCAATACCGCCCGATCTACACGAAATACAATGTGATCGGTGTGTGCTGCTGCATTCTGGCGGTCATGCCGCTGTTCACGGGGCTGTTTTTCCCGGAGGACGCCCTGCGCTACGCCGCGCTGACCGGCCTGCTGCTCGCGCTTGTCGGCGTGGGCGTATACTTCTTTATCGTCGCGGGCGTCAACTGGGCAAGCATGCAGAAGCTGCTCGAGGAGGGCGAGTATTCCCGCGCCGTCAAACGCGCGAGCCGTACCCGCAGTGTGGTCTCGTCGGTGTATTGGCTGCTCGCCACGGCCATCTACCTGGCATGGAGCTTTACCACCAACGGCTGGGAGCGCACCTGGATCATCTGGCCGATCGCCGGCGTTCTGTTTGCCGCGCTCATGGTCGTCTGCAACGCCCTGGGCGGCAGGGAGGACGGGTAGGAGACCGGATATGCGCAAAGGCTCCCGCAGCCAAAAAAAGCCCCCGATCCAGGCGATCAGCCCGGATCGGGGGTTTTTGATCCGAAAAAGGGTTCTGCAAGATCGTGCGGCGCGCCATGCGAAGCAGGGCAAGGCCGATGCGCGTTCCGGATTACAGATGCAGCAACCGTTCGATGTTGCCGTGCCCGATCTTCTCGCGCGCTTCGTCCGTGAGGGTCAGCTCGGCCATGGACGCAATGGCGGGCGCCAATTCGCCTGCGGTCGGCAGCGGGAAGTCGGTGCCGAACAGGACGTGATCGTCGCCATAGAAGTCGATGCACGCGCGGATCTGCGGCGCGCAGCTTCCGTAGAATGCGGTGTCGGCGTAGAAATTCTTGAGCTGGTCATAGTGTCGGTAGGGAACGGTGTGATCCGGCTCCGGCGTGGCCGGGTCGTAGGGGTGGCCGTGCTGGCCGATATCATGGAAGTACTGCGCCTTGAGCCGCGTGTGGAAGAACGGGACGTAGGCGCCGCCGTGGTGGACGATGACCTTGAGCTTCGGCAGCTCGTCGAACACGCCGTTGTTCACGATGTGCACCATCGCGTCGGCGGTGTCGGCGAGCATCTCCCAACCGCCGGAGTCCGGCATCAGCGGGCGGCTCGACGAGGCCGGCCACGGGTGCAGCCAGACCGGCAGGTCGTGCTCAGCCAGCAGGCGCAGCAGCGGGCGCATCTCGGGCGAGCCTGGCTCGCTGCCGTGGAAGTTGCACGGCAGCAGGATGCCCTTCATGCCGAGCTTGGTGATGCAGCGCTCGGCCTCGGCGAGCGTGTTGTCCATGTTGCCGAGCGGCAGCGCGGCGGCGCAGGCGCTGAGCAGGTCGGGGTATTTGGCCTGCAGCGCGGCCATCTCGTCGTTGTACACATGCGCCAGCTCAAGCAGCGTGTCATCCGGCAGGTCGCGGTCGAGCGGGAGCTGCATCGGCGTGGCGACGCTGCGCACATCGCCGAGCGGCGCGAGAAATTCACGCCGCGCCTCCATATCGCACAGGTACGGTGGAACGAATTTGTGGTCGGGGATCCCAAGCCCCAACAGCGCGTCGCAGTAGCGCTGCGGCATTGCGTGGGCGTAAGCGTCGATCAGCATGGCAGATGTCCTCCTCGATTTCTTTTCTCTCAGCATATCATGGAATGGCCGGCCGGAGTCATGCAAAACGCACGCGGATCCATGCTTGTTTCGCATGGATCCGCGCAGGGTTTATTTCGCGCGGGCGCAGGCGCGGCCGGCCTCGCGGCCAAGCGTCATGGCCATGCCGATGGACACGCCGGCGATCGGCGTGGTATAGGCCGGGCCGAAGCGGCGGCCGCAGCAGTTGCCAGTCGCGTATAGACCGGGGATCGGCTCATAGTCAAGCCCGAGCACGTTCTGCGTCTCGTCCGTGACGAAGCCGCCGACCGTGACGAGCATAAAGCCGAGGTCGCCCGTCTGCTCGCTCGCCTGCAGGAACAATCGGCCGGAGAGCGGGCGGAGCAGCTTTGCGTCCTTGCCAAAATCGTCGTCGCGCCCGGCGCGGCAGACCTCGTTGTACCGGTGGATCGAGCGGACGGCGTTCTCTGCTGCCTCGCCGGTCAGGCCGGCGTTTGCGACCAGCTCCTCCGGCGTCTCGCCGGAATAGATGGTCGGCGCGACATAGCCGAACGGGAACGCCTTGCGCATCGGTTCCATCGAGTCTGCGCCGCCGCGCGGATTTTCTGCGGCGTTGTCCATGATGGCGCGCAGGGCGCGCACGCTCTCGGGGTTGTGCTCGTCGAAGCCGCCGTGCGCCGGGACAGCCCACTGCAGATCGTCCAGGATATGTTCGTCAAAGATATTGTAGCGTGCGCCGAGCGGCATGGCGTTCGCGCCGAAGCCGGAGATCTCGGGGCCGCCGAAGGTCTCGTTGCAAAAGCGCTTCCCGTTTCGGTCGAGCCAGAGTACGCCGAAGGTCGTGAAGCCGGGGATCGTGACATAGTTGCCGCCCATGACGGGCAGCGGACGCGGCTCGAGCCGTCCGCCGGCCCAGACGCCGATCTGATGGCCGAGACCCTGCCGTCCGCCCTTGCGCGGGTATTCCTGCCCTTCGGGCAGCAGGTCGGTAATGTCGGTGACAAGCTCCATCATCATCTCGCGGTTGCCGGAGAAGTCGCCTGCGGCCAGGATCACGCCGCGCTTTGCGCGGTAGGCGCGGCAGACGCCCTCGCCGTTGCGGGTGATGATGCCGGCGACGCGCTTGCCGTCCATCACGGGCTGCACTGCCGTCTCGCCGAAACGCAGGAGCGCGCCCTTTTGCTCGGCCTTCTCGTGGTTGGCCTTTACCACGTCGGGCAGCGTTGGGAAGCCCGGCCAGCCGCGCGGGTCGGGGAACTGCGCCGTGCCGTTCCAGAAGTGGTAGCCGTTGTAGTCGGTTCCCGGGTGCGCCTTGAATTCGCGCGCGCCCTCGGGCCAGTAGGCGACGTGGACGTCGCGCAGGCCGTCAAGTCCGAACATGTCGGTGAACCAGTCGAACGCCGCGCCGGAATTCTGCGCGAACTGCATGACGAGCGAGGCGTTGACGCGCCCGACGGCGCGGCGCAGCAGCTCGTTGTACAGGTCGATGGGATCGACCCTCGGCACGCCGCGGCTGGCGAGAAAGGCCGAATTGATATGGCCGATGTCGCGGCCGAAGCTGTCGAAGCGCTCGCGCTTCATCATCTCGATGCCGACGGCCGCCGCGCCCTCCTCGACCGCCGCGCGCAGCGCGGCGGTGCCGGCGTAGCCGAGGCCGACGACAACGACGTCCGTCTCGTGTGTCTCAGCGATCTGTTCCGGCGCGATCGGCGCCGGACGCTCCTTCCAACTCATAAAAGCGCCTCCTTCGGTGCTGTTTTTCCTTTGCGGCATGACCCTTTTCTCCAAGCGCCTGCGCGCTGAGCGCACAGATGCGCGTATCACAGCCGCTTGCAGCTATGATAGCATGGATCTCTGCCGAACCAAACTGTTTTTCTGTTGAAAGGAGCTGCCGCAGCAGCATTTGCGGCAGCTCCGGTGCGGTCAGATCTCCATGGCGTTCCAGTATCCTGTGGAGACGGCGTCGCGGATCTTGTGGGGCTTGATGCAATCGCCGGCCAGCGCGACATAGGGCGCGCAGTTCGTGAACGCGTAAGCCTCCGCCGAGCGCGCGGTCATGCCGGACGAGAGCACGACGGTGTCGCAGGCGATGGTCTTGACCTCGCCCGTCTGGGTGTCGCGCACCTTCACGCCGTCCGGCAGGATCTCGATGCAGTCGCAGCCGTTATGCAGCGCGATGCCGCGCTCGGAAAACCAGTCGAGGAAGGTCGGCACGGGGTTGTAGAGCGCCGACGGGCCGTGGGTGAAGTTCTCGTGGAAGCAGATGGTCTCGCGCCGGCCGACGATGGACACGGTGTGGCCGGTGTTGTTCAGGTGCAGCGCGACCTCGCAGGCGGTCAGGCCGCTGCCGAGCATCAGCACATGGCCGCGCAGACGCTCCGGCTGCTCGTACGCCTCGAGCACGGTCAGTACGTTGCCGCCGTTTGCGCCGGGGATGTTCGGCCTGCGGGTCACGGCGCCGATGCAGACCAGCACGGCGTAGGGCGCGAGCTGCGCCATCAGCTCAGGCGTCGCGCGCGTATTGAGCCGCACCTCGATGTTCGGATGCTCCGTGACGCGGCGGATCATGTTGTTCTTGTAGCGGCGGATGTCCGTCTTGATGGTGTCGGTGTCGGAAAACACGAGCTGGCCGCCGAGACGATCCTTTTCCTCGAACAAAATGACCGAGTGACCGCGCTCGGCCGCGGTGTGCGCGGCCTTTAGTCCCGCGATGCCGCCGCCGACGACGCAGACCGTCCGCGCGACCGGTGCTTTCTTCAGCGGGTAGGAATTCTCATAGGTCTTGAAGGTCGCGTGCGGGTTGACCGAGCACGGGCCGATCACGTCGTAGCACGCGTGGCAGCGCAGGCAGTTGTCGATCAGCTCCTCGCGGCCCTCGTGCAGCTTGCGCGGGTAGTATGGATCCGCGATCTCGAGCTGGCGGGACATGCAGACGAAGTCCGCGTCGCCTGAGGCGATGATATCCGCAGCCGTGTCCGGATTTGCGCAGGAGTTGACGATGACGAGCGGCGTGACGATGCCGGCGTCCTTGATTCTCCGGCAGAAGCCCCGGTTCGGAGCCTCCGGGAAGGTGGCCGGCGAGGTGACGTGGTTGTTCGACTTGCAGTCGGTGTGGCGGCCGGCCGTGCAGTGAAACAGGTCGACGACGTGCGCCTTCTCGAGCAGCTTGAAGAATTCGATCGTCTCGTCGATCGTGATGCCGCCGGGCGTGAACTCGTCGACGCTGGTGCGGTACTCGATGATAAAGTCGGATCCGACGGCCTCGCGGACAGCCTGCATGACCTCGATCGGGTAGCGGCTGCGGTTTTCCACGCTGCCGCCGTAGCGGTCGGTGCGGAAGTTGAAGTCCGGCGCGCGGAACTGGTCGAGCAGCTTGCCGTGACCGGCGTGGATGACGCAGCCGTCAACGCCGTAGTTCTTCGCGCGCACGGCGCACTTGACGTAGTCGGCCTTGACGCGCTCGAGGTCGGCCTCGGTCATCTCAATGACCTCGGAGCCGTTGTCGTATTTCTTCGCGGACGGGCCGAGCGCGCTCGGCGGGCCGAACTGCGGGCCGACGCCGGTCGGGCCGCCCTCGCACACGAACTGGACGAAGGCCAGGCAGTTGTAGCGGTGGACGGTGTTGACGTAATTGCGCACGGAGTTGCCGAGATCCATCGGCTCCGGGTCGGGGTAAAACTTCACGCGACCCATGCCGCCCATATAGCCGCCGTCTACGTTGACGACGGCGTCGCCGCCGCCGATGACGCGCGCCGCGCCGCCGCGGGCGAGCGCGCCGTAGTAGTCGACGTTGGCCTGGATGATGCCTGCGCCGGGGTTGTCCTCGTTGCAGCCGAGCGGGCCGACGAGAATGCGGTTTTTGAAGGTGTGCGAGCCGATGGTGTACGGCTGGAACAGCGGTTCGTATTTTTTGTTCAAAGGAATCAGGCCTTTCTGTTTGGTCAGTATGGTTTGCGTGTTTCGCCCTCCTCGATCGGGCGAAAGGGCTTGGCGGCGCGCTCCTTGCCGCGGAAAAAGATGCACGATAGCGCGATCAGCGCCAGCACAGCAATCAGCGCCCAGCCGGGGATGGCGCGTACCAGCGCGGAGTCGCCCGTGCCGATGAAGCGGATGCGTCCGGTCTCGATGGCGGTCACCTCGGTCTTGCTCAGGTGGTCTGCCAGCGCGTCCGCCAGGGTCAGGGAGAGCGGCTGATACTCCACCGCGCTGCCGCCGTAGCCGCCGGAGAGCAGCGCCTCGGTCGACACGACCGTCAGGCGCGGCTCCGTGTCCTCCCGGCTCAATCTTGTGCCGTCGGGCAGCGTGACGCGGTAGACCCGCTCGCCCGCGGGCGCAGACGCGTCACAGATGAGCGAGAAGCCTGCGATCTGGACGAAACCGTCCCATGCGGACTGCTCAGGCAGCAGCCGTTCTCTCTCGCGGTCGATCACAAGGTGGGAGAGCGCGTGCTCGAGCAGCGTGTAAAGCTCCGCAGGCGTCAGCGTGGCCGCGGCCAGCGGCGCTTCCGCGACGGCGGCAGTCACATCGGCCCAGGTGAGCGACCCGGCCGGCAGATCGTTTTGCAGCGCGTCCGCCGGGACGAGCGCGGCATCGGCGCCTGTTTCCAGGCGGACAGCGTCGGCCGCGAGGTCGCCCAGCTCGCACTCCTCCGCGCCGGGGAGACATTGCAGCAGCGATTCCGGCTGCATAGACAGCGTGCCGGCCGGATCCTCCGGCGCGCGCGCCGAAGTGGCCGCGGCGAGCGCGAAAGCGCAGAGGATCGCCGCGGACACGCGTGTCAGCGCTCTCATTTCGCAACCAGGCCGTTGATCTCGCGCACGAAGTGGCAGGCGACGAAATGCTCCGGCTCGATCTCCTCGTAGACGGGCATCTGCTGGTGGCATAGCTCCTTCGCATACGGGCAGCGGTTGGCAAAGCGGCAGCCGGGCTTCGGATCGACCGGGCTGGTCAGCTCGCCCTGCATGATGATGCGCTTTTTCTCTTGCCGGATCGTCGGCACCGGAATGGCGGACAGAAGACCCTTGGTGTATGGGTGGTACGGTTTTTCAAACAGCTTTTTCGACGGACATTTTTCGACCATCGAGCCAACATACATGACGAGGATGTCGTCAGAGATATGCTTGACGACCGAAAGATCGTGCGTGACAAAGATATAGGTCAGGCCGCGCTCCTCCTGGAGATCCTGGAGCAGGTTGAGCACCTGCGCCTGGATGGAGACGTCGAGCGCGGAGACCGGCTCGTCGCAGACGATGAGCTGCGGGTCGAGCGAGAGCGCGCAGGCGATGCCGACGCGCTGGCGGCGGCCGCCGTCAAGCTCGTGCGGATAGACATAGGCGTAGCGCCGCGCGAGGCCGACAATGTCCATCAGCTCGAACACGCGCTTTTGCAGCTCCTCCTTTGAGCCGCACAGGCGGTAGGTCTTGAGCGGGTCGGCGATCAGCTCGAAGATGCAGTAGCGCGGGTTGAGAGAGGAGTACGGATCCTGGAAGATGATCTGCATCTGTTTCTGGAGCGCCCTGCGCTGCTTGCCCTTGGCGGCGGTGATATCCTGGCCGCGGTAGAGGATATGGCCGTCAGTCGCGCTGAGCAGGCCGAGTACGGTGCGGCCGAGCGTGGACTTGCCGCAACCGGACTCGCCGACGACGCCGAGCGTGCGCCCCTCGTCGATGGTGAAGGTCACGTCGTCGACCGCGTGGAGCATGCCGCCGCCGGTCTTGAAATACTTTTTCAGTCCGACGACCTCGAGCAGCGGCTTGCGCGGCGTCTCGTCGCGGACTTGCACGGCGGCCGCGTCCTCCGCCGGCTCGGGCGCGCTCACCTGGTCGGCGTGGAAGCAGCGGCACTGGTGGGTGTCCGTCAGCCCGATGACCGGCGGGCGCTCGGTGCGGCAGCGCTCGTCAGCGTACGGGCAGCGCGGGTGGAAGCGGCAGCCCTCCGGCAGGTGCGCCGGGTCGGGCATCATGCCGTGGATCGGGCGCAGGCGGCGCTCGTCGCGATCCAGGCTCGGCAGCGAGCCGAACAGACCCTTGGTGTACGGGTGCGAGCAGGCGTTGAAGATATCCTCCAGCGTGCCGTTTTCGACGATCTCACCGGCGTACATGATGGCGACCTTGTCGCAGGTCTCGGCGACGACGCCGAGGTCGTGCGTGATGAGCAGCATCGACGAGCCGATGTTCTCCTTCAGCTCGCTCATCATATCGAGCACCTGCGCCTGGATGGTGACGTCGAGCGCGGTGGTCGGCTCGTCCGCGATGAGCAGCTTCGGCGAGCAGGCGAGCGCCATGGCGATGACGACGCGCTGCTTCATGCCGCCGGAGAACTGGTGCGGATACTCCTTGCCGCGGAAGGCCGGGATGCCGACCATCTCGAGCGTCTCCTGTGCTTTTTTGACAGCCTCGGCGGCAGAGCAGTGCTCGTGGATGGAGATGACCTCGGCGATCTGGTACTCGACCGTAAAGATCGGGTTGAGCGCGGTCATCGGATCCTGGAAGATCATGGAGATCTGCTTGCCGCGGATGGCGCGGATCTCGGTGTCGTTCATCTTGAGGATGTCCGCGCCGTCAAAGAGGATCTCGCCCGAGGTGATCTCGGCCGGCGGCGTGGGCAGCAGATTGAGGATCGAGAGCGCGGTCGTGGTCTTGCCCGCGCCGGTCTCGCCGACAAGACCGAGCGTCTCGCCCCTGCCGATGGTGAGATTGACGTTGGAGACGGCCTCGCTTGTGCCGTCCATGGTCACATAGCGGACGGAAAGGTCTTTGATTTCAAGAATGGTTTCAGCCATGATACTCCTCCTCAGTGCTTGAGCTTCGGGTCGAGCGCGTCGCGCAAGCCGTCGCCCATGACGTTGAAGCCGAACATGGTCAGCATGATCATCACGCCGGGGAAGGTGATCATCGGCCAGAAGGTGGTGATGAATTCACGTCCGATGTTGAGGATGGAGCCCCACTCCGGCGTGGGCGGCTGGACGCCGAGGCCGATGAAGGACAGACCGGAGATCATCATGATATTCGTGCCGATGCGAAGCGTCGAGTCGACGATGATCGGCGAGAGTGTATTTGGGAGGATCTGACGCACAATGATGCGCAGGCTGCCGGAGCCGCGCGCGCGCGCCGCCTCGACGTATTCCTGCTCGCGGATGGTCAGCACCGTCGCGCGCAGCATACGCGCCGACGGGGCGATGCCGCCGACCGAGACGGCCACGGCCGTCTGCCAGGTGCCGGTGCCGAGCAGCGCCGAGACAGAGACTGCCATCAGCGTGCCGGGGATGGCCATGATGATATCCATGACGCGCATGACGATCGTCTCATAGATGCCGCCGAAGTAGCCGGCGGTGGCGCCGAAGATCGAGCCGATGCCGACCGAAATGAGCAGGCCGAGCAGCGAGACGAGCAGCGAAATGCGGCCGCCGTAGAGGATGCGGGAGAGCAGGTCGCGCCCGTAGTTGTCGGTGCCGAACGGATGCGAGGCGCTCGGCATCAGGAACCGGTCGGCGAACGACTGCTTGTCGTAGTCATACGGCGCGAGCACATTTGCAAAGATGGCCGAGAGCACGATCAGAACGACGATAACGAGACCCGCCATGGCGAGCTTGTTGCTGCGGAACCGCTTCCAGATGTCGCGGAGCTGGCTGCGCTTTTTCAGGATCTCCTCCTCACCGGCTTGCACCGGGGCTTTTACTTGAGCCATTTGCGCACCTCCTTATGCCGCGGGAGCCTGAGCCGGCTCGCTCTGTTTTTTTCTGCGCTGCTTCTTGCCGCTGGTGTACTGCGCCTTGATGCGGGGATCCGCGAAGGCGTAGGCCAGGTCGACGAGCAGGTTGATGACGCAGACCGCAAGCGACAGCACGAGCACACAGCCCTGCGTCGTCATATAGTCGCGTCCGTTGATCGCGTTCAGCAGCAGCATGCCCATACCGGGGATCGAGAAGATCGTCTCGACGATGATCGAGCCGCCGAAGATGGCGGAAAGCTGCATGCCGACGACCGTGATGACCGGGATCAGCGCGTTGCGCAGCGCATGCTTGTAGATGACGGTGCGCTCCTTTACGCCCTTGGCGCGGGCGGTGCGGATGTAGTCCTGGCGCACGACGTCGAGCATGCTTGTGCGCGTCATGCGGACGACGAGCGCGATCGGGCCGATGCCAAGACAGATGACGGGCATGATCCAGTGCTTCCAGGTCGTCAGACCCGCGGCCGGCAGCCAGCCGAGGTTCTGTGAGAAGATGATGATGCCCATCAGCGCCAGCCAGAAGTTCGGCATGGCCGCGAAGAAGGTCGCCAGCACGGTCGTCACATAGTCCAGGACGGAGTATTGCCGCACGGCGGAGACGATGCCGATGAGAATGCCGAACACAATGGTGATCAAGCTGCCGTAGATGCCCAGCTTGAGCGTGACGCCGAGGCGCTCAGAGATCATCGCGCTGACCGGGCGCAGCGTGGAGTAGGAGGTACCCAGGTCAAATCGGGTCACAAAACCCGCCACATAGTCGACGTAGCGTACCAGGAACGGGTCGTTGAGCCCCATCTCCTCGCGCTTCTCCTGGTATAGCTCCTCGGTATAGTTGGTGCCGAGTGCGTTGAGCGCCGGATCGCCCGGCATCATTTCGTTGATCGAGAAGATGATCAGCAGAACGCCCAGAATGGTTGGGATCATCCAGAGAAGGCGTTTTATGATGTATTTGAGCATTTGATTCCCTCATTTCATCAGGCCGGGGCCTAAGACCCCGTACACTGGCCCAATTGCGGGCAAGGCGGATCAGTCGTATGGCTGATCCGCCTTGCGCTGTGTGTCGAACGAATTCAGTTGTGCTTACGCGAGCTTGATGTTGCCCAGGCAGCCGTACCAGTTGTTGAGCATATCGAACTCGGCGATGCGGTCGTTGAAGCACCAGGCCTCCATGACCTCGCAGTACGGGAACAGCCAGTTGTTCTCGTAGAGCCAGGTGTCGATGTCTTTGAAGACCTCCATACGGGCGTCGTAATCGGTCGTGGCGTTGGATGCCTCGGCGAGCGCGACGTACTCGGGGTCGCTCTGCGAACGGTCGAGGAACAGACCGTTGGTCAGCGGGGACAGGAACTGCCACGGCTCACGGGTGTAATTCGCGCCGTTCGCGGTGACGATGGCCATATCGTTGACGCCCTTGAAGTAGTACTCGGGCAGCGCGGTGCCAAGCTCATAGGTGCCCGGCTCGATGACGATGCCAACGTCGGCCAGATAGCCCTGAACAGCTTCCATGACGCGAACCTGCTGGGTGTCGTTGACGGCGACATAGAGGAGCTGGATCTCGCCGTCTGCATAGCCGGCGTCAGCCAGGATCTCCTTGGCCTTGTCGGGGTCGTAGGTGTAGTAGCCGGAGTGGTCGGTGTAGCAGGCGAGCGTCGGGGCGAAATGCGAGGTCGCCTCAACGGCGAGCGAGCCCCAGGCGATCTGGCCAACCTCGAACCACGGGACGGCGTAGCCGATCGCCTCGCGGACGGCGGGATCGGCGAGGAATTCGTTGTGCTCGTTCATGGCCATGGCCGGAATGTTGTTGGTGGACTTGAGGACGAGCGTGCCGATCGAGCTGTCGGCCTGGACTTCGGCGACCTGCGTGTCGGTCATGCCGAGCACGGCGTCGATCTCGCCGTTTTTGTACTCGGCCCACATGCTGTTTGCATCGGAGTAGTACTTGACGGTGATCTCGGTGCAGTCAAAGCTCTTGGAGGTGTCCCAGTAGTCCTCGCGGAGCGAGTAGGTGATGTAGGAGTCAGTGACGGCTTCCTTGACCTCGTACGGGCCGGAGCCGTTCGGAGCGCTCCAGTAGATCTCGTCGCCGTCCGGATGCGCGTCCATGAACTCGTCGTCCATGATGGCCAGGCACAGCTCGCTCAGGGCGGCGCCGTACGGTTTAAAGTATTTGAAGGTGATGGTGCGGCCATCCTCGGAGACCGTGGTGTTGTCCCAATCGATGACGCCGGCCCACATACCGGCTCTCTGGTTGCCGAAGTCGATGTTGAACTGGCAGGTGGCCAGGATGTCGTTGGCGTCCATCTCGGCGCCGCCGGCAAACGTGATGCCGTCTTTGAGCGTGATGTGCAGCGTGGTGTCATCGTCCCAGCCCCAGTCGTCGGAGAGCGGGGAGAACCAGTCGCCGGTCTCCGGATCGATGTCAAACAGGATGTCGTAGACCATGTAGGTGACATAGCTGTCGCCCATGGCGGTGCCGCCGTTCGGGTTCAGATAGCCGTAGGACGCAGTGGTACCGACCGTGACGGTCGTGTCCTTGTCACCGTCGGCACTGCCTGCGTCGCTGGACGGGTTCTCGGCGCCGGCTTCGCCGTCATCGCCTGAGCAAGCCGCCAGTGCGAACAGCATGCTCAGCGCGAGCAGCAGCGCGAGAAATTTGGTCAGTTTTTTCATGTCTCTTCCAATTCCCCTTTCAAAATCTGCGTGGTCATATCCGTTCAGTGTATGATCCAGAGCAGCGGATCATTCCGGACACAGAAAAATCCGCCCAGGATTTGTTCTGTTTAAACAAATCTTAGGGCGGATTTTGACGAATGTCAAGTGAATGTGCCGACAGATCGGATCGATCAATAAAAATTTTTTATCAATTGCGCGGCTCAGATCAGACCCGGGCAGCCTCCTGCTCAGGCCGCAGAATGGCCGAGACGGTGGACTGCGCGCTGCGAAGGATGGGCGAAACGCTCTCGCGCGGCCAGGCAAGGGTGAGCGTCGGGCCGGTGTTTTTGTGCGCCGGATCATCGAGCGGGATGTAGCAAAGCCCCGTGATGTTCACGTCGTCGATCACAGGCAGGCAGGCCACGCCGCGATTCGCCTTGACCATGGCGAACACGGAGTCGAGGTCGCGCAGGACGATGCCGTGGTTGCCAAGCTCATTCATGAAGCTGGTACGGATCTCCTCGATCCGGCGCATGCCCTCGGCGGCGAACACCTCGTTCGGCTCGATCTCGGAGATGGGGATGCGGTCGCGCCCGGCGAAGCGGTAACGCTCCGAGACGATGACGACCTGATCGTAAATGCCATAGGTCAAGCAGTCGAGCGACTCCGGAAGCGCCGGATAGGGGTTGAAAAACAGCGCCGCGTCGATGCGGTTGGAGGTCAGGCGCTCGAGCAGGTCGTCCTCCGGCTCGGCGCGCTCCAGGACGAATTCCACATTGGGATGGAGCTGGGAGAGCGTGTCAATGATGCGGTTGAACTTTTCTCCGAAGCATACGCGCGAGTAGGCGAAGGTGAAAAGCTCCTTGTCCGACCGGGTCTTGACGCGCTGGCAGGCGCTGTCGAGCCGCTCGAGCAGCGGCGCGACGTCGAGATAGAAGCCGTGCCCGGCCGGCGTAAGACGCACCGAGCGCGTCGAGCGGGTGAAGAGCTTGACGCCCAGGTTTTCCTCGAGCGCGCGGATGTGGTAGGAGACAACGGCCTGTGTGACGAAGAACTGCTTGCCGACCCGGCTGAAATTCCGCTGCTCGGCCAGCGCGACAAAGTAACGAAGCTGTACCAGCGTCATATCGCAAACCTCCCGTCTTTTTTTGTTATTTTATTATATAAGGAAAGCGGTGCATTGTCAATTTATCAAAAAATTGTATGAATTCATTGCGCAGACAAACAGAGCGCAGACAAACAGAGCAAAGGCGGCGGGCGCCGCATACGCAGCGCCCGCCGGACGGATACCAGGATCGCTTCAGATCTGCATGCAGACGCCGAACGCATCGCGGATGGCGTGGCGCATAGTGCCGTTTTCGCGGCAGTCGCCGATCATGTAGAATTCCGGCGCGCTGCCCTGGAACGAGATCGCGAGCGCGCTGTTCGGCTCCATACCGCCGGCGGCGACGATATCGTCGCAGGTGACGGTGTGCACCGCGCCCTCCTTGTCGACAAAGGTGACGCGATCCGGCTCGATCTTCGTCGTGCGGACGGAGTGGTATGTCAGCACGCCGGACTTGTTGGCCAGGATGTTCATGTACGGGATCGAACGGATCGGGTTGAGGTCGTAGCCGATACACTCCTTGCGGCTCAGTTGGATGACCTCGTGACCCTGCTTGGCGAGGTAGATGGCCGCCTCAGAGGCGGACGACGCGCCGCCGATGACGACGACGGTGCGGCCGATCTCGCCCTCATGGCCGTAGATGCTGATGGGATCCCATTTGGCGTTCTCAACGCCCTCGATGGCCGGCGCCTTGGCGGAGCCGCCGACGGCGACGACGACGGCGTCAAAGCCGCCTGCCTTGACCAGTTCCGGCGTGGCCGCGGTGTTCAAGCGGACTTCGATGCCGCGCTTTTCCACCTGTGCCTTCAAAAAGTCGAGGTAGCGCTTCAGCTCCCACTTGAAGTCGCAGAAGTTGGCCATTTTGATCTGGCCGCCCAGCTCATCCGAGGCCTCGAAGATCACGGGCGTGTGGCCGCGATCTTTCAAGTACATGGCCGACTTCATGCCGCCCGGGCCGCCGCCGATGACGGCGACCTTTTTCAGCTTCGTGACCGGCTTGACGATGAACGGCAGACGGTACTCGATCCCCATCTCGGGGTTGATGGTGCACTGGCTCATCCATTCGCCGGTGGAGCTGGTGCCGCGGCAGCAGTGGCACTCGATGCACGGGTTCGCGTCCTCGCCGCGGCCCTCCTGCAGGAGCTTGCCGAGATTCTCGTTGCAGATGAACATATGGCCCGGCGCGATGAAGTCGCAGCGACCCGCGGCGATCTCCGCTTCCATCTGATCGAGATCCTTGTACGGCGTGGAAATGGCGATGGGGATTTTAACGCCCTTGGACTTGAGATAGGCGCTCGCGTCAGCGCTCAGGCAGCCGTCCTCGGGAACATGATCGGCGCCGCGGACGCGAAGGTGCAGGATGTCGGCATATGGCTCGGCGAGCTTGAGGAACTCGGCCATCTCGTCGAGCGTCATGCCGTCGCCGCCCGGCTCGGCGCAGAGCGCGGGCGCGTTGATCGAGAGCAGGAACCGCTCGCCGAGCGCGGCGCGCAGGCGCTTAAGCAGCTCGAGCGGCAGGCGCATCCGGTTCTCGAGCGAGCCGCCGTATTCATCGGTGCGGTGATTGTAGGCCGCGCGCAGGAACTGGCCGATGGGGTAGTTGGAGCCGAGGTCGAGATAGCCGCCGTCCGCGCCGAGGGATTTCCACTTTTTTGCATGCTCAACCATCTTGTCGAGGTACTCGGCGATGACCTCCGGAGACATGTAGGTCAGGCGGCCGAAGGGGTCAACGCGCTCGCCGGCCTCGGCGTCCTCCTCGGTCGGTATCGGGCCGTCGAAGTTCATCTGCGTCGTCTTGGCGAAGTCGAGCGAGGTCGGAACGGGATTGCCAAAGCGGTCGATGAAGTCCTCCGGCTTGGTGCCCCAGGGCGGCAGGCCGCGTTCGACCGTAACATTCCAGGCCGGATCGTTGCAGCTCAGGTGCATACGCCGGCCGATGTTCAGCTCAGGGCAGACATAGGAGCCGTACAGATGCATGTGGCCGGTGAAGTGGTTGATGCCGTTCTGCGCGCCTTTGTCGTCGATGTTGTACATGCTGAAGTGACCGCAGTCGAGCGGCTGGGTGCGCTGCTGGCGGTCAGTCAGATCCTGGAGCCAGATCATAGCCGCGCCGCAATCGCGCACGCGCGCTTCGTAGTAGCTGATGGTCTGACCTGCGGGATAGTTCTCATCGCCCTGCAGGAAGTGAGGCTGTGCGACCGGATAGATGAGACGCGTCTTGAGGACGTTGCCGCGGATGCAGATCGGCGAAATGAGGTGCTTGTAGCGATCGGACATAACGTTTTTCCTTTCTGGATACAGAATAAAATGCGGCGCGGGAAAGCCGGGCTTTCCCGCACCGGTGAAAAAGCTCAATAGATCAACTCAATGAATCAATAGACGAAGGTCACATCGATGCAGGTCGGGTTGGCCGGGTTGCCCATCGGGAAATCGGCGATCTTGGTGTTGTTCCAGACCAGCATACTGACACGCTCGCAGACGTTGAGTACCATATGCTCGTCGACGAGGAAGTTCTGCAGGAAGGAGTAGCCCTCGGCGCGGACGTCGGAGTCGACGCTGTTGGTGGCCTTCTCATATGCTTCGTCCCACTCGGGCGTGCTGATGGACATGGCGTCCGTCGTGGAGGTGGGGGCGTAGTTGGCAAAGACGTTGACCGGGTCGGAGAAGTATGCGCCGTCGATGGTCTCGCCGATCAGGACGTCGCTTTCGCCTTCCTTCCACATGCCGATCAGGGTGCCGATGTCATAGGTCTCGACCGTCAGGGTGATGCCGACGGCGGCGAGATACGCCTGCAGCGCCTCGGCGAGAACCTGGTTGCCGGTATCGGTCAGCAGACGCAGGGTGATATCGCCGTCAGAGTAGCCGGCCTCTTCCAGCAGCTCGCGGGCACGGTCGGGATCGTAGGTGTTGGTGCCGACGTTCTCATAGAACTGGACGTTGGTGGTGATGATGGAGGTCGCTTCGATCCACAGCGGGCCGTAGTTGGCGATGGCGAGGGATTCGACGTCGACGGCCAGGCAGAACGCTTCGCGGACGCGCTCGTCGTCAAAGAACGGGCAGGTGTCGCAGAGCTGGATACGGGTGACGTCCTTCGCGGAGATGAGGTCGTACGAGGTGAAGTCCGCGCAGTCGCCGGCGATGACGCGCTCGGCGTCCATCGCGCTGATGCCGAAGGCGGCGTCGAGCGTGCCGTTCTCAAAGTCGATGTAGAGCGCGGACGGCTCGGAGTAGTATTTGTAGGTGACGGTCTCGGCCTGCGGCAGCTCGCCCCAGTACTGGTCGGCGCTCTTGCGCTCATAGGAGATCGTGGAGGCCGCGATGTTCTCGGTGCAGATGTACGGGCCGGTGCCGTTCGGATCGTTGAACCAGTCCTCAGCGGTGTAGTTCGCGATATCCTCGGCGCAGAAGATCGCCCAGCAGGTCAGGTAGCTGATGGCGGGGCCATAGATGCGGTTGAACGCGAAGTAGAGCGTGAGGTCGTCTTCGACATAGCAGTTATCCCAGTCGAAGACCTCCCAGAAGGTGCTCTCACGGCCAAACTCGTTCCAGGCCTTGTAGGTCTCCATGACGTCGTTCGCGGTCAGCTTCTGGCCGTGGGTGAAGTAGACGTTGTCGCGGATCTTGATCTTGATGGTGTAGTCGTCGACGTATTCCACGCTCTCAGCAAGCTGGTACTCAAGCTCGCCGGACGGGAGGACGTCGAGCAGGTACTCGAAGCACATGCGGATCTGGGTGGGGTTGTCAGTGTAGGTGCGGAAGTCGAACGTGTCGTTCTTGACCGCGGAGCCGATGACCAGCGAGTAGTCGCCGGACGGTTCGCCGCCGGACGAAGCCGGCTCGCCGCTGTTGGCCGGCTGCTGGGTGTCGCCGCCGGACGAGGCCGGCTCGCCGCTGTTGGCTGGCTGCTGGGTGTCGCCGCCGTCCGTATCGCCCTCATCCTTCGAGCAGGCGGAGAGGACAGAAAAAACCATGGCAAGCGCGAGAAGCAGTGCGAGCAATTTCGTGTACTTTTTCATTGTTTTCCTCCGTTAAATGAATTATGATAGGCGCGGCCGGTCAGGCGGCGCAGATCACCGACGGGCAGGTGGATTTTTTGTACAAAAAAATCGCTGACCTTTCTGATAAAGTATAGCTTTTCCACAAAGAAAAGTCCAATGATTTTCCCCTATCCTAGTGATTCCTGCCCGGAATAACGCTTGCCGCGGTGCGCGGCGAATGGTATAATAGCTGTAAGGTAGGGATTTTGATCTTCAGCATGTCGGCGCACAGCGCCGACATGCGCGGGTATCATAGCTGCAAAGCAGCTATGATACCATGACCGCTGGTCTCGTATCACGAAAAAAGACGCATAGGAGGCGGAGACAGATGGAAATTGCGCAGCTCCAGTATTTTACCGTACTGGCCAGGACGGAGCACATGACAAAGGCGGCGGAGCTTCTGAACATCTCGCAGCCGACGCTGAGCAAGTCGATCTCGAATCTGGAAGCGGAGCTGGGTCTTCCGCTGTTCTCCCGGACGGGGCACCAGATCTCGCTCAACCACGAGGGGCGCATCCTGCTTCGCTACGCGCAGCTCGTGCTCAAGGATCTCGACGCCGCACGGCAGGTGATGCACGATCTGTCGACCGGCGTGACCGGCCAGATCGCCATTGGCACGACGATGAGCTTCGATCCGGCCAGCCCGGTGCGCTGCTATCTGGGGGACTTTTTCCTGCGCTACCCAAACGTGTCGCAGAAGGTCTACACGCTTGACATGGGTCGGTGTCTTGATTCGCTGCTCGCGGGTCGGTTCAATTTTATTTTCACCATCCGCGTGCCGGACACGCCCGGCATCGTCTGGACGCCGCTGTATGAGTCGCACATCGACGCGCTCGTGCCGGAGAGCCACCCGTTCGCGCGGCGCGCGGTGCTCAGTCTTGACGACCTGAAGGACGAGCCGCTTCTGTGCAACGTCTCGGTGGCCGACGGCATCGACATCGTGCAGAATCTGGCCAATCAGACCGGCCACGAGCCGAGCCTGCTCTACGACGGCTATGATATGGAGCTGATCACGAAGGCGGTCGGCCGCGGCTTTGGCGTTGGTCTGGCCACGTCCACCGCGCTGGCGGACTATGCCGAGCAGCACGGCCTGCTGTCCGGCTCGCAGTCCGTGCGGATCGTCCCGCTGCGTGACGCCAAGCTCAACCGCACGGTCTCCATCGGCCACCGCGTGGATCAGAGCTTCACGCCGGCTGCGCGCGAGTTCTTTGAAGGTCTCGTCCACTGGTGCCGCCAAAGCGATCCGCAGAGATAGGCGGCGCGGCGGACAGGATCGCTGAACCAGGCGCGTATCCGGCAAGCTTCGCGGGCAATTGCGCTGCATTTTGTTTGTGCACGAACAGTGATCCATACTAAAATAGCTGCTTTGCAGCTATTTTAGCTGCGCATGTCGGCGCACCGCGCCGACGCGCTGAGAATTAAAATCCCGGCCATGCGCGCAGAGCACGCGAATGGCCGTTTACCATGACCGCAGGTCATGGTAAAATAGCTGTAAAACAGCTATTTTACCCGCGCAGCATTGAGAGATCAGAGATGAAATAAAGGAGAATCGGGATGAAACAGCTTGAGGCAGATGTGATCATCGTCGCCGGCGGTATGTCCGGCATCTGCGCCGCGGCGGCCGCGGCGGAAAAAGGCGCGTCGGTGCTCGTCTTTGAAAAGACGAGCACGGTCGGCGGCGCGGCGAACATGGGCATGGGCTTCTTTGCGGTCGAATCGCATATTCAGAAGGCGAACCTGATCGGTATGACGGTCGACGAGGCGTTCATGCGTTTTATGAACTTCAACCACTGGAAGGCGAACGCCGCGCTGGTGCACAAGCTGTTCGCGCAGTCCGGCAGCACGGTCAAATGGATCGAGGATATGGGCGTCGAGTTCCTTGGCGCGTTCAAGTATTTTGACGATTCCGAGGCGACCTGGCACATCCCGAAGGTGCCCGGCTCGAACAAGCCGGTGCCGCGCTGCGCGGCGATCCTGGTCAAGGCGATCTACGATTACGCCCTGGCGCTCGGCGTGCAGTTCGTTTTCAACACAACGGTCAAGCAGCTCAAATATGACGGCACGCGCGTCACGGGCGTTCTGGCTGTCAGCGACGCGGGCGAGGAGTACGATGCGGAGTCCGACGCCGTCATCGTCTGCACCGGCGGCTTCGGCGACGATCCTGAGAAGATCGAGAAGTACATGGGCTACCGCCACGGCGAGAACCTGTTCTCCTTCCGCATCCCTGGCCTGAAGGGCGAGGGCATGCAGATGGCGTGGGACATCGGCGCGGCAAAAACGAACATGGTCATGGAGATGACCTACGAGACGCCCGCGCGCGTCGGCGGCGCGGCTGTCGACACGATGATGCGCCAGCCGAACCTGATGGTCAATCTGCTCGGCAAGCGCTTCTTCAACGAGGAGATGATGGCCGTTACGCCGTTCGCCGGCAATGCCATCGCGCAGCAGAAGGACTGTGTCGGCTACTCGCTGATCTCGAGCGATATCGTCGAGACCTACCGCGAGACAGGCATCGACTTCAACTCCTATCACAAGCATCTGAACAGCGTCTCGGAGTGGGACGGGGCCGTAAAGAAATATATCGAGGGCGGTCAGGTGGCCGAGATGAACGCGCTCATGGGCGTGAAGCGCGAGGAGAAATTTTTCTTCGTGGCCGACTCGGTGGAGGATCTGGCCGGGCAGCTCGGCGTCGACCCCGCCGCGCTCGGCGAGACCGTCGCGCGCTACAACGCCATGTGCGCGGCCGGCGCGGACGCCGACTTCGGCAAGCAGCGCCGGTACCTGCGCCCGCTGACCGGCGAGAAATTCTACGCCTGCAAGTACTACCCGTCCGGCTACGGCTCGCTCGGCGGCATCAAGACCGACGAGAACCTCCAGGTCGTGCGCGAGGACTTCTCGCCGATCCCCGGCCTGTTCTCCGCCGGTACGGACTGCTGCACCATCTTCGGCGACACGTATATGTTCTATTTCCCCGGCTCGACGATGGGCTTTGCCATCAACTCCGGCCGCATGGCCGGCTACAACGCGGTGAACTTTATCGACACCTATGCGTTTGGGGACTGATCTGGTTTGCAAGAGGGAGACGCCATGAATCTGGAGCTGTTGTCGCATTTTCTCGTCTTTGCGGAGGACATGAGCCTGACCCGCGCGGCGGGGCGGCTGTATCTGACGCAGTCCACGCTCAGCCGGCAGATGGCCGAGCTGGAGCGGCAGCTCGGCGTGCGGCTTTTCGTGCGGGAAAAGAACGCCATCCGCCTGACGCCGACCGGCCAGCGCCTGGCCGAGACGGGGCAGGAGCTGCTCGACCACGCCGCGGGGCTTCGCGCCGAGCTCGAGCGCATCGACCGCCGCCAGACACGCCCCGCACTGGCCGTGTGCACGTTCTCGCTGACCATCGAGGGCTTCAGCCCGGTGTTCGGCGCGTATCATGACGCCTATCCGGATGTGGACGTGTCGCTGCACCCGGCGGAACCGGACGAGATCCTTGCGCTCGTCGGCAGCGGCCGGTGCGACCTGGGCTTCACGACCTCGATGGCGCTCGGGCGGCTCTCGCCGGAGGCGCGGGGCGCGCTCAGCGCGCGCTTCGTGCGGCGCGACGAGCTGCGCGCTGTCGTCAGCGCGGCGCATCCGCTGGCCGGCCGGGCTTCCGTTCGGTGGGAGGAGCTGGCGGACTACCGTCTCGTCATGCCGCTCGACCGCAGCGCGAACGAGGGTCTGGCCGACGTGCTGCGCGCCCACGGGCTTGATCCGGAACGCATCGAGAAGGGGGAAAACCGCGTCCTGCGGTTCGCCATGCGCGAGTATGGCGCGGTCGCGCTCATCCTGGGCGGCGCGTTTTTGGACGTCATGACCGACTGTGTCGCGCTGCCGATCGAGGACTGCGGCGTCACCGCGGAGCTGTACTATGTCTGGCGCTCCGGCCGCACGCGGCCGGAGACCCGCCGCTATCTCGATCTCGTGGAGCTTGAGTTCGGCCCGGCGAGCGGGGAATAGAGCCTCCATGCGAAATTTCGAAGCAGTATGCAGCCTGCGCAGTGGCCGCCACACGGCCTGGCGTGGTATGCTGAAAAAAAGCCGCGCGGCGGCGATGCGACTTTGACAAAGAAAGGTGAGATACAATGGCACGTCATCCGCTGATCCCAGAGGAGCTGGCTCTGTCCTACTCGAAGTACTGGTTCCTCAAATGGCCGGAAAAGAACCCGCTCTCGCAGGAACTGATGCGCGAGCCGATGGATCCGAAGTACATGCTCCCGTTCCAGGAGATCAACCGCCTGCTGGAGCCGGGCTATCTCGAGCGCGAGCAGGGCTGGTGCGTCTGTGACGACGGCCTCGGCTACCATGCCGACTACATCTGGATGCCCGGCGTCACGGTCGAGATGATCGACTGGTGGTTCGTCTGGCACTTCTCCGCGCCCAAGACGGTTCCGGCCGGCAACGGCAACCTGCGCTACAAGATCTGGAACCCGAACGAGCATGTGGACACGGGCTTCAACGACGAGGCCAGCCGCCTGCGCGCCATCGACGAGTCCATCCCGATGCGCGAGCGGCGCTACGGCGCGAAGAACTTCATCCACGAGACGCTTGACGGCGGCGAGGGCGACAACATTTTGTTCCTGACCGCTGAGTGCCACGACCCGGTCGAGTTCGGCTTCGATGCGAAGCTGCTCCAGAACCCGGCCAGCGGCACCGTCATCGCAGGCATCACGACGAACATGCACTGCCCGACCATCTACCAGTTCCGTCCCTACGGCGACGGCGTGGAGATGCGCGTGCGCGACTACTTCGGCGTTGATTATGTTGAGGGACAGGGTCTTGTCCGCACGCCCGGCTTTGTCGCCGACCCCGTGCAGGTCTACAACAGCGCCCAGCATATCCTGGCCGAGTATCCGAACCTCGCCCGCTTCCTTCCGAAGCTGTACGCGGAGGAGAGCAACAAGCCCATTGACGCGTATTGATCCAGCTCCGCCAGACGCCCCGGCAGCGATTTGAGCTGCCGGGGCGTTTTTCTGCCTGTGCGCAGCCATTCCTGTCTGGAATACGCGGCCGGGGAATTGGAATTGCTTCGCGGAACGCCGGGGTGCTAAGATAAACGCGGACAACGCCGGCGATGCCGGACAAGGAAGGGAGAATTTGTGCAATGAAGAAGATGCTTGCGGCGCTGCTCGCGCTGACGATGGTGCTGGGACTTGCCGCGTGCGGCTCCGGCGACGCCGGAACAAACGATGCGGAGCAGCCGGCTTCGGTCGGGGACGGCACGTCGGAGACCGGCCAGAACGGCGCACGGGACACGGATGGCTCCGCGCAGGAAAAGGACACGACCCTGACGATCGGCACCATGACCGCGCCGATCACCTTCAACAGCTCCGGCGCGGACAGCAATCCGTACAACGCGATGGTGTTCAACACGCTCATTGATTTTGACGAGGACGGCGAAATCTGCGGCGTCCTGGCCGAAGAATATGCGTATGTAGATGATTACACGCTGAAGATCACGATCCACGACAACGTGTATTTTACGGAAGGCCAGCACCTGACGGCGGACGACGTGCTCTACAGCCTGCGCTACTGGGCGACTGAAACAGTCCATTCCGAGTCGTTCAGCGCCTATGATCTCGATGCCAGCTACACAGAGGGCGAAACGGTTCTCTACATCGTCTACAAGGAGCTTTATGGCCCGGCGATCACCGATCTCTCCAACTACTTTATCTACAGCCAGGAGTGGATGGAATCCATCTCCGATGATGCCTGGTGGGACAGCCCGAACGGCACCGGCGCATATGTCTGCACGGCCAATGTCGACGGCCAGTACACCTCGTTTGAGCGCAAGGACGAGTGGTGGGGCGAGCTGCCCGAGTGCACCGCCGTCACCTACAAGTATTACGGCGAGTCGAGCACCATGTTCATCGACCTTGAGCAGGGCGTACTTGACCTTGCCTACAATGTCTCCAACACCGACGCGGCGCGTCTGATCGCGGGAACGGAGGAGAACACCGATCTGGTCTATCAGCTCCAGAAGATCAACTCGCCGGCGAATATCAAGTTCTGCGAGGTCTGTGAATACTGGCAGGACGAGCGCGTGCGCAAGGCGTTTGCGCTGGCCATGGATTATGAGGGGATCGCGACCGCGGCCTTTGGCGAGCTGTGGGTCGAAATGGGCTCCGCTATCGGCGACGGCTGTAATTATTACTACGAGGTGGGCGGCTACGAGACCGATCTCGACCGCGCGAAGGAGCTGATGGCCGAGGCCGGCTATGCCGACGGCTTTGAGGTGCGCGCCATCATTGTGAACAGCGCCGTCGATATGGCGACGGCCGTCCAGGCCTGCGCCGCGCAAATCGGCATCACGATCCACATCGAGTCGTATGATCCGGGCGTCGCCGTGCCGATGTGGATCGCCAACGAAACCGATCTGTACATCAGCGCGGGCGCGGAATCGAATGCCACAAAGGATCCGTACTCCAGCCTGAATATCTTCGGCGAGACGACGACGATGACCGCCTGCCGCATCACGCAGCCTGAATTCAACGAGTATTTTTACGAGGGTCTGTATACCATCGACCCGGAGGTTCGCGCGGAAGCGTACCAGAAGCTGCAGCAGTGGATCTACGACACCTACTGGCTCGTCACCGTCTGCGATCCGACCCGCTGCAACGCGTGGGACGGCACGAAGATCTCGTCTGTCTACTTCGCCAATCCGGGTCGCCCGGTCGTGACCTATATCCACTTCGCCTGACGCAGGAGGGATCGCATTGAAATACATACTTGAGTTTGATTCGTCCTGCGGCGAGACGAGGAAGCTGACCATGGACGGCATCACGGTCGAATACAGGGAGTTTACCGGATTGTCCTATGTGACCGAGCCGGTCGAACCGCAGTATCAGACGATGAATCTGTTCGTGCCGGAGGCATACTACCGCGGCGAGAGCATCCGGGGCTACACGGCGCAGACCGCGCCGATCTTCCTGCCGAACACCGTGGGCGGCTATATGCCGGGAGAGGCCGACCGGCCGGGGCTTGATTTCTTCGGCCGCGTCAACGCCGCGTTTTACGCGCTCGCTCGCGGCTATGTCGTTGCCTCGCCCGGCCTGCGCGGACGTACATTGCAGGACGCATCGGGCCGCTACACCGGCAAAGCGCCCGCCTGCATCGTCGACTATAAGGCCGCCGTCCGCTATCTGCGCCGCAACAGCGGCCGCTTCCCCGGCGACACGGAGAAGATCGTCTCCAACGGCACAAGCGCCGGCGGCGCGCTCTCGGCGCTGCTCGGTGCGACGGGCGATCATCCCGATTATGAGCCGTACCTCCGGCAGCTCGGCGCGGCGGACGAGAGCGACCGCATCTATGCCAGCTCCTGCTTCTGCCCGATCATCAACCTTGATCATGCCGATATGGCCTATGAGTGGCTGTTCGAAAACGTCACGGAGTATTCCGCGCAGCGCATCGACATGGTGGACAACAAGCCGAACTTTGTTCCGATCAGCGGGACGCTGACGGACGAGCAGCTCCGCCTGTCCGCGCTGGCGCGGAAGGAGTTCGCGCCGTATCTTGGCTCGCTGCACCTGGCCGGGCCGGACGGCGCGCCGCTCGATGAGGCAAGCTTCCGCGCGTATTTGAAGCGTCTCGTGATCGAGTCCGCGCAGCGCGCTCTCTCGCGAGGACAGGATCTGAGCGCCCTGGACTGGATCACGACGGACGGCGGCAGCGTGCGCGATCTCGACTTTGAAGCGTATTTGCAGTTCAATAAGCGGATGAAGACGCCGCTGCCGTTTGACAGCATTTCGCTGGATTCTCCGGAAAATGACCTGTTCGGGTCGGAGGACGTCAACTGCCGGCACTTTACGCCGCTCGCCGCATCCATCGGCGGCGGAACGCTGGCCGAGCCGGAGGTCATTCGCATGATGAATCCGATGAACTACGTCGGTGCGGCCAAGACCGCCCGCCATTGGCGCATCCGCCACGGCGCGGCCGACCGCGACACCTCGCTGGCGATCCCGGCGCTGTTCACGCTGCTGCTGCGCAGTCGCGGCCTTGAGGTCGACTTCCATGCGCCTTGGGGCATCCAGCACATGGGCGACTATGAGCTGGACAGCTTGTTCGCCTGGATCGACTCGATCTGTCAATAAACACAGCCGCGGCGTTCCATAGGGGCGCCGCGGCTCTATCGTCTATTGCGGATTGCGTCCATGCGCGGCCGGCCGGTTTGCAAACCGGCCGGCTATGTGATAAAATAATTCCGCAGAGGTGAAATGCAGAATGGAACTGGAGTACTTATGCGAATTTGTCGCCGTTGTGGATTGCGGCAGCTTCTCCAGAGCGGCTGAGAAGATCTGCATTTCGCAGTCGTCGCTGTCAAAGCACATCATGGCGCTTGAGCGCGAATTGGGTCTGAAGCTGATCGACCGAAAGCCGCGCTTGATCGAATTGACGCCGTCCGGCGCGCAGCTTCTGCCGCTGGCGCGGCAGGCGCAGGCGCTCAGCGAGGCGCTGGCCGCCGCCGTCCGGAAGGAGCGGCATCGCGGCCTGTTGGAGCTGCAGCTTGCGACTGTGCCGGAGATGGCGCAGTATGGCCTGACCGCCGTGCTGTCCCGGTTCCGGAAGGCTTACCCGGAGGTGGAGCTGATCGTGACCGAATGTGAAAAGCCGGCGGATGCGCTGGCCGGGCTTGCATCCGGCCGCTTTGAGCTGGCCTTTTCCCGTCGTGTGGAGGATGACTACGGTGACCTGGATTACCTCCGGTTCCGGCCGGACAAGGTCGCGGCGGTGCTGCCTGCGGGGCACCGGCTCAGCGGAGAGAGGATCATCCCGCTGAAGGCGCTTGAGCACGAGCGGTTTTATCTGCTCGACAGGACGACGGGGCTGCATGATCTGTGCGTCCGGCTCTGCCGGGAGACGGGGTTTAGCCCGAACGTGGTCTACACGGGGAGCCGGCCGGAGAATATCCTCGGTATGGTCGCGCAGGAGATGGGCGTGGCTCTGCTGATGCGGCGGCATGCCGACTTCCTGAATTATGTGGGTACGGTGTGCGTGGACATCGAGCCGACCATCGACAGCCCGATCTGCCTGGTGCGGCACGGCGGCCGGCCGCTCTCCCGGGTGGGCAGACTGTTCTGGGATGCACAGGCCAAGGAGGTGGAGGGGCTGAGCTTTGAGCCGGTTCCAAGGCCGCAGGACGCAGAGGTACAGATACTATAATAATATTAGGAACGGGAGCCATGTCCGGCGCTGCGCCGGACATGGCTCCCACTGGTTTATTCCGCGTTCAGATCGAGGATCCTGTTGTAAAATTCAGCGATCTCATACGCTGCGTTCACGCCCTCCGGATATGGCGCGGCGGGATCGGCAAAGCAGTGCATCATATCCTGCCCGAAGTGCAAAAAGACCTCCACATTGGCCGCGGCCGCGCGTGCGGCCAGACTGACGCAGCCCTCGGCCAAACTCTCGCCGCCGCCGGTCTGGATGAGAAGCGGCGGGAAACCGCGGTAGTCGCCGTAGATCGGGGAGAGCAGCGGATCGAACCGGTCGGCGCCGGGCGAGTAGGTCTGTTCGATTTTGGGGCATAGCTGCGTGAAAATGTCGCGGCTGTAAAGCTCGCGCTGATCGTAGCGGATGTCGACCGGCGGCGACGAGCACCAGACGGCCTCCGGCAGCGGCTTGCCCTGCTGCTTGAGCGAGAGCGTCACGCCGAGCGACAGGCACGCGCCCGCGGACTGTCCGCCGAGCAGGATGCGGGAATAGCCCATATCCCGCAGTCCCTGGTAAAATGCAATGCAGTCGTTCAGCCCCGCGGGATATGGATGGTATGGCGCGAGGCGGTAGTCAACGGAAAAGCAGGTCACGTTGACCTTGTCGGTCAGGAATTCCAGGATGTCCATGCACTCCATGGCGGCGCCCTCGGTAAAGCCGCCGCCGTGGATGTGCAACAGCGCGGCGCCGTCCCGGATGCCCGGCCTGGTGAGCGTGATGCCCGGCACGCCGCCGACCGTCACGGCGCCGCCCGTATAGCCGCGCGGGATCTCCGGAGCCGGGAATTCATATCCCTCCACCATGACCGGCACGCCGGTCGGCCCGATCACGCGCCCGGGCAGCATCTGATTTTGCCCGATGGGGTCGATGGCCTCGAACGTCTTCAAAAATTCCTGAAATTTTTTGCTTGGCATTTCACATCACCTCTGCTCTCATTATAAGGATCGGCGCGCCGGCAAGCAATTCGGATTCTGCCCCGATGGATTCCTGTTTGGAATAGGGAGACCTTGCGTGGTTTTGCACAAATTCCAACCCGCAATTTCGGGAAAATGGCGAATTGAATTCGGCCGGAACTATAGTATACTAATCGCATGGAACAGCCGGCTGGAAGGGTGCAAGCCCCCTTCCAGCCATTTTTTACAGGAAAGAGGGAACTTTGTATGAGTTGGAGAACACCGCCCGCGCCGATCGATCCGAAGCTGATCACGCAGACCCGGGAGGCAGACGTCGTCGTCGTGGGTCTCGGCTACGCCGGTACCGCCGCGCTGCGCGCCGCGCAGGAGGCCGGCGCGTCCGCCGTCGGCATCGAATTCATGAACGAGAAATTTTACCGCTCCTACGGCCGCGATTTCGGCCACATCAACTCGAAGTTTTTGGAGCGCCGCGGCGTCCCGAAGGTCGACCCGCTCGACCTGTACAACGAGTGGATGCGCCGCGCCGGCAACCGCGCCAACGGCGAGCTGGTGATGAAATTCTGCCAGAACTGCGGCGCCGCGTTCGACTGGTTCGTCGACATGATCCCGGATGAGAAGCTGCACGACGAGCAGATGGTTCACGTCGCGTTCTGGCCGTCCGGCGCGCAGAATTTCAAGAAGGAGAGCCGCGAGAAGGGCTACTGCGAGATCAACGGATTCCGCTTTTGGAACGGTACGGCACAGTTCCCGTACGACGACCCGATGGGCTGGAAGGGCTGGCCGACGCTGCCCGACATCTGCAAGGAGAACCACAAGAAGGCGAAGGAGCTCGGCGCGCAGATCTTCTTCACCACCGAGGCGATGCAGCTCGTCAAGACCGGCGAGCGCGTCACCGGCGTGATCGGCCGCGACCGCCGCACCGGCGAATATACGCAGTACAACGCGAAAAAAGCGGTTATCCTCGCGTCCGGCGACTTCGCGCAGAATCAGGAGATGCTGCTCGACCTTGCCGTGGATATCACCGACCTGTACACGCCGGACGAAAAACCGGCTCGCAACTCCAGCCGCAATGGCCGCGGCCACCAGATGGCGACCTGGATCGGTGCGCGCATGGAGACGCGTCCGCTGCCCGCGATGAGCGGAAATCAGCTCGCGACCAACGGCGGCTTCGGACAGTTCGGCGCGGTCTGGTTCGATTCCAACGGCCGCCGCTTCTGCAATGAGGTGTTCGGCGGCATGGAGCTGGCAGGCATGTCCGGCAACCAGACCGTGCGCGGCGAGGTGTTCCGCGTTTTCGATGAGAAGTTCCTGGAGCACGAGCTGTCCTGGGCGATCCCGTCGCACGGCAGCTTCGATGAGACGAACCCGCGCACGGTGAACCCGCTCCGGGAGCTGGTGGAATACGCAAAAACGCACGACGACGGCTTCTTCGACAACCACAATCCCGACCCGATGGAGCGCCGCCAGGCGTATTTCGGCCGCACGCCGGAGGAGCTGGCGAAAAACGCCGGCCTGACCGGCGAGGCCGCCGAGAACCTTGCCGCCGGCATCCGCCGCTACAATGAATTCTGCGCCGCAGGCCGCGACGCTGACTTTGCGCGCGATCCGAAGCTGCTCGACCCGCTCGAGGGCATGCTCTTCCTCGAGAAGAAGTACGCTTCAAGGTTTGGCCATATGCTCGTTTCGGTCGGCGGCCTGGTCACCGACGGCGACCAGCGCGTGCTCGATTTGAACTACGACCGGATCCCCGGCCTGTACGCGACGGGCAACTGCTGCGGCCGCCGCTTCGGTTCGCAGTACTTCACGCCGATCGCCGGCGTGTCCATCGGCATCGCCGTGACGCTCGGCCGCGAGGCCGGCGCCGCCGCCGCGAAGCTGGGCTGACGCGCTGCATTTTCACACATCCACATCTGGGGCTGCTGCAATATGGCGTTGCGGCAGCCCCAGCCTGCGCTGCAAAAAAATCGCCGGAAGGACTTGACAAACGATACCCATGGTGCCATAATATCAATCGGTTAGCAAGAGCTAACCAAAGATAGCTTTTACAGTTGGCAAGAGAATGAACGGCGGAGTTAAAGAAGGTGTGCGAATGATGCCGCTTACATTTGCAGGCGTAGGCGAAGAGCATGTGATCCGGAAGATCGGCGGGAAGCCGGAGGTCAAAAAACATCTGGAGAATCTGGGCTTCGTGGTCGGTACCGGCGTGTCCATCATCAACATGATCGGCGGCAATGTCATCGTCAAGGTGAAGGAAGCGCGCGTGGCGATCAGCCAGGAGATGGCGCAGAAAATCATGATTTGACTTTTCGCTGGATACATTTGAAGAAGGAGGAAGAGGCATGAAGACACTTCGGCAGGCTAAGATCGGGGATACCGTCAAGGTCGTGAAGCTCCACGGCGAGGGCGCGGTCAAGCGCCGCATCATGGATATGGGCATCACGAAGGGCGTGGAGGTCTATATCCGCAAGGTCGCCCCGCTGGGCGATCCGGTAGAGGTCACAGTTCGCGGCTATGAGCTGTCCATCCGCAAGGCGGACGCTGACATGATCGAGGTCGAGTAAGCAGACCGGACAAGGGGCGCAAGCCCTGCATTTTTGCACCATAGTGTTAGCGAGCGCTAACGGAAGGAGAGGTAACCTATGGAATTGAGAATTGCTCTGGCGGGCAACCCGAACTGCGGCAAGACGACGCTGTTCAACGCCCTGACCGGCGCGAACCAGTACGTGGGCAACTGGCCCGGCGTTACGGTTGAAAAAAAGGAAGGCAAGCTGAAAAAGCACACGGATGTCACGATCACCGACTTGCCTGGTATTTACTCGCTTTCGCCCTACACGCTTGAGGAGGTCGTCGCGCGGAATTACCTGATCGGCGAGCGCCCCGACGCGATCTTGAACATCGTCGACGGCACGAACCTGGAGCGCAACC
>CAZJBT010000003.1:0-34970 GCA_964544345.1 uncultured Oscillospiraceae bacterium
TCTACCTGTAAATTTTCTTCATTTCCCTATTGACTTTTTCTTTGCAGACTCTCCAAATCGAACCCGCTTCGCTGGGCTTCAATTTGGTTTTGGGCGCTAACTTGAAAGCACCGGCACTATAGTGTTTCGATGTAACACGTCGCCGCGGACGCCATATCGTCTGCGGCGATATTTTTTGTAAAAGCTAGAATCGCCGTGTGAATGGTCAGGAGCAAGAAGTAACGATGGAGAACAGAGAAATGACATGTCTGCGCGGACTTCGTTTTACCTGAAATTTGCACATCTTTTGGCCGAACCGGCATATACTGAATGTATATTTGATTTGCGAAGGAGCGGCCAGACTATGACAAAAGGATACAGAGGTCTGCATTTGCGGACAAAAGAAGATGTGGATGAGTTGATTTTTCAGGATGAGGACTACTACGAAAGTGATCGATAACCGGCAGGCTGAAAAGCCTGCCATTTTGTTTTGACAAGTGCATGGTTTTTCTGTATAATCCCTATGGATATTATGAACAGAAAGTGGAATGCAACATGGCTGGTATGATTGAATTTGAAGAAAACAAGATCAAGCTGAACGACCTGAAGCCAGCGCTGGATAGCCTGGGCGAATCATTGGCGCTTGACGCGGTGCGCGATGAGCTTGAGCGGCTGCATGCGCAGATCGCATCCGACGGCTTTTGGGAGGATATCGAGCGCGCACAGAAGGTGCAGAAAGAAGCGTCTCAGCTTGAGAATAAGATCAAGTCTTTTGAGGACATGGAGGCAAGCTGGGAAGATCTGCTGATGATGTGCGAGATGGCGCTGGAAGAGGGCGACGATTCGCTGCTGCCCGATGTGTGCGATGGTGTGGCCAAGCTGGAGTCGGATATGGAAACGGCTCGGCTCCAAACCCTGCTGACCGGCGAATACGATGGCAACAACGCGCTGCTGTCGTTCCATGCGGGCGCCGGCGGCACTGAGGCACAGGATTGGTGCCAAATGCTCTACCGGATGTACACCCGGTGGGCGGAGCGCCATGGCTACACCTATCAGATCATGGACTATCTCGATGGTGATGAGGCCGGCCTGAAGTCGGCTGATATTCTGATTGAAGGGCCAAACGCTTACGGTTTTTTGAAGTCGGAGTCCGGCGTGCATCGCTTGGTTCGCATCTCGCCGTTCGACTCGTCGGCGCGCCGTCACACCTCGTTCTCTGCGGTCGAGGTGATCCCGGAGATCTCGGATGATGTGGAAGTCGAGATTCGCGACGAGGACATCGAAATGCAGGTGTTCCGTTCATCCGGCGCCGGCGGCCAGCACATCAACAAGACCTCTTCCGCTGTTCGATTGATCCACAAGCCGACCGGTATCGTCGTCTCGTCTCAGCAGGAGCGAAGCCAGTTCCAGAACAAGGAGAACTGTATGCGCATGCTGCGCTCGAAACTTGTGGAGATCAAAGAGCGCGAGCACTTTGAGAAAATCTCGGACATCAAGGGCGTCCAGCAGAAAATCGAGTGGGGCAGCCAGATCCGCAACTATGTATTTATGCCGTACACTCTGGCGAAGGATACGCGGACGGGCTTTGAGAACACGAACATCAATGCCGTCATGGATGGTGACATCGACGGGTTCATCAACGCCTATCTCTCTTGTATGGCGACCGGAAATTGGGCGACAAAGTAAGAAACACGGCCGGATTCCAATTGGATCCGGCCGTGTTATTTCTTATGCCATGGAATAGCCTGCTTGGAAAGCGGCAATGTTCATTTCCTTTGCCTTGGCTGGCACCATCTCGCCGACGAGCTGTTCCCAATCGACGCCGGTCAGGCCAAGCACCTTGACCAGCGCGCCGAGCAGGCAGATATTCTGCGCCTTGGAGCTGCCAAGCGATTCAGTCTTTTTGTACGCGTCTATGATGATAGTCTGCACGCCTGCTGCTTGGATCTGGTCAAGGGTGTCAACGGGGTAGACCTCCTGACCGGTCAGCACGGAGACGGGGTAGATCTCGCGCTCGTCCGTGACCAGTGTGCCGCCGCGCTTCAAGTAGGGCAGTGCGCGGATGCACTCGCACTTTTCAAACGAGACGACGACATCAGCCTCACCGAGGCCGATATTTGGCGCGTAGACCCTTTCGCCATAGCGGATCTGCGTGGTGACGGAGCCGCCGCGCTGGCTCATCCCGTGGATTTCAGACATTTTAACGTCGTAGCCCAGCTCAGTAAGACCAGCGGCGAGTATTTTTGAGGTCAAAATCGTACCCTGACCACCGACGCCGATGAGCAGAATGTTTTTTGTCATGTCAGCCACCTACTTTCTTGATCGCGCCAAAGTGGCAAAGCTGCTGACACAGTCCGCAGCCGGTGCACGAGGCCGGATCCGCGACAAGCGCCTTACCGTCACGGAAGGCGAGGGCGGGGCAGGCGATCTGCATGCAGGCCTTGCAGCCGCGGCAGGCGTCAGTGTCGACCTCACAGCGCCGGTCGCCGTTGAGCTTGATGAATTCCTTGAGCAGCGCACAGGGACGGCGGGTGATGATGACAAACGGGCCATCGACCGCAAGACCGTCCTCAATGGCCTTATGCATCGCATCCAGATCGACCGGGTCGACGATGCGCAGGTGCTCCTTTGGAAGGCCAATGGCAAGGATCACTGCCTCGATGGAGACGGCCGGCACCTCGTAGCCCATCAGGTCGACCGGTGTGCCGGGGTTCTGTTGGTGACCCGTCATGGCCGTAATGGAGTTGTCGAGCACGCAGGCGATGACGTTTGCCTTGGAGTGAATGATGTCGACCATGCCGGTGATACCGGAGTGGAAGAAAGTCGAATCGCCCATCATGCCGATGACCTTGCGCGAGTCGCCCTGCTGCTTGAGCGCGCGCGACATGCCGATGGCGGTTGAGAAACCGCCGCCCATGCAGATGCAGGTGTCGATCCCGTTCATCGGGGCGCTTGCGCCAAGCGTGTAGCAGCCAATGTCGCCCGTGCGGACGAGCTTGGAGGCGTATTTGCGGAGCGACTGATAGAATCCGCGGTGCGGGCAGCCGGCACAGAGCACTGGCGGGCGCGCTGGCGCCTTCGCCTCGATCGTGTAGCTCTCCGGCGCATCCTCGCCAAGGAACGCGCGGCGCAGTACCGTGGCATCCAGCTCGCCGTCTTCAGGGATGACAGCCTTGCCAAGGCAGTCGAAGCCGAGCGCACGGACGTTCTTTTCCAGATATCCGTCGCCTTCTTCGATGACGTAAACGCGGCTGACCTTCGAGCAAAATTCGCGGATCAGGCCTGCCGGAACGGGATTGGACAGGCCGATTTTTAAGTACGAGACCGTGTCGCCGAATACCTCGTGTGCGTGCTGGTAGGAGATGCCGCTCGTCACGATGCCAATTTCGGTCGGCCCCCACTCGATGCGGTTGTACGGGCAATTGTCGGAAAATTCTGCGGCTGCCGCGAGATTGGCGTTGACCGCCTTGTGGCGTACCTTTGCGTTGGCCGGAAGCATTGCGTATTTTTTCGCGTTCGGCGTGTACTTTTTGATCGCATAGTCTTCACGTTCGCCTTGCTCCACCAGTCCCTTGGAGTGGCACACACGCGTCGTCATGCGAAGCATGGCCACCATATCAAATCGCTCGGACAGCTCGAACGCGACCCTAGCGAAGTCCTTGCATTCCTGTGAGTCGGACGGTTCGAGCATCAGCAGCTTGGCCGATTCGGCATAGTGACGGTTGTCCTGCTCGTTCTGGCTGGAGTGGCAGCCCGGATCGTCCGCGGAGACGATGACAAGGCCGCCGTTCACGCCGGTATAGGCGGCGGTGAAGATCGGATCGGCCGCGACGTTCATGCCGACATGCTTCATAGCGGCGAGACTTCTCGCGCCGCCAATGGAACCGCCGACCGCGATCTCTACGGCGACCTTCTCATTGCAAGCCCACTGAGAGACGATTTCTCCCTTATAGAGCGAGCCGATGTTCTCAAGGATCTCGGTACTCGGTGTGCCGGGGTAGGCCGCGGCGATGGTACAGCCGGCCTCCCATGCGCCTCTGGCAACGGCCTCGTCGCCGGTCATGATTGCTTTCATCTGTTTCCTCCTGTCAGCCGTCCTGTTGGGCAGATTCAAGCGCCTGCGCAAGCTGATCCGGGCAGGAGGTCTGCTTGCTGCCACAGCGGATGCCGCGCATACGGGAGATCGCCTCATCGACCGGCATGCCCTCGACAAGCCGGGCGACGCCCTGCGAATTGCCGGAGCATCCGCCGAAGAAGCTGACATTATGGACGCAGCCATCCTCGATCTCGAAGTTGATCTGCCGTGCGCAGGTTCCCTTGGTTTTGTAGCTGTACTGCATAGTGACACCCCTCATTTATGTTTCATATCTTAAAACATTATATCAGTATGATACGCGATTTGCAATTGGCAGGACGCCTCACTCGAGACGTCCTGCCCAAAGCCGTTCAGGTGGGAAGAATGCGGCGCGCACCAAAGTAGTAGTGTGCGTAGTAGCCTTCGTTCAGGTAAGAGATGACGACGCCGCGCTGGCTGTTGGCCGCGTGTATGAACTGATGGTTGCCGATGTAGATGCCGACGTGGTAGATCCCGCTCTGTGCGCCATTGTTTGAGAAGAACACCAGGTCGCCGGGCATCAGGCTGTCAGACGGCACGTAGACGCCGTTGTTGTATTGGTCGGACGCGACGCGGTTGAGTGTGTAGCCAAACTGCGCGTAGACATACTTGGCAAAGCCGGAGCAGTCGAAGCCGTTCGGCGTAGTGCCGCCGTAGACATAGCGCGTGCCGAGGAACTCCATCGCATAGCTGACGAGCTGTGTCATCTCATCCGTGGTCTGCTGCGTGGACTGGTCGATGACGTCGACCGATCCTTCGAGCGATCCGATCTGATCCGCGTATGCTTCGCATTCGCGTTTGAAATAACGGAAGAACAGGACGAGCGCTTCCTTGCGGGATGCGGTGCTGCTGAGCTGCAGCTCACCGGAGGAGGTGCCCTGTAAAACGCCGAGATGCACCAGCGTTTTGACCGGCTCCAGATAAAGCTCGGAAATGTTCTGTGCGTCGGAAAAGCGATCCAACTCGTTGTCGGCCGGCTTGGTGAACTCGGTGTTCAGAAGTTGGCTGAAATTGTAGAGGATCTTGCAGAACTGCGCGCGTGTCAGATAAGCGTCAGGCCGGAAGGTGCCGTCGGCATAGCCGTTGACGATACCCAGTTCAAAGGCAGCGCAGATTTTCGGATCGTCGGTGTCCGTGAAATAGCCCGTCTGATTTGCGGTGTGCTGCTTGCCGACCAGACGTTCGTTCTCATAAGCGACCAGCATGATCGAGCACATTTCCCCGCGCGTGATCGGCTGTGTCATATCCAGCCCCTTGAGATCGTCCGGAATCAGGTCGTACTGCGTGTCCATTTCGTCAAGCTCGTAGTCGAGGATCGAAAGGGCGCCTGCCATCGGAAGTGCGAGGGAAGCGAGCGTCATTGCGCACAGCAGCAAGCACAGTGTACGGCGGCAAAGCCGCAGGAAGCGCCGGCTCATAAGCGGTAGAGCGCGGCGCCGGACATCAGCGTTACGCCGGCCTCCTGGAGCGCGGTGACCGCCGTGTCGTTTTTGTCCACACGCAGTGCGCAGCAGGCCTTCGCCCCAGTCGGCGTCTTGAACGCGTAGGTGTACTCCACCGAGACGTCCGCATTGGCCAATGCGGTGAAAATCTGAAACAGGGAACCAGGCTTATCCTCAAGCTCAGCCGCAATGACGTCAGTCAGCGAGCAGGTGATGCCGGTGGCCTTGAGCGCCTCGACGGCCGCGTCAGGGTCGGAGACGATCAGGCGCAGGATGCCGAAGTCGGTTGTATCGGCCAGACTCATGGCGCGGATATCGATCTTGTTGTCGCGCAGGGTCGTGATGATGTCGAGCAGCGCGCCCGGCTTATTTTCCGCAAATGCGGAAATCTGTTTGACGAACATGGCGTTTCCTCCTTAAATTTTACGCTTGTCAATGACGCGAACAGCCTTTCCTTCACTGCGGAGGATAGATTTCGGCTCGACGATACGAACCTTTGCGTAGATGCCGAGCATCGACTTGAGTGCGTCGACAATTTCCTTTTCCTTGGCGGCGAGCGTCTTGACGGAGTCGGAGAACAGCTCCGGCGTCATCTCGACGAGCACCTCAAGCGAGTCAGTCGTGCTGACGCGGTCAACGATGATTTGATAGTTGGAGGTCAGCCCCTTGTTCAGCAGAACCGTTTCGATCTGAGATGGGAACACGTTGACGCCCTTGACGATCAGCATGTCGTCGCTGCGGCCCATTGGCTTGGACATCTTGACATGCGTACGGCCACAAGAGCACTTTTTACGGCTGAGCACACAGATATCGCGTGTGCGGTAGCGGAGGAGCGGAAAGGCTTCTTTGGTGATAGAGGTGAACACCAACTCGCCTTTGCTGCCCTCAGGCAGAACTTCGCCGGTATCAGGGTCGATGACCTCGGCGATGAAGTGATCCTCGTTGATGTGCATGCCGGTTTGCTCCTCGCACTCAAAAGAGACGCCGGGGCCGGAGATCTCTGTCAGACCGTAGATGTCGTAGGCTTTGATGCCAAGCTTCTGCTGGATATCCTGGCGCATTTCCTCGCTCCAGGCCTCGGCGCCAAAGATGCCGGCCTTGAGCTTGAGCTGATCCTTCAGTCCCCGTTCCTCCACGCACTCGCCGAGGTATGCTGCGTAGGACGGCGTGCAGCAGAGGATCGTCGAACCGAGGTCGACCATAAACTGGAGCTGGCGATCGGTGTTTCCCGAGGACATCGGGAGCGTCAGACAGCCGACCTTGTGGCTGCCGCCGTTCAGGCCGGGGCCGCCGGTGAACAGACCATAGCCGTAGGAGACATGGCAGACGTCGTCCTTTGTGCCGCCGGCGGCTACGATAGCGCGGGCGCAGCAATCCTCCCAGATGTCGATATCATGCTGGGTGTAGAATGCAACGACGCGTTTACCGGTGGTACCGGAGGTGGACTGGATGCGCACGCAATCGGAAAGCGGCGCGGCGACCAGGCCGTAGGGATAGCACTCGCGCAGATCAGCTTTGGACAGGAAGGGCAGTTTGGGCAGATCTTCGATGGTGCGGATATCGCCCGGCTCCAGGCCGCGATCCTGCATGGCCTTGCGGTAGTAGGGAACATTGTCCCAGCAGCGCTGGACAGTTCTGACTAGGCCTTCGTTCTGCCAGGCGATGATTTGATCGCGCGAGGCACATTCGCGTTCAGGCTGATAATAGTTTCCCATGCTGAATTGAACGTCCTTTCCGTACTCGATTTTAAGATGAGATGTGGATGTTACAGCTGATGATAATTTCATTATACATATTTCGACAAAAATTTCAACGGCAAAGACTCTGCTTCCGGCATTTCATCAACGGAGGAACTTGCTGCGGCTTTCCCAGGAACGGCGCTTGCGACGTAATGGGAAAAAAGAAAAAATCGTTTGCTGCTTTACCTCTGCTGCCTGGACGCATTTTTTCCGGCAAATGAGCCGATTGTCAGGCTTCTGCTTGAAATGGGAAGAGGGGCGTGTTATACTAATGCCATGAAAATCAGAGTGTTTTTGGCCGTATTGGCCTGCCGGATATGCAGGCTGCTTCTTCGCCTCCTCGGCCGGGGCGGTACGGATTTTCCCGGGAGGGTAGCATTGAAGCTCTGCCCGGGGCTGCTTGGCGTTCTCTCGCGCGGCGTGACGGCGATCCTCGTCACCGGAACAAACGGGAAGACGACGACCTCGCGCATGATCGAGCAGACACTGATTGATTCCGGCGAGCGCTATTTTGCGAATAAGTCGGGCGCGAATCTGCTCTCCGGCGTCACTGCGGAGTTTGCAATGCATTCCTCGCTGAAGGGCAAGTGCGCCTGTGACACGGCACTCATTGAGTGCGATGAGGCTGCGTTCAAGTCCATCAGCCAATTTGTCACTGCAAAGGTGATTGTGGTGACGAATGTGTTCCGCGACCAGCTCGACCGCTACGGCGAGGTCACGCATACGCTGAATAACATCAAAATCGGCGTTAGCCATTGTCCGGGCGCCGTGCTTTGTCTGAACGCAGACGATTCCCTGACGGCCTCCATTGCCGATGAAGTGCCGAACTCTATCGTGTTCTATGGCGTCGACGTTCCAGTCTATCCCGACCGTGTGGACGAGGTGTCCGACGCGCCGTACTGCATCCATTGCCGGCATGAGTATGTCTATGACTATGTGACCTATGGCCATCTGGGCGGCTACCGCTGCCCGAACTGCGGCTACTGCCGTCCGCAGCCCGCCGTCTCGGTCAGCCGTGTCATTTCCTCAGACGCTGAATGCTCGCGTATTGTGCTCACGATGGATGGAACAGACTATGAGACGACGGTCAATCTGCCCGGCGGCTATAATATCTATAACGCCTGTGCCTGTATGGCTGCAGGGCGCGCTCTGGGGCTGGACGGTACGCTGGTCGCGCGCTCGCTCGGCAGCTTTTCGTGCGGTTTTGGCCGGATGGAGAAATTCGAGATCAACGGGGTCGCCCTTCGTATGATCCTCATCAAGAACCCGGCCGGCTGTAACCAAGTGCTCAACTTCCTGACAAACTCGCAGGAGCCGTCGCTGTTTGTCGTCTGCCTGAATGACCGCGCGCAGGATGGGCGCGATGTGAGTTGGATCTGGGATGTGGATTTCGAGCGCGTCGCTGCAATGGGCGATCGCCTGACTGGCTTGCTCGTCTCCGGTGCGCGCGCCGAGGATATGGCGCTGCGCTTCAAATATGCCGGCGTTCCGACAGACAAGATTCGGATCATCAAGGACTACGACGCGCTTGTAGACGCTTGCCTTGCACAGAACGAGCCGGTTTATATCATGCCGACCTATACTGCGATGCTGAGCTTGCGTGAGAGGATCAGCAAGACCTACGGCTTTAAGGATTTCTGGGAGTAAGAGGAGGAGCGCGGAAATGGAACTGAAGATCTGTCATCTGTACCCTGATGTGCTCAATCTCTACGGCGACCGCGGCAATGTGACGTGTATGGAGCGCCGTCTGCGCTGGCGCGGGATCGACGTGACGACGGTCGGCGTCTCGGTCGGCGAACCGCTCGACGCAGCGGCATTTGACCTTTTTTTTGTCGGCGGCGGTCAGGACTTTGAGCAGGAGGTTCTGTTGAGCGATTTGTCAGGCAATAAGACCCAGCAGATCAAGTCTGCCATCGCGGACGGAAAGACCTTTCTTGCCATCTGCGGCGGCTACCAAATGCTCGGCGCATACTATAAGACCTGGGACGGACAGCAGTGCGATTTTATCGGCGCGCTCGACCTCTATACCATCGGCCACAAGGAGCGCATGATCGGCAACTATATGTTCACCTGCGATGAGCTGGGCGGCCTGCCAGTGGTCGGATTTGAGAATCACTCCGGAAAGACCTACCTCGGCAGCGGCGTCCGGCCGGTTGGAAAGGTGCTTGCTGGATACGGCAACAACGGCGAGGACGGTGGTGAGGGCGCTCGGTATCAGAATGTCTTCGCAACGTATTCACACGGATGTCTGCTCCCCAAGAACCCGCAGCTTTGCGACTATATCCTCAAAACTGCGCTTGAGCGGAAGTACGGATCGGCGGAGCTTGCACCGCTCGATGACAGGCTTGAAACACTCGCGCATGACGCAATACAGCAGCGCCTCACAAAAAAGTAAAAGGCGGAAAGGAAGGATGGCATGGATCAGCTTGATCTCGATATCCTTGAATGTCTGAAAGCGAACGCCCGAATGAAAGCGTCTGATATCAGCAAGCGGGTCAACCTCTCGGTCTCCTCTGTGATTGATCGTATCCGCAAGCTGGAGCGTTCCGGCGTCATCGTCCAGTATACGACGGTGCTCGACCGCAGAAAAATCGGAAATGATGTTCTGGTCATAGTCGGTATCACACTTGAGCGGCAAAACCTGGCTCGCTACTTCGAGGAGCAGATCCGAGACATCCCAGAGGTGGTGGATTGTTACGCGGTGGCAGGGGACTTCGATTTCTTGCTTCACCTCGCTGTCTCATCGCATGAGGAACTATATGCGGTACATCACCGCATCCTCAATCTGGACGGCGTTGCTCAGCTCAAGAGCTTCTATGTGATTGAGACGGTCAAGCAGGAGGGGCATTTCAGAAAAGCTGCTTCAGAGCAATGAAACCAGCGGACGATGCGATCGCATCGTCCGCTGGTTTCATCATTATATTATTATATTATAATGTATGGGTGCAGATCTCGCGAACCTTTGCCTGCAGCAACTTGAGGTCATTGAATGATTCCGGCCGCTTTGACGGATCACGCAGCAGCGCGGACGGATGATAGGTCGCCATAAAACTTATGCCATTCCGTTCCGTCCACTGGCCATGCTCCCGCGTAATGCGGAAATCCGGCGAAATGAAGCGCTTGGCGCTGATGCGGCCGAGACAGACGATGATTTTGGGACGGATCAGCTCGATCTGGCGGCTGAGCCAGCCGGAGCAGGCGTCTTGTTCAGTTTCAAGCGGGTCGCGATTCCCGGGCGGGCGGCACTTTACAATGTTTGCAATGTAGCAGTTTTCACGGCCTAGGTCGATGATGAGCAGCATATCGTCGAGTAGCTGACCTGCCAGGCCAACAAACGGCTCGCCGCGCAGATCCTCCTGCTGGCCGGGCCCTTCGCCGATAAACATGACCTCAGCGTCCTCTGGCCCGACGCCGAATACCACGTTGCAGCGCGTCTCACATAGCGGGCACTGATAGCATTGCAGACACTCGCGCCGGAGCGCGTCTAATTGACTCATGCGTCCGGCCGTCCTTTCTTTTGCGCGCGCCGCTTTCTGCGGCGGTGCTGCGCCCTGAGGTAAACAAACATATAGAGCAGGATCAGAATAGCGAGAAGGATCAGCAGCAGGATCCACCAGTAGCTGAGAAAGAAGTTTTTCACCTTGGTGCGGAAATAAGAAAATTCCGAGCGCGGCACGTCGGTGATGGCGACGAGGTCAGCACTGCCAAGCTCCGTGCCATCGTAGGTCACGGTGACGGAGCCGAGCTTGTCACCCTCGGCGATCGGTGCGTCCACACCGTCGGGATTGTCAAGTGTGACGTCTCTTTCCAGCAGAGACTCGTCGTAGTCCTTTGGCAGAATGCTGGTGATCGACTGGTTTGGCGAAACGACCACGGAGTCCGAGCCGGCGGAAAAATTGACGTCAATTTGCGCGATGGTATCGAGGTTGGAGAGAACGGTGGCGTAGTCGAAATTCGACAGCCCGTATTCAAGCAGCTTCCTGCTCTCAACAAAGTTTTCCAGCTCAAGGTCGCCGCTGGACAGAACGACCGTTTTTGCGCCGCAGACAACGCTCAGCAGATCCATCCCCCCGCCCGAAGCTGTGGTGATCAGGCAGCGACCCGCTTGACTGGTGTAGCCAGTCTTGACGCCCTTGGCCTGCGCCCAATAGTACTGGGGCGTCATCGCATCGGAAACCAGATAGTTTGTTGTATGCAGCGTGCGCTCGTCTGAGAGATTTGTCGCCGGAACAACATAGCTCGTTGTTGTACAGATGGTGTAAAATGTCTCGTCCTGCAGCGCGACCATGGTGATCCGCGCCAGATCGCGCGCGGTGGTATAGTGATCGTCGTCATGTAGCCCGTGTGTATTGGTAAAGTGTGTGCCGGTGCAGCCGATCTCCGCGGCGCGCTCGTTCATCAGGGCAACGAATTCCTCCACGGAGCCGGAGATATATTCCGCGATAACGTTGCAGCCGTCATTCGCCGAGGCAAGCATGACGCAGTAGAGCAGATCCTCGAACCGGAGCTGCTCGCCGACCTTCAGCTCAGCGCTGCTGCCATCCGGATGGAGGTTTTCCAGTGCGGTCTCCGAGACGGTCACCATGTCGTCAAGATTCCCGTTTTCAATGGCCAGCAGGCAGGTCATGATCTTTGTCAGGCTGGCGGGGTAGATCAGCCGGTCGGCCTCCTGTTCGAATAGAATGGACTCTGTGTTCAGCTCAATGAGCATGGCGGCGGTGGCATCTACGGAAAAGTCCGGATCAGCGGCAACAGTCACAGAACTGGTGGTTGCAAGGCAGGCGCCCTGCAGCGTCAGAAAGAGCAGAAGAAGCGTCAGCAGCAGACTGGAGGAACGGATTGCAGTTTTCATAAAATTCTCCACTTCCTGCCGGGAACGGCATTGCCGCACCCGGGTACGATGTGCTATAATAGATCAGAAACGGTCTGCGCACAGAAAAAGTAACGACTTGGGAACAGGATATCTCACAGGATATCTCATGGTGTAAAGGCCATATACGCGCTGAGCGCGCATGGCCGGAATTTTAAATTCTCAGCGCGTCGGCGCTACAGCGCCGGCATGCGTGCAACTATTATACCATAACCAAAGCCGATGTCAATGTGGGGAGGCACCGATATTGAAGCTCTCAAAAGCGGAGATCCTGCTGCTGGCGTTGACCGGCGCATTCCTTGTTTTCTTGGCTGGCTTCTACCTCGGACGGAATGGAACGCAAGAGGTGATAACGGTACAGACCGAGCGAACGCCCTCGGTTACTGCCGAGCCGTCTGAACCGGAGCAGAGCAGCGATACGGAAAACGGAGAGGATACCGAGCCTGCATCGGAGGAATCGGTGGAAACGCCGCCAATTGAGCCATCCTATCCGATCAATCTCAACACAGCCTTGGCGGAGGAGCTTGAGACGCTTCCTGGCATTGGCGAAGTGCTTGCTGGGAGAATCATTGCCTACCGCGAGGAGGTCGGCGGCTTTCGCAGTGTTGAGGAGATCATGGATGTGCGCGGCATCGGGCAGGCAATTTTTGAAGGACTTGAAGATTTTATCACTGTGGGGTAATTTGAATGAAAATTCTGATTGTGGACGACGAGGATCTGCTGGTCAAGGGCATTCGGTTCAATTTGGAGAACGAGGGCTACGAGGTCGTTTCCGGCTCCGACGGGCTGGAGGCTGTACAGCTTGCGCGCAGCGGCGGGATCGACCTGATCGTGCTCGACCTGATGATGCCGAATATGGACGGGATGGAGGCGTGCCGCCATATCCGCCAGTTCTCCAATGTGCCGATCATCATGCTGACGGCCAAGACCGACGACATGGACAAGCTGATGGGCTTTGACTGCGGCGCGGACGACTATATGACCAAGCCGTTCAATATTTTAGAGCTGAAGGCGCGTATCCGCGCGCTGCTGCGCCGTGCTGCCGGTTCTGGCACGCAGACCAATCCCGCACAGATCACGATCGGCACTATCTCGATCGATTCCGAACGGCGCTCGGCCTGGCGCGATGGCGTCGGCGTTGACCTGACCGCAAAGGAATTTGAGGTGGTGGAGCTTCTGATGCGTAATCCCGGCCGTGTGTTCAGCCGAGAAAATCTGCTCGACACCATCTGGGGCCGCGATTACCAGGGAGATATCCGCACAGTGGACGTCCATATGCGCCGTCTTCGCGAAAAGCTTGAGGCAGACCCGGCGCATCCGAAGTATCTAATGACAAAATGGGGAGTCGGTTACTATTTCAGCGACTAAACGGATCCGATTCAGACTGACCGGCAGCGTTGTGTTTCGGTATTCCTGCGTATACATTATTGTCACGGTGCTGGTGTTGGCGTTTTTGTACCACTATACCGGCACCGTTGCAACCAAGCTGGTGTTCCAGTCCAAGGAATCGTTCATGCTCAACAAGGCGCAGGTCGTGGCCAGCTCGTTTTCCGGTATGGATACGCTGACTGAGGATGGCGTCAGCCAGGTCATGCTGCTGCTGGGCGATCTCGACGCGTCCCGGACGGTCGTCACAAATGCGGAGGGTCGGGTGCTCTACGATTCCTCCGCCACATTGAACCTTGCCGGCAGCTACGCATTGTTCCCGGAGATCGTCGGCGCGCTTGATGGAAACGATGTGTTTTACTGCGTCTATCAGGGCGATGCCTTTGTAAGTTATGCGGCCATGCCGCTGATGTATCGCAGCAACCTGATCGGCGCGGTGTATCTGCTTGAGATCGACTCCGGTCAGTCGGCCATTGTCTCCGATCTGACGGGCAACATTGCCAATATTTCGATCCTGCTTGCCGTGTTGGTTTCGGTGATCTCGATTCTGTTTATCCTGTTCTTTTCTGCGCGGATGCGGCGGATCCTGCACTCGATCCAGGTTGTGCGTGAGGGCGAGTATAGTCATAATCTGACGATCCGCGGCAATGACGATCTGGGCCGGCTTGCGCAGGAGTTCAACCAGCTCACTGACCGGATCCAGCGCACCGAATCCATGCAGCGCCAGTTTGTCTCCGACGCGTCGCACGAGCTGAAGACGCCGCTCGCGTCGATTAAGCTGCTGTCGGATTCGATCCTTCAAAACGATATGGATATGGATACCGTGCGCGAGTTCGTGCAGGACATCGGCAATGAGGCCGACCGCCTGACGCGTATGAGCCAGAAGCTGCTCTCGCTCTCCCGGCTTGAGAGCATGCCTGGCCAGCGGGAGCAGCAAGAGGTCGTCACCGTTTCGGCCATCGTCGAGCGCGTGTTCCGTATGCTGCGCCCTCTGGCCGCGCTGCACGATGTGTCCATGAGCGGCGACTATGCCGACGGCTGTACCATTCTTGCGACACAGGACGACCTTTATCAAATTCTGTTCAATCTGATCGAAAATGCGATCAAGTACAACGTTCCCGGCGGAAGCGTCGAGGTCAGTGTGTTCCGCTACGAGGAAGATGTGGTGATCCAGGTCATGGACACCGGCGTCGGCATTCCGGAAGAGGACATCCCCAACATCTTTGACCGATTCTACCGCGTGGATAAGGCGCGTTCGCGTAAGGGCGGCGGCTCGGGACTGGGGCTGTCCATCGTCAGCGAGATGGTGGAGCACCACCATGGAACTGTTTCTGTTGCCCGCCGCTCGACCTCCGGCGGCAGTGTGTTCACGGTGGAGTTCCCGTGGATCGGAATGGAGGTGGACGGCGGATGAAAAAGCTGCCCGCGATTTTTCTTGCCGTCTGTATCGTCACTGCGTTGGCCGCCTGCGGCCGGCACGGCACGCAGACCTCCGCCGGCGAGAATATGTTGGAGTTTTATTATCGCCAGACGACGACGCAATATGACGCGGAGACAGGCGCCGTCGCTTCGGAGCTGCGGGCGGTGTTCCGGCCGGAGGAGCTGGAGAACTGGCTGCCCGGCTATCTGCTCGGCCCGGCCTCGTCGGAGCTGCAATCGCCGTTTCCGCGCGGCGTCACGCTTCGCTCCGCAGAGCTTGACGGCACATGCGTCCGGCTTTTGCTCAGCGAGGAATACGGTGTGCTCAGCGGCGTGAACCAAACGATTGCAAATGCTTGCCTGACGCTCACGCTTACGCAGATCGACGGCGTGGAGTCGGTGCAGATCGAAATTGAAGGCGATGCGGTCACAACGCAGGATCGCTTCGTGTATGCACCCGCGGATTTCGTCACTTATGATGACGCGGTCGACGCGGTCGAGGTCGGACTGAAGGTATACTATTCTGACCGTTCATTGCGCTATCTGCTCAGCACGACGCGGCAGGTCGAAGCGGGGCAGACCGACCATCTGCCGGATTATATTGTAGGCTGCCTGATTGCAGGCCCGACTGACGACGTGATGCAGCAGGTCATGCCCGAGGGAACGAAGCTGCTCGGCACTGCAGTGGACGACGGCGTCTGTACGCTGAATTTCAACCAGGCGTTCTATGATAACCGTCCGGACTCAGAGGCGGAAGAACGTGTGCTGATTTACTCCATTGTTAACTCCGTCACCGCGCTGAGCGGCATCCACACGGTGCGCTTCGAGATTGAGGGAGAACCGGCCGGGATGTATCTGTATCTCGATTTGTCTCTCGATTACAAATTCAATGAAGATGCTGTTGGCCCGGTTCGCTCTGCGGTCAACGAGTTTGACGGAACGCTGTATCTGACCGGCGCGGATGAGGCGTATTTGGCTGCGGTACCGCTGCGAATTCGCCTCTCGGCAAGCCAGACCATGGCGGAGGCGACGATGCAGGCTCTGCTTAGCTATCAGCCGCCGACCGGCCTGACCAATCCGATCCCGTCGGGCACGGAGCTGCTTGGGATTTCTATGGACGGTGCCATCTGCCGCGTCGATCTGTCGGAAGAATTCGGCGCAAGGCAAAGCGATGCCGCTGTGCGCAGCATCGTTCTGTCGCTGACGTCGATTCCCGGCATCAACCGCGTACAGCTCTTGGTCGAAGGGGAGCTTTGCACCTCGATATTGGCGCCGAGCAGTGCATGGCGCTATCCAAATCCGTAAATGAAAAGCCGCCTTCTTCGGAAGGCGGCTTTTGTTTATTCTGCCTGAATAAGTCCACATCGGCGATTCAGGCGTACTGTTGTTAGGTATAATATCTGAGTAACGTGGAAGACGTCTCTTTTGCACCGCAGAATGAGCCATCTCACACGCCTCTGGGGTGGCAAGAACGCTGATCCGCAGCTTGTGATGCTGGCGGATCAGCGTTCTTGTTTCAGATCAAAAAGCTCAGACTGCGAAAAGAAGCTGCCTGAGTAAAGCCGTTGTGAAAAACGAAAGGAAGATGAAATCATGAAATATGTCGCATCCAGTCCGTTAGATCAGTTGAGTCAGGCACAGATCGAGTCGTTTCATAGAAAGCTGATTTCGGAGGAAAAGAGTGCGTCCACCGTGTCGATGTATCTGCGGGAGCTTCGGCGCTTCTATCTCTGGCTTCCGCAGGACAAGCACATGACCAGAGATCGCGTGCTGGCCTACAAGGCAGAGCTGCAGAAATCGAAGAAAGCGACCAGCGTCAATGCGGCGCTTGCTGCACTGAACAGCTTTTTCCGGTTTGCTGCGCTGCCATCGCTGCTCCTCAAGCCGCTCCGAACGCAGCGAAGGGTGTTCTGCGAGGAGTCGCGGGAGCTGAGCTATCCGGAGTATCTTCGCCTTGTGGAGACAGCGGAAGCGCGCGACGATCAGCGGTTGAGCCTGATCCTGCAGACGATTGCCGGCACGGGGATCCGCATTTCGGAGCTTCAAGCGATCGCGGTCGAGGCGATCCGACTCCGGTTCGCGGAGGTGTCATGCAAGGGAAAAATCCGCACTGTGCTGTTGCCGGGGAAACTGTGTAAGAAGCTCCTGCGCTATGTGCAGCAAATGCGCCTGACGAGCGGCTCGGTTTTTGTGACGCGGAGCGGAAAAACGCTAAATCGGAGCAATATTTGGGCTGAAATGAAAAAACTCTGCGCAAAGGCCGGCGTCGACCCGCGCAAAGTATTTCCGCATAATCTCAGACATTTGTTCGCCAGGCGGTATTACGGCCAGCACCACGATCTGTCCAAGCTTGCGAATATTCTCGGTCACAGCAATATTAACACCACTCGCATCTACACCATTTCCACCGGAAGGGAACATGCACGGCAGATCGAAGCACTTGGCTTGGTGACATAACGCGATATAACATAACATCATTGTGTGACAAACGCCGCAGCGGCATGTGCTGCATGCCGCTGCGGCGAAAAAAGAAAAGGAGTTGGTACTTCATGAAAAAGCATCGCATTTTGTGTCTGGTACTGACGCTGGCTATGGTATTTTCCATACTTCCTGTACCAGCGTCAGCGGCAGGCGCGGCGGATTTCACGGATATCAGCAAGGATAGCTGGTATTACGATTACGTGGAATTCGTCATAACCAACGGCTACTTCCTCGGAACGACAACGACCACGTTTAAGCCGAACAGGACGATGACGCGCGCAATGTTCGTCGTAGTTCTGTCCAGACTGGCCGAGGCCGAAGTCGACAACAGCACGACGGCGTTTTCTGACGTTCCGGCGGATCCCTGGTGCGCCGGCGCGGTCAAATGGGCGTCGGAGAACGGCATCGTCAATGGCTACAGCGACGGTACGTTCAGACCAAGCGCCCCCGTGACCCGTGAGCAGATGTGCGCGTTCATGGATCGCTTCATCAACTACTACAGCGAAAAGACCGGCGAGACCCATGTGCAGGACGGCGAAGCTGTGGTGTTTGCCGATGAAGCGCAGATCAGCGCCTATGCCAAGACTGCGGTGGACAACTGCCAGGCCTACGGCCTGGTGCAGGGCTACAGCAACGGCTACTTCTATCCGCAGAACAACTCGACCCGCGCGCATGTCGCGGCTGTCATTTCTCGTCTGGCCTGGCTGGTCAGCGGCGGTACGAGCGGCATCGCGCCTGTGGTCGCGACCAGTTATACCATTACTTATGATCCAGGCTATGAGGGTGCGGAGACCTTTACGGACAAGACGGAGACTACGACCAGTGCGTCGAAGTCCTTTACGGTCAACAATACGACTACACGTGAGGACTACTTGCTTGCGAGCTGGAAGGACGATGAGGGCAACCTCTATGTTCCCGGCGAGACTTATGAGACGACCAGCAATCTGACGCTGACCGCGCAGTGGCTGGCGGATAAGGACTACATCGGTCAGGCTGTCTACAACGCGATGCAGCAGGCGAGTGATTCGTATGCGACGACTGCCTTTTTGCTTGGCGCCTCTGCTACAGTCGATCCTGCGGCCTTTAATGCAGAGATCACTCCTGATGATACACGCAGCCAGTCCGTCTCTGCCAGCGCCGTCATTTCCGACAATTTTGCGGAGACGCTGATCACGACGGCTTCCAGCTATGCCTGTCAGTTTCTCGGCTCTGAACTCTCCATCGAGGGTGTCAAGGATACTGTGAATGGCATCATAGACGTAGTTGAGGAGTTGCTTGGCTGCAAGATCTCAGAGGTGACCAAGGAACAAATTTCAAACACTGTATATCAAGCGGTCGTTGACGAGGGCAAGAGCCTGTGGGCGAACTTCTATGACGCTTCCGGCAACTACTACACCGGCAATGTGACCATCGCTGTGGGTGGTAAGACCTATACCGTTAAGGTTGATCAGTCCAGCCGCACTACCTCTTTTGTGGGCGATAAGAAGACTGCGGTGAAGGAGATCGGCGTTGCGCTGGCCAAGGACATGTACGCCAGTCTGAAGAATGTTACGGTTGAGAGCTACAATGTTACGCTGAGCGCGACTGTGACGTTTACGTTTACAGATAATACCGCTTACGAAGCAAATGGCGAGGTCACCCCAGCTTATCCGCATATCTACCCGGTCGAGCTTGGCCTGACCCTGGATGGCGGCGATCTGATCTCGTACCAGTATACCAACAATCAGAGCGTTGTCACCCTGCACCTCACGGAGGGCGTGCAGAATACATATGCAGCAGAGCTTGATAATGTTATTAAGGCTGCGCTGGCCAACGAAACCGTCGTGGGCGAACTGAATGACTGGGTGCTCACTGCGCTGAAAAATAACAATGTCATCAAATCCCTGGGTGAGGCGTACGACGACTCCATTCCTGAAGGGGATACAGAAACCGAGAAATTCGAATCGCTTTTGAATACTGCTGTTGCCAATTGGGTAACCGCGAATATCGGAACCGATCCTGCCCCCAGTGGTGGAGCCTACTACCTGCCCTATGAGTTCTTCTGGGATGACGAAGGCACTGTGATTCTGAGGGAAACCGAGGACGAGGACGGCAACACTGTCTCGACTTACGTGCTGCTGAAGAATGATGGTACGAATGCCACAAAACAGATATTGGGCAACAATGAAGCGCTGTACGGTTTGATTGAAGAACTAAGCGATGGCGTTGCGGATTCGATCATTGAGCAGACTAGAAAGACTGTGTCGGAGTCAGAGGAATACTCGAAAGTGTGGGATAAGCTGGATAAGGCGACACAGAATGGCTTTATTTGGGGTGGCATTAAGACGCTTCTTGAAGAGGAAGAGTATAGTAACATTCCTAAATCTGCGCGCACCTATCTTATAAATCTGTGCGGTCAGAAGCTGGAGCAACCTAGTGTCCACCGATAAAGTAATAGAAGATAATCTGAAGGAAGTAAATGCACTCGTCGACCAGATGATCCGCAAGACCTTCGCTGACAAAAACGACTATCTGGAGAAGGTTGTCCAGGCGAAGGAGCTGAAGGGGCTGGCCAGCACGCAGCTTGGCAACCTGGCGACGCTTCTGAACAACGCGACCTTCCAGGAGTATGCGGTAAAATACGGCGGAGAGGGAACCAGAGCGCTGAATATTCTCGCGTCAGTGATCAAGAATCTGCCGGAAGGTGCCAGCATAACGCTGAACGGTGTGACGCTCAGCGCCGCCACCCTCGATGGCGTGAAGAGTGCCGAGAGCCTGCCCGAGCTATGCACCGCTCTGGCCAACATCATCAGCAACAACGGTCTGAAGACGCTGTCTGTGAACAGCTTTGCCAATGGCATGCCGATCACCGTCCAGTACAACAGCCGTACCTTTACCTTCGTTCTGGCGGTTGAGATCGCCGATTGAACTGGGTCGCCCGGCTCGCTTTCGCGGGTCGGGCAAAACCGAACGGGTGAGAGGAGAGAACGTGCGACTTGAACGAAAAGCTGCTCAATTATCTGGAGAAAAACGGAGCGCTCAGTCAGGAGCAGGCGGACGCACTGCGGCAGGAGCATGCTCAAAGCCGCAGACCGATCCGCGAGCTTCTGCTCGAGCAGAGCCTGCTCTCGGAGGAACAGCTAATCGAGGCGCTTTCTGCCGTTTCCCGGATCCCGACGGTTCGGCTCTATGAAAACCCGATCGACCTGAATGTGCGGCAGCTCGTGCGGCCGGATCTGCTTCGGACGAACGTCGTGATGCCGTTTGCCTTTGATCCGGATGACAGCGGGACTCTGCTCGTCGCGATCAACGACCCGATGAATATGCAGGGGCGCGATCTGGTCGCGATGACCAGCAAGTGCCGCATCCGTCCATACCTTGCCACCTCGTCCGATATTCTTGTTACGATCGATCGCTACTACGGTACGAAGAAGATGCAGGAGGCGGCCGAGCTGTATGCGTAGGCCAGCGAACCGGATCGCTCGCTGGAAGAGCAGGTCTTGCAGGAGGACGTCAATTCGTCGCCTGTCGTCATGCTCGTCAATTCTCTGGTGGAGCAGGCCGTTCGGCAGCGCGCATCCGATATCCACATCGAGGCTGGGTCGGATCGCGTTCGGGTTCGCTTCCGGGTCGATGGATTGCTCTATGCGGCTGCCTCCTATGATCTGCGCCTGCTGGCGGCTATCGTCGCGCGTGTCAAAATCATCAGCGGCCTGGATATTTCCGAGAAGCGCAAGCCACAGGATGGCCGTTTCTCCACCACGGTGGATCGGCGGGAGTACGACATTCGTGTTTCCGTTCTGCCAACGGTGTACGGAGAATAGTGCGTTTTGCGACTGACGCCAAAGAAAGCCCTGAACGGGAGCAAGCAGACGCTGGGGCTATATCCGGACGATCTGGAAAAGTTTGATCAGATCCTGCGCAGGCCACATGGCATCGTTCTGGTCACGGAGCCGACCGGCTCTGGAAAGTCGACCACGCTGTACACGGCGCTCAGCGAGCTGAACAGTGATATGGTCAACATCGTCACGGTCGAGGATCCGGTCGAGGCGAACGTGGAAGGCGTCAATCAGGTGCAGGTCAGCCCCAAGGCCGACCTGACCTTTGCCAGCGCGCTGCGCTCCATCCTGCGGCAGGATCCGGATATCATCATGATCGGCGAGATCCGCGACGGTGAGACCGCGTCCATCGCGGTGCAGGCTTCGATCACTGGCCACCTTGTGGTCAGTACGCTGCACACCAACGACACGGCGAGCAGCATCACCCGCTTGCTTGATATGGGCGTGGAGAGCTATCTGATCGCCGATGCCACGGTTGGCATTATCGCCCAGCGGCTGGTGCGCCGGCTTTGTACCAATTGCAGGCGGCTCCGCCCCGTGCTTGAGTATGAGGCGGAGTATCTGGAGCTTACATACGAAGAGCGTGGCGTGCAGATCGGCGAGCCGGTCGGCTGCCAGCGCTGCAGCGGCACCGGCTACTATGACCGGATCGGCATCTACGAGATCATGGAGATTACGCCTGCGCTTCGCACGATGATCTCCCGCCGCTGCTCGACCGATGAGCTGCGCGACGCCGCCATTCGGGACGGCATGCGGCAGCTGAAAGAGAGCGCGCGCCGGCTTGTGCTCGAGGGGATCACCTCTTTGAGTGAAATGCAGCGAATCAGTGTTGAAAACCGCAATGCGCGGTTGGATGCAGAATCTCAGCAGGAACCGGAGGATGAGGAATGATCACTCTGAACGAGCTGCTGTCGGCCGTGGCCGACAGCAAGACGTCCGACGTCCATCTGTCGGTGGGGCTTCCGCCTGTGTTCCGCATCGACGGCGCGCTGACGAACCAGCCGGGCGACCCGCTGACAAAGGAAGATCTTGACGCTATGGCGCTGCAGCTTGCCGGGCCGGAGCTGATGGAGACATTCGAACAGGTGGGCGAGATCGACTTCGCCGTTACCGTTGAGAATGCCGCTCGCATCCGCTGCAATTTTTACCGTGAGCGCGGCCTTCCGGCGTTTGCGCTGCGCCTGCTGCCGATGACGGTGCCGACCGCGGAGGAGCTTCGCTTGCCGGCTGTCGTGGTGGAGCAGGCGGAGAAGCCGCGCGGGCTGATTTTGGTCACAGAGCCGACCGGCTCCAGCAAAAGCTCGACGTTGGCCGCGCTGCTCCAGCATATCAATCAAACGGAGCGGCGGCATATCATCACGCTGGAAAATCCGATCGAGTATCTCTATGAGCCGGAGCAATCCATCATCCATCAGCGCGAGGTCGGCGAGGATACCGGCAGCTTCGCGTCCGGTCTGCGCGCTGCGCTGCGGCAGGATCCGGATGTGATCCTGGTCGGCGAGATGCGCGATCTGGAGACGATCTCGACCGCGATCACCTCGGCGGAAACGGGGCATCTGGTGTTCGGCACGCTGCACACCAAGGGCGCGGCCAATACGATCGACCGTATCATCGACACGTTCCCGGCCGCCCAGCAGGCGCAGGTGCGAAGCCAACTGGCCGACGTGCTCGAGCGCGTCATCGGCCAGACGCTTCTGCCTAAGATCGGCGGCGGACGGTGCGCGGCGTTTGAGATCCTGATCGGAACGTCCGCGGCGCGCAGCCTGATCCGGCAGAATAAATCCTTCCAGCTCACGAGCACGATGCAGACCAGCAAAAAGCTGGGGATGCAGTTGCTCGACGACGCGCTGACGGAGCTGGTTCGCAGCAAACTGGTGACGGCTGAGGCCGCCGCCGTTGCGAACGATCCCGCTGCGCTGATGAGCCTGCGCCGCTGAGGTTTTGACAAAGGAGATGCTTCGGCTTGCCCGTTTTTGACTACACAGCCATCAGCAAGACAGGGAAGTGGGTCAAGGAATCCGTGGAAGCGTCCTCGTTGGAAACGGCAAAAAACTCCCTGCGCAGCGCGGGCTACACCATTTTGGAGATCAGCGAGCAGAATGCGTTTAACCGCGATATCAATCTGCCGTTCCTGGGGAATCCCACTGCGAAGGATATGGCGCTGTTCTGCCGGCAGTTCGTTTCGATCCTGCGTGCCGGCGTTCCAGTGTCGACCGTCCTGTCGATGATCGGCCAGCAGACGGAGAACAAGAAGCTCGCCGCGGCTATCCGGAAAATGCAGGCGGACATCGAAAAGGGCGAGACGCTGGCCGGCGCAATGCGCCGCCGGGGCAAAATCTTCTCGAATATGCTGGTGAACATGGTGGCGGCGGGCGAGGAGTCCGGCAATCTGGAGGATTCCTTCTGCCAGATGGAGACGTACTACGACAAACTCAAGCGTACCAAAAGCGCCGTGGGGCGCGTGATGATCTATCCGTGCATCCTGCTCGTGGTCATGATCGTCGTCTTGATCGTCATGATGACGAAGATCATTCCGAGCTTCCTTCAGACTTTTGAGGAGATGGGGACGGAGCTGCCCGCGCTGACGCGCGGCGTCATGGCGGTAAGCGACTGGTTTGTCGGCTGGTGGTGGCTCCTTGTCCTGATCCTTGTCGTCCTTGTCGTGGGCAGCGTTTTGTTCAAGCGGACGAAGAAGGAGAAGCACTTCTTTGGGCTGCTGTCCAGGAAGCTCCCGGTGCTTGGCCAACTGACGGTTCGCTCCGCCTGCGCGACGTTCTGCCGCACGGTGGCGCTGCTGCTCGGCTCGGGTCTGACGCTGACCGAGAGCTTGGAACTGGCAAGCAATAATATGAGCAATATCTATTATGAGAAAGCGGTAGATGCGGTGCGCGGGCTGGTCTCCACCGGCTGGCCGCTCCACAGCGCGCTGAAGGAGACCGGGGTATTCCCGCCCATGGTTTGCTACATGACGGGCATCGGCGAGGAATCGGGCGACCTGCAGGGGATGCTGGAAAAGACGGCCGACTACTATGATGAGGAGGTCGAAGCGGCGACCCAGAAGCTCATGGCGCTGATGGAGCCGGTGATCATCCTTTTCATGGCGGTGTTCGTGGTCATCATCGTCCTGTCGATCTTCCTTCCCATGATGAGCATGACCCAGGCCTACGATCAATACTTATGACGCCGTGACCATATGCGCGCGCCGCGCGCATGTCTGAAATTTTAGTTCCTCGGCGCGCCGGCCTGCGGTCATGACACCATGATCCCTGTATATCGTGCCCATGACCCGGAGCGAACGATCCTTCCTTGCGAGCTATGGGCTTGATATAAATGAAATTTTTGAAAAAGAAAGGAAATGATTTCGATGAAGGACAAAGAGAAAAAGCTGGCTGCCCGCGAGGGCTTTACGCTGGTAGAGCTGATCGTGGTCATCGCGATCCTGGCCATCCTGGCGGCAGTCGCGGTTCCTACTTATAGCGGGTACATCAAGAAGGAAAATGACGCCACTGTCACGACGGAGCTTTCCGCTATTTTGACGGCAGCGCAGGCTGCAAATGCTACGGCGGGCGACATTGGTGGCATTACCGTTTCTTCGAATGGCACGGCGACGGTCAGTCCGAAGGACGGTGAGAGTCTAGCCAATTCTTTCAATGCAGACATTGTGATATTTTATGAGGACGCGACGGCGGATTCTACAAACGGCAAGTTTACTTCTACTACACTTTCGACTGCGCTGAGTAAGAGTGCTTCCTATACAAAGGGGGCGGAATGGACTCCCGGCTCTGGGTGGCAGCCAGTGACTACTTGATTCCATCGGTGCGATGTCTGCGCCGGACGGGGAACCCTGAAACTTCACCCGGGAGGGCGCGACCATGACTTCCTTTTTTCCGCTTTTGCTTTTGACCCTTCTGGGGCTGTGCGTTGGCAGCTTTTGCAACGTACTGATCTTTCGGCTGCCGGAGGGAGAGAAATTCGTGAAAACGCCGTCCCACTGTATGACATGCGGGCATAAGCTGCATTGGTATGAGCTGATCCCGTTGGCAAGCTGGCTGCTTCAAAAGGGGAGATGCCGCGCCTGCGGCGCGCGCATCTCCCCACAATATCCGATCGTCGAGGCGCTCAGCGGCGCGGCCTACCTGGCGGCGGGGCTGCTCCAGCGCGGCAGCCTGCTCCAGATCGCGCTCTGCTGCGCTCTGTTTTCTCTGCTGCTGACGCTCGCCGTCATCGATTGGCGCACCTTTGAGATCCCGAACGGCCTGAATCTGGCCATCGCCGTCTTGGGTGTGATCCAGCTCGTGTTTGACTGGAGCAATTGGGCGCTGTATCTGATCGGCTTGTGCTGCGTCAGCGCGGTGTTCCTGCTGCTGCATCTCGTGACATCCGGGCAGGGCATCGGCCTGGGCGACGTCAAGCTGATGGCGGCCGCGGGGCTTTTGCTCGGCTGGCAGCGCATCCTGCTGGCCACGCTGCTCGGCTCCGTGCTCGGCTCCGTGATCCATCTGATCCGCATGTCGCGCGGCGCGGGGCGGCGGCTCGCCTTTGGCCCGTACCTGGCTGCCGGGATCTGGCTTTCCGCGCTGTTTGGCGAGCCGATCATCGCAGCTTATTTGTCCCTTTTGGGGTTATAGATCATTAACCGCTTGTGAAAATGGCAGAACCGTGTGCGGCGGCTGTGCCATTTTTACAATCCGGAAAACGCCGGGAGTGAAGCTCAAGTATGGAAACAAAAAAGCTGTCTGGAAAAGCGCTGGTCATTCAGATCGACCGCGCATGCTTCCGTGTCGCTCTGACTACGCTGGGCGCCTCCGCGCAGCTCCAGCATTGTGTGGTCTGCCAAACGCCGGAGGGCGCGGTGGAGGACGGCGTGCTCCTGAAACCAGACGCGCTGCTCGCTACGCTGAAAACCGTGCTGTCCGCGCCGGAGTTCCGCCGTGTGCGCCGGGTCGTGTTCAGTCTCTGCACCTCTCAGGTCGTCTCGCAGACCGTGCGCGTTCCGGCGGCTGCAGAGCGGCAGTTGGAAAAGATCCTGACGGCAAACATGGATCTGTATTTTCCGGTCGACTCCGGCGAATACAGCTTTGTCTGGACGGTCACGGGCGAGTCTGAATCTGGTGAGAGCGGGCGCGAGATGGACGTCCTGCTTTGAGCCGTGCCGGGCGCACTGCTGCGAGCGTATTATACGCTGGCCAATCAATGTGGCCTGACGGTGGCCGCGGTCGACTATTTCGGCCACAGTGCAGCCACGGCCGCGGGCGCTTCTTTTTCGTATCAGAACGCGGAGAAGAAGGCGAAGAAGCGGGAAAAGAAAGCGGCGCTCTCCCGCGGTGGCGCGGTGGAGCCGCAGCTTGAGGAAGCGGGCGGCACGGCTGTTGCCGCGGCGGAGGAGGATACGACGCTTTACCTGCTCGCTGAGCCGGAGCATCTTGTGATGACCTTTGTCCAGAGCGGTCAGGTCAAGCTCCAGCGCCTGCTTTCCACGGGAGACGGAGAGTTCAGCGAAGCACAGATCACGCTGGATTATTTTGGCACAATGGACGCCGGGCGCGGCAGTCGGGTGCAGGCGGAGATCAGCGGCGCGCGTGCCGACGATGCGCGCTATGTTGCCTCGCTCCGGAGCGCATTGGAGATCCCCATTTCTGTACAAAGCGGCCAGCCAGGCTCCGAGTGGATCAGTTGCCTGGGCGCGGCTCAAACGCAGATGGATTTTGGCGCGCAGGAGCTGAACCGCACATCGCGCGGCACAAAAAAACGGTCGATCTCCCGCGCATGGCAGTACGGCCTGATTTTAGTCGGCGGTGCGCTGCTTGCCGGCTCCATTGCGCTGACGCTCGGCCTGCACGTCACCTGGGACAGCAAGCTGGCGGGCATGGAGTCGAGCCAGCGCAGTCTGCAACTGCAGGCTGCGGAGAATCAGGGCAATGCTTCGCGCTATCAGGAATATGATACGCTTTATCAGAATTACAGCACAGATTGGGATATGCTCTTTGCCTCCCTTTCTACATACAACAACAACATTGTACTCGTGCTGGAGGAGCTTGAGACGATCCTGCCGTCTGAAACCACTGTGACCGGCGTCACGATCACAGACAGCGGGCTGAGCCTTGAGCTGAACTGCACGGACAAAGAGGAAGCCGCGTATCTCATCATGAAGCTGCGCAGCCTGAATTATGCATCTCTTGATGCGATCTCCAATTTGACGATCAACGGACAATCTTCTGTGGCCGCGGCGTCGGGCGTGCAGTCAGAGGAACAGCCGCCGGCGACCGGCAGCTCCGGGCTGGATTATACGGCGCTGGTGACGCTGCTGGAGCAGTCGAACACGAGCATTTCGGCAGCTTCGTCTGAAGGCGCAGCGTCCTACGCCGACATTTGGAAGTTTGCGATCGACAAGGGACTGATCACCGAAAACGACTTGAAAACAGCGCTGATGAGCCTGACGCCGGAGCAGCTCGCCGTGCTGGAGGCGGCCTATGGCACGCCGCCCGCGACAAGCTACACGCTGGAGGGGCTGCTGAAAACAGCGACTTTCGACCAGCGCGTCGCGGCGCTGGAAGCCATGCTGACGGAGGATCAGATCGGAATATATCGATTTTTCCTCCTCGTCAAGGAGGACGTGGAGCGGCCGGCCGGGACAGAGATTTTGTTCCCGTATATTTCCAGCGACCTCTGGGAAAACTCCGACCTCCTGATCGGCGTGTTTTCGGGCGACCCCGATTCGATGGATGTGCTGACGCCAGTCCTGGTAGAAATGCTCACAAAGGATGAGGAGACGCTCTCCGCGGCGGAGGAGCTGATCCAGACCGATGCGGATCTGAGCGGGCGGCTGGCCTATTATCTTGCTGTGGAAATGGGACTGCAAACCCCGAAAGAGGGCGTCGGCAGCATCGATACTGATCGGCTGATCGCCGATCTTGAAAATGGAACCATGCCCGAGGACGTGGAAGCTGTGATCGAGGAAGCGCTGTCGGGCATGACGGACAGTAGCGGCAACAGTCTCTGGGATATGCTGAATGCGTTGATCGGCGCCTCCGGGAACGGAAGCTCGGGCGATGGGAGCGGCTCGACAGATGGCCAGACCGGCAGCGCCGGCAAGGATGTGCTCGACGAGCTGCTGAATCAATATGTAGGCGGACAGCTCGACGACGATACGCTCGATGCGCTGCTCAGCCAGTACATGGGCGGAACCGTCGACGACGGCGCGCTTGAGGAGCTGGTGCAGGGATATTTGAGCGGATCGGGAGGTACGCAGACGCCCAGCGGCGCCGGAACGGACACAGGACTCACCGGAGAATCGACGTTGGGGGCGTTTCCTTTTCAGTTTCGCTGCGCTATACGTCCGCGCTCCTGCTCGAAGAACTGGAACGGAAGGGTCTGTCCCAGTCTGACAAGGTGGAACAACTGGAGGTGGGAGAATGAGAGCGCTTGCACGGAACTGGAAAGCGATCCTTGCCGCCTTGATGGCAATTGCTGCCGCGCTGATCCTCCTTTTGCTCTATCGACCCGCTCACCAGGACTATGAGAGCGAATATGAAACGCTGAACAGCGAAATCAGCATGCTCCAGAGTACGATCTCAAGCACCGCAGGCTTTGCAGATATCCAGGACTCGCTCGCAGACGCGGAGACAGCGCTTGCGGACTGCCGACAGGCGCTCTACGAGCATTTTCCAAGCGAGCTGAAAGAAGAAGATTAGATCCTTTATACCCTCTATCTCGAGGAACAATTCGGCACGGAGATCGTTTTTGATTTCGGTACCGTTGTCCCGATCACGGTGTTCAGTGACGGCGCTACTCTGGACGCGCTGGCACTGATGGTCAACTATCAGACGACCTATCAGGGATTTAAGGACATGGTGAATTATATGGCAACAGATTCCCGCATCACATCGATCCAGACCTGCACATTGGAGTATGACGCCGGACAGGATCTGGCTTCCGGCACCCTGACGCTGCTGTGCTACACCATCAGCGCTGAGGATCGACCCTATAAAGAGCCGGATATTCAGATTCCGGATACTGGCAAGGAGAATATTTTCGACTGAAAGGAGTCGCCATGAGGAAGAGAAAGAAAAGCTCGGCGGGCGGCTATTCTCTGCTCGAGATCGTTACTTCCATTGCTCTGCTGGGACTGGTTTCCGCATCGGTCTGCGCAAGCCTGGTTCTGGCCGTGCGGTGGAATGCCAAAAGCGAACAGCTCATGCAGGCGCAGCTCGATGTCTCGAGCGCAGTGGAAACGCTGATGGAGCATGGCGTTGATGAGTCTTCTGCTGATCAATTGGAAGCTACACTTCCAATTACTATAAGTTATGGAGACCCAAATAACAATTGCTATTCTGTGACAGTGACCAGCAAGTTGGACGATTCGGTCGTGGTTACGACCTGGATCCACGCTGCGGAGGATTCTGAATGAGACGGCGGCAGGATGGCTATGTGCTGGTCTATGTCATGGTCGTGATCCTGTTTTTGTGTGTGGCCGCCGCTGCGGTATGCACAGTTTCCCTGCGCAACCTCAAATCGCAGCAGGCGTCGCTGGCACAAATGCAGTCGAGGTACGAGGCTGAGGGAAAGATCGAGCAGTTCACGGCGCAACTGAAAACAGCGAGTGGAGAAGGGGAAGACGGGTCGGCGGCCAAGGCGGCCGCGATAAACAGTTTGATCGAAAGATTCTCTTCTGACGATGTTTCTTTTACTTGGAACGAGCAATCTGCTGAGATTTACGCAGAAAGCGGTGACGGATCTGTTTGTGTGTCGGCGGTCATTGCGGTGGAATTCGAAGTTATTAAAGTCTCTTTGGAAGGCACTGAGGATGAGTTGTCCTCTTAGATTCATGAAGCATATGAAGCAAAAATTTCCAGTTATACTTATCGATCCTACGAGATCTCCTACGGCAGCGATACTGGGGGCGACGGCGCATGATACGAAAAACAGACGGCTTTACGCTGGTGGAGCTGCTTGTGACGATCCTGTGCAGCTCGCTTGTTATGCTTGCAGCGGCTTCGCTGATGCTGCTCGGCGCCCGGGTGGAGGCAGGAACGCTCGACAATACCTCTGACCGGCAGACAGTTCAGATCATGCTGACCATGCTTGAGAAGCTGGCAGGCAGCGGCAGGATAACGGAGGTCAAAACCGTGACAGGCGGCACGGGGAGCGACGGCTCCGCCGGTGAAAATGACTGGATCCTGCTCAGAGACGATGAAGGGGATCATGTGCCGCTGGTGCTCTATAACGCGGCGAGCGGGACATTGACATCGGGAGCCGGCGTTGTCCTGATGGATGGCCTTACGGCTGCCAAAGCGGAAATGTCAGGAAATCTGCTCACCTTCACGCTGAAAACAGACACGAACACAGAGTATGCTACCTCCGTCTATTGCCGTGTGAACGTGGAAAACGAGCAGTTTGATGTAAAGGCCTTCCAAGATGAGTTGACGCCGGGATCGGATGAAGAAGAAACCGCTGCAGTACCATCAGGCCGCGCAGAGTTTTTGGTCGCGTTCCTGTCTCAATATGGAAGCCGCGGCGAGATCATTGTTAATGGCGAACCAAATGGGGACTATGCCTCCTGGTACAACGCTAGCTGGAGCATTGCGGAAACTGCGTGGTGTGCCTGCTATGTCTCCTGGGCTGCCGCGCAGGTTAACGAAAATAAATTAGCTTGGGTTCCGTACTTCTCTTATGTGAAGAACGGCATTACTGAATTCGTGGAGCGGAGTGCGTGGCATGACGCAGAGTCAGACTACACGCCAGTGCCGGGCGACCTGATTTTCTTCGATTGGGAGGAAGACGGCGTGCCAGACCATGTGGGCGTCGTGATGCTGGCCGACGGCGGCGTGCTCTACACGATAGAGGGAAACAGCTCTGGCTGTGTCGCAGTTCGGAGCTACAGCGCGCTCGATAGTCGCATCGTCGGCTATGGCGTGTTCCCGGAGACGGATGAGTCCGGAGGTGGTGAGGAGTGAGAGAACGCTTATATGACTACTGCGTCCGAACCGGCAGGCAGGATCTGCTCCGTGAGTGGGACGCAGAGAAGAACGCCGGCGTATCGCCGTCGGACTTGACGCAGGGCAGCCGAGTCAGGGCTTGGTGGAAATGTGAAAAAGGTCACTCCTGGCAGGCGGCGATCTACTCAAGAACCGGCGGCCGGAGCGGCTGTCCGTATTGCGCCGGTCTGCGGCCGCTTGCCGGTGAGAATGATCTTGCGACCTGCTTTCCCGCGCTTGCCGCGCAGTGGCATCCGGAGCGCAATAACGGACTGCGCCCAGAGGATGTTGCCGCGGGGAGCAACCGCCGCGTCTGGTGGCGGTGCGACAACGGGCATGAGTGGCTCTCTTTCATCAAAGTCCGGACGCGTGGCTGCGGCTGTCCCATTTGTGAGAATCGCCGGATCGTACCCGGTGAAAACGATTTGGCGTCGACCATGCCGGCGCTGTCGGCGCAGTGGAATTGGGAGCGCAACGGCACATTGACGCCGGCCGATGTCGTTTCAGGAACGCGGCGGAAGGTATGGTGGCGCTGTGAGAAAGGGCATGAATGGCAGGCCGCAGTCGCGTCCCGGGCAAACGGCACAGGGTGCCCGGTCTGTACCGGCCGCAGACCCGAGCCAGGGGAGTCCGATCTGGCGACGATCCGCCCCGATTTGGCCGCGCAGTGGGATATGGTGAAAAACGGCGCACTGACGCCGCAGCAGGTAACGGCAAACAGCAACCGCCGTGTCTGGTGGCGGTGCGAAAGAGAGCATTCTTGGCAAGCACAGGTGTCAGCGCGCACTTCGCGCGACTGCGGATGCCCTTATTGCGCGGGGCGAAAGGGCTTGCCGGATTCAACGATTTGGAGACGCTCGTGCCGCAAGTTGCCGCGCAGTGGCATCCGACGCTCAATGGCGCGCTGACGCCGCGGGACGTCACGGTCGGCAGCCATAAAAAGGTCTGGTGGATGTGCCAGGAGGGGCATGTCTGGAAAGCGGTCGTCTATTCCCGGAGCGGCGCGCAGAAAAGCGGCTGTCCCGTCTGTGCCGGAAGGGTAAGCGCCCGGCGCATGCCGCGCCAGCGCGCAGCGGCATTGGAATTGCAGCGTGGAAGGTCTGTAAAATGAGAACGCCGGATGTGTTGTCCAGCGCAGACCGAACACCGGAAGAGATACCCAACCGGAGAGAAGCAGGGAAGAATCAGCTTTGCAGTGCTGCCGGCTTTACATTCGTCGAGCTGATTTTGGTCATCGCGATCCTGGCCATCTTGGCCGGCGTGGGCGCTGTGACCTATTCTGGGTACATAAGAAAAGCAAATGAAGCCGCAGACCGGCAGCTTCTCGGCGCGGTCAACACCGCCTTCGCAGCGGCGTGCCTTGAGAACGGAACAGATATCCGGAGCGTCGAGCACGTCACATTGACAATGGCGGCGGATAAAACGGTGGCTTCTGTCGATTTGTATGAGGATTCCTTTGCCAAGTTCTATGCTGGCAATGAAGGCACTGCGTTCAAAGTGTTCGAGGCTTTGGTTTTCGATGATGAGCAGCACGCTTTTATCCGGGCGGATCCCAACGATGTTGCGGCTGGCTCAGACGGCCTCTTTTCTGCCGAAGATGTCCAAAGACTGGGAAAAAGCATCTTTATCACTGCAGAGAGCCTCGGCGTGCAGGGCTTGATGGCGCAGGCCGATCAGGCTGTGACCCTGGCAGAGTATCTTTTTAGTATGGGTCTGTCCGCTGGAAGCTCCGACTTCCAGCTTTTTGCCGCGAAGGCAATGGGGATTTCTACGGAGGGAAAGACGCAAGCTGAGATATCACAGGAGCTTGACGCGAAACAACAAGAGCTTGCCGCGCAGATGATGGCGCAGGATTCCAAACTTACTTCGGCTGCCGCGGTGCAAAAGGTGCAGGAAAATGCCGCTGTGTTGTATGCCGTGAACCAGGCGGCTCAAATGCAGCAGGATGAAATTTGCAGCCTGTTATCCGCTCCAGGAGCGAGTGCTAAGATCTTCAATGATATGGGCGTGGACTTAGAAACTGCGCTTTCTGGAGCGGTGCTGGCTTACGGTATGTATACTGCTTATGCATATTCCGCGGGGGATTCTGACACGATCGACAAAGCAGGGAATTTTTTGGACGCGCTGAATGGCTTGGAGGAAGCTGGATTCCGGACATATATGCAGAGCGACCAGGCTGATACGGATTTGGCTGGTTATCTCGCTGCGCTGACGATGATCGACAGCGGCGCCGGCGATCCGGACGTCGTCTCCGGCATACTGATCAACGGCTTTGAGGATCCTTCTTTGACTGCGATCCTTCAGAAGGCCGTGGACGGCGGCTGATTCTGTATTTTTGTACAGCTTCAAGAGCAAAAACCATCAAATAAATTTGAAAAGACGGAGGACGAAAATATGAAAGAGCAACATAGGAAGCACGCGGCCAAAAAAATCGGCGGCGGAACGCCCTCGGTCGTTCCGGGTGAGAAGCGTAGCTTCTCACCCGGATTCACCCTGGTCGAACTGATCGTCGTCATCGCGATCCTGGCCATCCTGGCCGGCGCCGGCACCGTGGCCTATTCCGGCTACGTCAAGCGCGCCAATAAGGCCGTGGATCAGCAAACCGTGGCGGATGTGGTGAACAGCATCTATTACGCCTGGATGGCGGATCCTGAGGGGATGGATGCTGTGGGCGCGGTGGTGCTGTCAACGGACAGCAATCCTCAATATTCGAGTGAGGATTCCGCCATCAAGTCCGGCGTCCAGATGGCCTTTGGAGACGAATCCCAGTTGAGACTGAAATACGACTGGGGCAACAATTCGGCGGTGCTGTCCCAGGTTGCAAGCAATGTGCAGGGGTTAAAGAGCTTGTTGGAAGGCGTAAAAGACAGCAATTCCAATGTTGAAAATATCAGCTTTGTCAATAATTCCGACGAGATTCTGGACGATATGTTTAAGGCGTTGACGAGCAATACAGCCCAGAAGGCGATGCAGGCAATTGGAATTGATGATCCGACTGCTGCCAATGTTTTAAATGGGGCAGCGAAATATACATTGAGTGACGACTCATTGGCACTATTTGGGAGTAATAGCGATTTAGCGACGGCTTGGAACTCGGTGAATTTGGGAAATAGTATATCCAAAGCGGGCTTTGATATTGAAGAAATCGTGGGAGCCTATATGAGCGGTGACATGACGGAGCTTTCATCGGAAACTGCTTCTTATTTTGCGGGATATGCCGGCATGAGTACAGCGCGGAATTATGCGATTGCATACTACATGGAGAACCACGCTGAAGACCTTGCAAAGAGTACTGGAGAGAGTGAGGAAAATATTACGGCAACAGTTTCCGCCCTCAGAGATATTAAATGCGTAGACGTGTTTACTTCTTTAGAGGGAACCTCAACTAGCTTTTTGGATACTGAAGTAAAAGCACCAAAATCATTTGTTCAAGCGATCAACGCCTATTTCGGCAGCACAGTGGTGCAGCAGTCTGGCACTGGGATCGAAGTCATTGATGGAGCGGTGGCAAGGGAAGACTCTCAGGCTTATGCGGATGCCTTGGGCTATGCAACGGCTATGCAGACGATCAATGGACTTTCAGACGCCACGGCAGACATGGGTGACGATGCCTATTTCAACACCATTACCGGCGGTGTCAATACCGCAGTGGCTATGATGAACAACGAAATAGATGAAGATCAAATTACCGCATTGGTGCTGTTGACAAACTCCATTCTTCCAATTTCAGCGGCGATCTGGTAAAATT
>CAZJBT010000004.1:0-33781 GCA_964544345.1 uncultured Oscillospiraceae bacterium
CATGCTGATTCAATTTCAAAAATCAGAAAAAATGTCTTGACAAACTGCTCCCCGATGGTGTGGAATACGAATATGTGATCCGGGCTTCGGACGGTGCGGTCGTCTCCTGCCGGACGGAGCGGTCAGACGACCACCGTGACCGGAGGGACGGGCAGGAGACGGAGCACACTGCGGCGGAATCGACCGATGAGCGGCAGCTTGCTGCGCCGGCGCAGACGCAGACAGCGCCGACGGAGCCGCAGACAGCGCCCGCCGAGTCGGCGCCCGCATCCCAGGCGGCGAGCCTTGACGCGGAGCCGCAGAATGGGATCACCCAGGAGGACGCCAAGGAACGCGCGCTTTCTGACGCAGGCGTGGCGAATGGGGATGCCGTATTCACGAAAGATAGGCAGGATCATGACGATGGCCGGAGCGTCTATGAGTTCGATTTCTACACCGACACGGCAAAATATGAGTATGAGATCGACGCGCAGACGGGCGAGATATGCAAACGCAGCGCCGAGTGGTTCCAGACGACCGCGGATCAGACCGCGCCCGTGTCCACGGGGAGCTATATCGGCGCCGATCAGGCAAAGGCCTCCGCACTTTCCCATGCGGGCTATGCAGAGTCAGAGGTCGTGTTCTCCAAGGCGAAGCTGGAGAAAGACGACGGGCGCGATGTGTATGAGGTCGAGTTCTATGTCGGCAGCATGGAATATGAGTACAAGATCGACGCGTATACAGGCAGCCTCCTGGAATATGATGCGGAACAAAACAATTAAAATAAAGAAAGGGCGGCGCCATCCCTCCGGGGTGGCGCCGCCCTTATTCGTTTATTCCTTGCTCTGGTAGGCGAGCTTTTGGGAAAGCTCACCCACTGTACTGAGGATGATCGGAAGGATCTGTTCCATCCGCTCGCGATTCAGACGCAGCGTGGGTGCGGTGACGCTGATGCCGGCGATGATCCTGCCGGTATAGTCGCGTACCGGCGCTGCGATGCAGCGCGTGCCGATGTCGCACTCTTCATTGTCGGCGGCGAAGCCCTGCGCACGGATCTGCGTCAGCTCGGCGCGGAGCGCTTCGGGCGTGGTAAGCGTCTTTTCTGTGAATTGGACGAACTGCACTTTTTGACAGTATGTATCCAGCTCCTCTGGCGTGTACTCGGCCAGAAACAGCTTGCCGATGCCGGTGCAGTAAAGCGGCGCGCGCTTGCCGATGCGCTGCGTCACGGTCAGAATGTTGTTGGCAGCTTCGGCGATGACATCGAGATAGACTACCTCGTGGCTCTGCTCCGCGGCGAAGCAGGTGCACTCGCCGGTCTGCTCGGCCAGGCGGCGCAGATAAGGGTGCGCGAGCTGTAAAATGCTGCTCTGCGCTTTGGCTCGCGCGCCGATGTAGGCGAATTTCAGCGAGAGCGAATACTTGAGCGTCTCCGGATCCTGATTGACATAGCCCATAGCCAGCAGTGTGTTGAGCATTCGGAGCACCGTGCTGGTCGGGATCCCGGATTTTTCTGCGATGTCCTGCAGGCGCATAGCGCTGCCGGCATCGGCCATGATGTCCACCAGCTTCATGGTTTTTTCGACCGACTGATTCAGTTTTGAAAGCTTTTCTTCCATCCGTCCCATTTCTCACTTTACTGCAATAGTGAATAAAATATCATATCTAAATTACAGTATATTCCCGGGATTGTCAATATCCAGTGCCGTTTTTTCGTGTTTCCTGGCCTTCTGCCCTGGAAACAGGCCAGTCCGTTTTCTTGACAAGGATTCGCACGAATGGTATAATAAAATCGCATTTTGAATTTAAATTTCACATTGTGAAATAGCTGCGTGCGCAGTCATGCAGCCAAGAAGGAGGAGCAAGTACCATGAAAACAGTCTTAAAATGTGGCACGCTGTTTACTGCGGTGGACAAGACGGTACAGAAGGATATGGCTGTCGTTGTGGAGGGGGAGAAGATCGTCGAGATCCTGCCCTATGAGAAGGTCGCCGGGGCGGACGTCCAGGTGATCGACCTGTCCGACAAATTTGTCATGCCCGGCCTGATCGACATGCATGAGCATGTGGTGATGGATGGTCAGGTCGACCCGTTCATTGAAATGGTGAGCACCTCCCATGGAGCGAGCACCATCGACGGCATCCTGCGCGCACAGCGAGATCTTCTGGCCGGCTTTACCACGGTTCGCGACTGCGGCGGCTGCCGCACGGGCGACGCGCTCGCCATCCGCGACGCGATCAATGCAGGGAAGATCGACGGCCCACGGATGCTGGCCAGCGGCCCGTTCCTGGTGACGAGCGCGGTCTCCAATGTCTACGATGACGGCGGCTTTACCTTCGACGGCCCGGACGAGGCGCGCCGTGTGGCTCGCCTGGCGGTGGCCAGCGGCGTCGACCAGCTCAAGCACCTGACGATCGGACATGTCTCGCTCGACGAGATCAAGGCGATCGTCGAGGTCGGTAAGGACACCGGCAAGCTGATCTCCGTCCATGCGACCGACCGCCTGTCGATCCTCAAGGCCGCCAAGGCCGGCCCGACAACGATCGAGCACGGCAATGAGATCGACGAGGAAGCGCTTGGCTACATGCTCGAGAACAATGTTGCGCTGATCCCGACCTACTGCCCGTACTATTTCTGCGCGGAGCATGCCGAGGATGTGCTGCACCGCACGCCGGAGCAGGCTGCGGTGACGCGCCGGCGCTATGAGGTTCATGCCTCGCACCTGCCGTGGCTGATGAAGAGCGGCCTGACCATCGGCTTCGGTGCCGACACAGGCGCGACGCTGACGATGCACGGCGCGCAGGCGTTTGAGATGGAGCTTATGAACCGCAATGGCATGCCGGAGGCCGACGTTCTGTGCGCGGCGACCGCAGTGAATGCGCGTATCCTTGGCCTCGATGACCAGATCGGCACGCTGGAGGCCGGCAAGTTTGCCGATATCACCGCATTCAACGGCGATCCACTCACTGATATCCGCGTGATGCAGTCGTGCCAGTTCGTCATGCGCAGCGGCCGCGTCTATAAGGGCGAGAGAGCGTGCAAGCTCAAGCCGGCGCTCTGATCGTAGGAGGCATGGCCTTGAAGAAAATTGAGATCGAGAGCTTCCGCCGGTTCCGTTATGTCAGCTCGCCGACATTCTCGCCCGATGGGCGCGATGCGGCGTTTCTGGTGCGTGATGTGCGCGGTGACCTGCAGGGCTATGACTGCAACCTGTTTGTGCTGCATGTTGCCGACCGTTCGGTTCGCCAGTTGACGCATGAGGGCGATGTGACGAGTTTTGTCTGGACGCAGGAGGGAAAACTGCTGCTGCCGCTCTCCCGCGATGCGGCGAAGCGCGAGCGCGTGGCCGACGGCGAGGAGCTGACGAGCCTGTATGAGCTTGATCCAGCGACCGGCGCCATCTCGCCGGCATTTGACCTGCCGCTTGAGCGCGCGGACGTCCATCCGCTGATGCAGGATACATATTTGATTTATGCGCGCAAGGACAGAAACCGCCCTGATTTTGCAAAGTTGCCGAAGGCGCAGCGCAGAGCTGCGTATGAGGCGTACCGCGATCCGCCCTATCATGTGCTGACCGACGCGCCGTTCTGGGAGAACGGCGGTACATTCACAAGCGGCGTACGCGACCAGATGTTCCTCTTTGATCGCCCGACCGGCCGTCTGACACAGATCACTGAGCCGGAGTTCACCGCGATGGATCCGCGCGACGGCGCACGCCCGTTCACGCTGCGCGGCACGAAGATCATCTACAAGGGCATGTACTGGAACGGCGGCCTGCGCCCGACCTGGCCTGGTGTTTATCTGTATGATTATGCGACCGGCGAGCGCCGTACGCTGCTGCCGGACGACGCTGCGAGCACCTCATTCATCTGCTTCTGGGCTGACGATGAGCTGCTGCTCGGCTATACAGATCACCCGGAGCATATGGAGCACATCGATGAGTTCCACACGCTTGATCTCAACACCGGCGAGATCAAGCTGCTGGCTCACTGTGAGCGCCTGGTCAGCTTCCTGAGCGTCACGACCGATGCCAAGCTCGGCGGCGGAAAGGGCAGCATGCTCCACGACGGGAAGTTCTACTACGCTGCGTCGATCGGAGACTACAGCTACGTCTGCTCCGTCGACCGGCAGGGCAAGGTCGACGAGCGCCTGTCGCCCGACGGCGGCCTCTCCGCATTCGACCTGTCCGGCGAGCACATGCTGCTGTGCGGCATGTACGGCGGTAAGATCAATGAGCTGTACCTGGACGGCGAGCAGGTGACGCATTTCAACGACTTCTTGCCGGAGGAATACTCGATCGCGCAGCCGCAGTTTTTCACGTTCCAGGCGGACAGCGACGGCACCGAGGTGCATGGCTGGGTGATGGAGCCGGTCGGCTATGAGCCGGGCAAGCAGTATCCGGCCATCTTGTTCATCCACGGCGGCCCCAAGACGATCTTCAGCGATGTGTTCCACCATGAGATGCAGGTCTGGGCCAACGCAGGGTATTTCGTCCTGTTCAGCAACCCGCGCGGCAGCGATGGCCGCGGGCTGGAGTTCCTGAATATCTGCGGCCACTACGGAGAAACAGACTATACAGACATCATGCAGTTCACCGACGAAGCGCTGCGCCGCTATCCGGACATCGATCCGTCGCGCGTCGGCGTATGCGGCGGTTCGTATGGCGGCTATATGACGAACTGGATCATCGGCCACACCGACCGTTTTGCTGCTGCGGTGTCCCAGCGCTCGATCGCGAGCTGGAGCACGCAGGAGCATCTGTCCGACATCGGGCCGAACTACACGGTTTATGAACAGGACGCGCAGACGTGCACCGATGCAAAAAGTCTTTGGGAGCACTCTCCGCTGGCTTTTGCGCAGAACTGCAAGACGCCGACGCTGTTCCTCCACTCCGATCGGGATTACCGCTGCCCGGTGGAGGAAGGACTGTCGATGTACACAGCCCTTTCGATGGCCGGCTGCCCGACGAAGCTCATCTTGTTCCACGGTGAAAACCACGAGCTTTCCCGCTCCGGCAAGCCGTACAACCGCATCAGCCGGATGAAGGAGATCCTTGCGTGGTTCGACAGCTACCTAAGACCCGCGCATACAGATTAAAAAACCTGGACTTATTTGCGCTTCGTTTGTTTAAATTGCTGCAAAAACAGAGAAACTGAAGTTTCCTGTTGCTTTTTGCGAAAACTGTTGTATAATTTTATCGGTTGAAATCGAATTGCAGAGAATGGATTCGGTTTTGATCTCCGCCGGAGATGCGATGAAGCCCGGCGGCAACCAAAAAAGGAGATGGAACAATGAAAACCCTGAAGAAAACGCTTGCACTCATTCTTGTTCTTGCGATGTGCCTGACGCTCTTCGCGGCTTGCGGCGGCGACGATGCCACCGAAGGCACGCAGGATCCGGACACCACGAACCCGGGTACCACGACTGATCCGAGCACTACCGGCGGCGAGAGCGGCGGCGAAAACGCAAGCTCCGATGCTGAAGGCGGCGAGACCGGCGACGATGAGGATGTCGTTATCATTATCGGTATTCCAAATACTTGGAACCAGTTGATTGCCCCGCAGCCGGCTTCCGCCTACCACATTGAAGTCTGCGAGAAAATTTACGATCGACTTGGCCGCCTGAATGAGGCTGGCGAGGCTGAGCCGCGTGCAGCGGAGAGCTGGGAGCTTTCCGACGATATGAAGACAATCACCTTCCACCTGCGCGACAACTCCTACTTCCATGACGGCGTTCAGGTCACTTCCGCCGACTGGCGCTGGACCATCGAGATGATGACCAGCGAGACTGGCAGTAATTTCATCACGCAGGATAAATATCCCTGCATCGAGGGAACCAATGACGCTGGCCTGTTGGAGGAAGGCTCTGAGCTGGGCATTGAAACGCCGGATGATTACACTCTGATCGTCCACCTCAAGACCCCAATGACGGTAGACAGCTTCTTCTACAATTACGGCTTTCTGTGGTATGTTCTGCCGAAGCACATCCTTGAGAACGAGGATATGAACAACCCGCTCGAGTGGGCGTATTGGCAGAATCCGATCGGCTCCGGCCCGTGTAAGTTTGTCAGCCAGGATGCCGGTGCGACTGAGATCACGCTGGACGCTGTCGACGATTACCCGGTCGGCGATCTTCAGTTTGACCGTCTGATCTTCCGCGTCATCCAGAGCGATTCCGCCGCGTCTGCCTATCTGGCCGGTGAAATCAACTTCTACTATCTGGGCTTCACCGAAGAGACAATGGCTCCGCTGGTGGGGGTCGAGGGTCTGCGTGCCGACCGCATGGACGGCATTTCGAGCTTCAGCGCGATCGCTATTAACAACGAGCGCTTCGACGTCAATTTCCGTAAGGCAGTGAACGCTGCGATCGACAAGGATATGCTGGTCGAGGCGATGTACGCAGGCGACGCCGACGCCACCAACACCTCCGTCCGTCAGAGCAGCGATTACTGCGTAAACACCTGGAGCGGTCGCGATGTTGACGCTGCGAAGGAGTATCTTGCGGCCTCCAGCTTTGATGCCTCCCAGACTGTGTCATTTGCAATTTCCGCAGGCCGCGGCGAGCAGATCGGTGCGATCGTGCAACAGAATCTCGCTGAAATCGGGATTAATGTTGAATTGATTACGCTTGATACAACGACGACGCTGGCCGGCATGACTGACGGCACCTATGACATGGGCATTGTCAACTATACCTCAGGCGGGAACCCGACTTGGATTTGCTCGACCAACCTCTTTGGCCTGGATGTGGGTCATATCGACGACGCAGAATACCTTGAGTTGCAGGCGCAAGCTTCGCTGTGCACCGATCCGGCTGAAATGACCGAGATCGCTGCCGAGTTCCAGGCACTGTGCGACGAGGAAATGCCGTTTGTTGCCCTGTTCCACTACTATAGCTACTACATTATGAGCGATTGGCTCAGCAACGTCTCTGCGATCGAGACGACGGCCTGCTACGAGTGGATCGTTTCGAAATGATCTAGTTGAAGCATTCTGACATTCGACCTTGCGAAAACTTCGGGGTTCGTCTTTGCCTTCCATGGCGAAGGCGAACCCCAATCTTTTATTTCCGGCTGCGGATAAGACAGTAAGACACTGACGAGATGTTGAGCGGAATCCCGAGCAGCCGTGGGCTGTTGTTCGCGGCTGCTCGGGGTTTTACTTTTGATTTCGCAGCGTACCGATTATGGTTAGGTGATGCATAAAAATGATTAAATACATACTCAAGCGAATCCTGCTTGCAGTTCCCACTTTCATCGGAATCACTGTCCTGGTGTTTGTTCTCTCCAACATGGCGCCCGGAAGCCCGGTCGATGTGCTGGCAGCCAATGTAAACCTCTCGGAGGAGGGGTACCAGCAGCTTAAAGAATCCCTGGGTCTAGATAAGCCGATCATCGTGCGCTACGGTATCTGGCTGCTCGACTTTGTTCGGGGAGATCTGGGAACTTCGACCCGCACGAACTCTCCTGTATTCGGAGTCATCAAGGAGCGGCTCGGCGCATCGCTGCTGCTGACCATCACCAGTCTCGTGGTCTGTCTGCTGATCAGTATACCACTGGGCGTCCTGTCGGCGGTCAAGCAAGGCTCGGCCTGGGATACCTTTTCCTCAGTGTTCTCCTTTCTGGGAACCTCGATCCCAGGCTTCTTCTTGTCGCTGATTTTGGTCTATTTCTTTGCCGCCCGGCTTGGATGGCTGCCCGCGACCGGTATGTATGATCCAAATGGCGCGCATACGTTCGGCCAATTGGTTCGCCATATGATCCTGCCCGTGTTCGTTTTGAGCTTTGGCATGTGCGGCGATTTCATCAAGCAGACCAAGGGCAGCATGCTCGAGGTCTACAACAACGATTATGTAAAGACTGCGCGCTCTAAGGGACTGAAAAACCGCATCGTCATCATCAAGCACGTCCTGCGCAACGCGTTGATCCCGGTCGTGACGATGGTCGCGCTGACGGTGCCGTTCCTGCTGGGCGGCGCGGTCGTGACCGAACAGGTCTTCTCCTGGCCTGGCATCGGCAGCCTGATGGTGCTTTCGATCACCTCGCGTGATTACAACGCGATCATGGGCGTCACCGTCATTATTGCAGCAGGCGTCCTGATCTGCAATTTGCTGCTGGATCTGATCTATGCAAAGCTCGACCCGCGCACCGGCGTCGAAGTGAAGGGAGGCTGATGAGGTGGCGGATCTGAATCAGAAGCGGAAAGGCTTCCTCTATCGCTTTTCCCATAGTAAAATGGCGATGATCGGTCTGATCATCCTGGTGATCGAAGTGCTGGTCTTCTTTGTCGGGCCGTCCCTGTATCCGATCGACCCGAACTTGGCCGGCGCCGGCGGGTTCAACGCGGCGCCGGACAGCGAGCATCTGCTTGGCACCGATACGCTCGGCCGCGACTGCCTCGCACGACTGCTGTACGGCGGGCGAACCTCTCTGCTGATCGGCTTCAGCGCAATGGCGATCACCGTTGTGCTCGGCAGTGTGCTTGGCCTGATTGCGGGCTATTTCCGCGGCGCCTGCGAGGCCATTATCATGCGTTTGGCCGATATCTTCATGTCGTTCCCGACCACGATCCTGGCGCTCGTCCTGGTGGCGGTCGTCGGCCCGTCGATGCTGACGGTCATCGGCGTCATCGGCGTCCTGGGCTGGCCCGGGATCGCCAAGCTGCTCTATGGCAATGTCATCTCCACCCGCAACCAGGAATATGTGGAGGCGTCCCGCATCATGGGCATGAAGAATTTCCGCATTATTATGCGGGATATCCTTCCGAACTCCATCACGCCGCTACTGATGGCGATGCCGTTCCGCATGTCTCAGGCAATTCTCACCGAGTCGTCGCTGAGCTTCCTCGGTGCCGGCATCCAGGCGCCGCAGGCGTCCTGGGGCAATATCATCTATGCAGCGCAAAACCTGACGGTGCTGACGCTGCGGCCGTGGATCTGGATTCCGCCCGGGCTTTGCATTATCGTGACGGTCGTCGCCATCAACCTGCTTGGCGAGGGCCTGCGCGCCGCGATGGATCCTAAGTCGCAGAAATGAGGCGAGCAATATGAGTACACATCTTTTGGAAGTGAAAGACCTGCGGGTCAATTTTAAGACCGGCAAGAAAGAGCTGACGGCAGTGGAGCATGTGAGCTTCCATGTCGACAACGGCAAGGTGCTCGGCATTGTCGGCGAGTCCGGCTGCGGCAAGAGCGTGACCGCTACGACGATCATGCGTCTGCACCCGGCCAATACGACCCGCATTGCCAACGGCTCGATCGAGTTTAACGGCAAGGATCTGGTCAGTGCCACAGAGAATGAAATGTGCGATATCCGCGGCAACGACATCGCGATGATTTTCCAGGATCCGATGACGGCGCTCAACCCGGTCTACCGGGTCGGAGACCAGATGGTGGAGATGATCCGCGCGCACCGCAGGATGCCGAAGAAGCAGGCGATGCAGATCGCGCTGGAAATGCTGACCAAGGTCGGCATCCCGCAGCCCGAACGCCGCATCAAGGACTACCCGCACCAGCTCTCCGGCGGTATGCGCCAACGCGTCATGATCGCCATGGCGCTCTGCGTCAACGCGAAGATCCTGATCGCGGACGAGCCGACGACCGCGCTCGACGTGACGATCCAGGCGCAGATCCTCGAGCTGATCGCCGAGCTGCAGAAGGAATTCGGCATGGCGCTGATCCTGATCACCCATGATATGGGCGTTATCTCCGATATGGCGGACGATGTGCTCATCATGTATGCCGGCGAGGAGGTCGAGTACGGCGACGTCTACTCGATCTTCCGCAAGCCGATGCACCCGTATACCAACGGTCTGCTCCGGTCGATCCCCCGTATGGATGAGGACGCGGAGGTTCTCTACACCATCTCCGGCACGGTGCCGACGCTCTCGGAGATGCCTGAGGGCTGCCGCTTCTGCACGCGCTGCCCGGAGAAAATGGACAAATGCACCACTGAAAAGCCGCCGCTTGTGAAGCTGCCCGACCGGTATGTGCGCTGCTGGCTTTTTGCGGAAGGAGGACAGAGCAATGAGTGAAGCTCCTCTCATTGAGACCGTCGACCTGCGCAAGGTATTCAACGTCAAGGAAAAAGCGTTTACCACCCAGCGCAGCGAGCTGGTCGCGGTCGACCGTGTTTCGCTGAAGATCGAAGCGAACGAGACGCTCGGTCTCGTCGGCGAGTCGGGCTGCGGCAAGTCCACGCTCGGCCGCGCGATCCTGATGCTCAATCCCGCCACCAGCGGCGAAGTGCGCTACGAGGGGAAGACGGTCACCCGCAAGGACAAGGCCGTGTTTCAGGAGTTCCGCAAGAACGCGCAGCTCATCTTCCAGGATCCGTATGCCTCGCTGAACCCGAAGCAGACGCTGCTCGCATCGGTTCGCGCGCCGCTCGATGTGCACAAGATCGGCACGCCGGCTCAGCGCACGGAGGCGGCGCAGGAGCTGCTCTCCGTTGTTGGCCTCGGCCCGCAGCAGGCGGCAAAGTACCCGCACGAGCTGTCCGGCGGTCAGCGCCAGCGCGCCGTCATCGCTCGTGCAGTGATCCTGAACCCGAAGTTCATCGTCTGCGACGAGCCGGTCTCCGCGCTGGACGTGTCGATCCGTTCGCAGGTGCTGAACCTGATGAAGTCGCTCCAGCAGAGCCGCAACATCTCCTATCTGTTCATTTCCCACGACCTGAGCGTCGTGCGCTACCTGTGTACCAAGGTTGCGGTCATGTACCTCGGCCGCATCGTAGAGTACGGCACGAAGGATGAAATCTTCAACAGCCCCATCCATCCATATACGAAAGCGCTGATGTCTGCCATCCCGATCCCGGACGTGGACATCAAGAGCAACCGTATCATCCTCGAGGGCGACGTGCCCAGTCCCATCCATCCGCCAGCCGGCTGCCACTTCCATACCCGCTGTCCATATGCCGATGAAGAATGCGGCAAGGTCAGCCCGTCGCTGGAGAATGTCGGTGGCCAGCACTGCGTCGCCTGCCTGAAGGCGCAGCAGTTTATTTCCGAACAAGGAAAGTGAGGAAACTGATATGAAAAAAGTGATTCTCTGCGGCGAATTGTTCGACGCGGTCTCTTCCGGCGTCCGCAAGGATATGGCCATCGTGGTCGACGGCAACAAGATCGCCGAGATCGCGCCCGCCGCTGCGGTCGATCGGACGGGCTGCGAAGTCGTCGACCTGTCTGACAAGTTTGTCATGCCCGGCCTGATCGACACGCATGTCCACGTCTATTTCGACGGCTTGGTCGATGGCTTTGCGCCGTTCCCGCACCAGCAGCACGGCGAGATCCTGCTCGATTCCATGCTCCGCGCGCAGCGCGACCTGCTTGCCGGCTTTACCTCCATTCGCGACTGCGGCTGCGGCAAGTTCGGCACTGACATCTCTCTGCGCAACTACATCAACGCCGGCAAGATCCATGGCCCGCGTATGTGCATCAGCGGCGGCATGATCGTCACGAGCGCCATGCAGAACACCTATACCGACGGCGCTTATACCTGCAACGGCCCGGAGGAGGTTCGCGCCGCCGCGCGCGATACGCTCGGTAAGGGCTGCGATCAGGTCAAGCTGATGGTCACGATTGGTATCCTGTCGAACGGCAGCGTGCTCGGCGCGTGCGTCATGACCTATGAGGAGATCAAGGCCGCGTGCGACACCGCGCGCTCTTACGGTGCGATCACATCCGCGCATGCCCACGGTGTCGAGGGCATCCAGAACGCCGTCCGCGCCGGCATCACCTCCATTGAGCATGCCGTCCTGCTCGATGAGCCGACGGCCGATATGATGGCCGAGGCCGGTACCTACCTGGTTCCGACGCTCGTCTCCGGCGAAAAGACGCTGGCGCTGGCCGACGCGCTTCCGGCGCATGTGCTCGAGAAGGAGCGCTTTGCGTCCGATCTGCACCGCAAGGCGATCGGCATGGCTTACCGCAAGGGCGTCAAGCTGGCCTTCGGTACCGACTGCGGCACGCCCGGCAGCCGCCACGGCGAGCAGGCCGACGAATTCCGCCTGATGGTCGAGGCCGGCGTCCCGGTCGAGGACACGCTGCTCTCCGCGACCCGCTCGGCGGCTGAGATGATGCAGTGGAGCGATCGTGTCGGCACGATCGAGGCCGGCAAGCTGGCCGATATCGTCGCGTTCGACGTCAGCCCGTTCGCTGACATCAACACGATGAAGAATTGCGCCTTTGTCATGAAGGACGGCACCGTCTATAAAGGGCCGAATGCGATCGAGATCACACTTGGCTAACAGACATGAAACCCCGGGGCGAAAGCTCCGGGGTTTTGCATCTCTTGCCAAGCGAAGTCGATGCGTGTATAATTTGGGTCGGATTTTCACATGGAGGGAGAGCCATGAAAACCATTCTGGTCGTGGATGACGATGTGTATATCGGCGACATGCTGACCGATGTGCTGACACGCGAGGGCTATTGCGTCCAGCACGCCTATTCAGGGACTGAGGCGCTGCTGGTGCTGCGTGCCGAACGGCCGGATCTCGTGCTGCTTGACCTGATGCTGCCGGGGCTGACGGGTGAAGAGGTGCTCGCGCAGCTCGCCGGGATCCCTGCAATCGTCGTCAGCGCCCGTGTCGGCGTTGACGACAAGGTAGGGTGCCTACTCGGCGGTGCGGCAGACTATATCACGAAGCCCTTTGATACGCGCGAGCTGCTCGCCCGTATCGCGGTGTAGCTTCGCGCGGCGCCGCGGCGCGCGGATACGGAGATACTTGTCTTTGACGCCGTCTCGCTCGATCTGGCGCGCCATACTGTCACAGTCGCGGGCGAGCCGATCCGGCTGACCAAGACTGAATACGCCATTTTGAAGCGCCTGATGCTCAACCCGACGCAGGTGCTGACCAAAACACAACTGCTCAGCTGATCAGCGAGGATACGCCGGACTGTGTGGAAAGCTCGCTCAGCGTCCACATCAGCAACCTGCGCCGGAAGCTGCGCGAAAAGAGCGGGAAAAACTACATTGAGGCGGTCTGGGGCATCGGCTTTAAGCTCTGCGATGGGTAATCTTTTTGTTTCCTTAAGCTTTTCCTTTGCTGGTTTCTTAAAGATCGGCTGGTATACTGGCCGCATCTGAAACAAGGAGGCAAAACAAATGGACTATGTACTGGAAACAGACGGCCTGTGCAAGACCTACGGCCGCTGCAAGGTACTGAACGGGCTTTCCATGCACGTACCAAAGGGTGCAATCTACGGCTTTGTCGGCAAAAACGGCGCGGCATCACGGTGCTGATCTCCAGCCACATCCTCGACGAGCTATCCAAGCTTGCCACGCACTACGGCTTCCTCGACGGCGGCTGCATGGTGCGCGAGATGAGCGCTGAGGAGCTTGAGCAAGCCTGCCTCAAATGCGTCCGGCTGCGTGTGAGCGACCTGCGGGCGCTCTGCCGCACACTCGACGGGATGGAGCTTGACTACAGTGTCAGCTCTGACTGCGAGGCCGATGTGTACGGTGCGTTCAGCCTCTCGCAGCTTGCGCTCGCCCTTGCAGACAGCGGCTGCGAGATTGAATCGTTCCACGAGCACGACGAGACGCTCGAGAGCTTCTACATCAGTTTGATGGGAGGGGAGCGCCATGCGTGGTCGCGTGTTCGTGTGCGCGCCGGCGCTTGCCGCCGTTCTGGCTGCCGCGGCCACAGCGGCGCTGCTGATCCGGAGGGGAGGTGCGCGCCATGCATAAGCTCCTGCGCGCGAATTTTGCGCGGCTGTGGAAGGATAAGACCTTTTGGCTCGGCGTTGCGCTGATGGCCGCATTGGGCGTATTTATTTGCTGTAATTGCTATTATGAGATGGTGAAATATGACCTTTTGCTGACGTTTGACGATACCATGTTCGGCTATTGCTCGGTGATCGGCGCGTTTTGCGCCGCGTTTTGCAGCTTGTATCTCGGAACAGAGTATTCCGATGGCACGATCCGCAACAAACTGATGGTCGGCTGCAGCAGAAGCGCGATCTATTTGTCAAACCTGTTCGTCAGCTTCTCGGCGGCGCTTTTGATGTGCGGCGCGTATCTGGCCGCAGTGTGTGCGCTGGGACTTCCGATGTTCGGATCGCCGGAAACGGAGCCAACGCTGCTCGCTGCGATGCTGCTCTGCAGCATCGTGCTTGTTCTTGCGTTTTCGGCGTTGTATACGATGATCAGTATGCTCAATCAAAACAAGGCGGTCGTGGCTGTGATCAGCATTGTCTTATTCTTTTTGCTGCTGTTTGCGTCGATGCTCATCATGGAAAAGCTGTCGGAACCCGAATTCTATGATAATTACTATTTCCTGAATGAAGCGGGAGAGATTGTCAAGGGAGAGCCTGAGCTAAATGCAAACTACCTGCAGGGAATCAAGCGTACAGTCTTCGAATTCCTCCATGACTTTCTGCCGACGGGGCAGTCCATGCAGCTTGCCGGCCGGTCGCCGCTCCACCTGTGGCGGATGCCTCTGTATTCGCTTTTGATTGCGCTGACGAGTACCGCATGCGGCCTGCTGGGCTTCCGAAAAAAAGACTTGAAATAGGAGGGCGAGTTTGGATGGTCTGGCTCTGGCTGCTCTGCGCCGCGCTTGCGCTGACATCCGGCGCGCTGATGATCAAGATCTGGCTGCTGCACGCCGCGGCGCGTGAGATCGAGCGCGAAGTGGCGGACAGGCTGGATCATGACACCAACACGCTGAGCTCCGTCAGCACGGGTGACCGGCACATGCGCCGTCTCGCCGCTGCGCTGAATGATCAGCTCCACACGCTTCGCTGTGCGCGCAGACGCTTCGAGAGCGGCGGCCTGGAGCTGAAGGAGACCGTCGCGAACATCTCCCATGACCTGCGCACGCCTCTGACTGCCATTTGCGGCTATCTTGAGCTGCTGCAGCGCGAGGAGCTGCCCGAGCGCGCGGAGCGCTATCTCGAGGTGATCGAAAACCGGACTGGAATACTCCGGACGCTCACCGAGGAGCTGTTTTGCTACACCATCGCCGCCTCGACCGCCGGCCGCACGGAGTACGAATGGGTCAGTCTGAATGGAGCGATCGAGGAGAGCCTGTCCGCTTACTACGCGGCACTGATGGGCTGCGGCATTGTGCCGGAGGTTCATCTGCCGGACGCGCCGGTGCGCCGCCTGCTTGACCGCGGCGCGCTCACGCGCATCCTTGGCAACGTGCTGAGCAACGCGATCAAGTATTCGGACGGCGATCTGCTCGTCACGCTGACGGAGTCGGGAGAGATCGTGTGCTCCAACGACGCCGCAGGTCTTGACGAGGTGCAGGCCGGCAAGCTCTTCGACCGGTTTTATACAGTGGAGGACGGCCGGAGGTCTACAGGGCTGGGTCTTTCCATTGCGCGCCTTCTGACCGAGCAGATGGGCGGCGCTATCTCCGCCCACTGCGCGGACGGCCGGCTGACCATTACGATCTCCTTCCCGGAACCACAGTGACCGCTGCGGCCTGAAATAAAAAACGCCCGGCTCGTTCCTCAGGCGGTGTGGTCATTTTCGTGTGAGTTCTGCGATTCGCTGTTTATGGGGAAGACTTCTCCAAGCGGATCTGTATGATATTGGTGGAGGTGAACAGTATGGATCCGGTCAAGATCGGGAAATTGATCGCGGAGCTTCGCCGAAGAGACGGTATCACGCAGGAAGCGCTGGGAGAGAAGCTCGGGGTTACGAATAAAACGGTCTCACGATGGGAAAATGGAAACTATATGCCAGATATAGAAAAGCTCCAATTGCTGTCGCAGGTGTTTCAGGTGAGCATCAATGAATTGCTGGCTGGCGAACGGCTTTCGGACGAGGCGTTCAGACAGAGGGCGGATGAAAATGTTGTTGCCCTGTCAAAAGCAAGCGCGTTTTCCATAGAAGATCGAAAGGCGTATTTCAAGAAAAAATGGCGCAGAGAGCATGTTTCACTTTTTGTGATCCTTTTTCTCATTTTCGCTGCGTCTATCGTATTGCCGCTTGCTTTCCGCCGGCCTGCGCTCAGCGGGTGCGCACCGTTGTTCGCAATGATCGAATATGGATATCAGAATAACAAGATGATGTGCTACGTCGAGAACCAACTCTATGACTGAGGGAAGAACGACCGAGCGACGGGCATACACATGCGTGAAAAGGAGCCGCAGCATAGCTGCGGCTCCTTTTTGTCAGGACTCCTTGATCTGTATGTTGACGCCGTTGACTTCGACGCCGCCGTCCGCGTGAATGAGGATGTATTTTTCCCCGTCGATCATGCGCGTCTCGATCAGCTCGCCGCGCTCGGGGTTGACGCGGATGACTACGTCGGGCGTGCGCACCTCGAGCTGTGACGGATCGACGAGATTGCGTGGGCTCAGCTCCATGTCCGCGCCGAATTCCTCATCGAAGCGCGCCGCGAAGCGGCTGCGACCCTCATCCGGCACGCCGCACGTCTCCAACACGACCTGTGTCTCGCGCTTCGAGAGCGTGAGCGGCTCAGCCACCTTGTTGGCCTTGTGTTCAGCGATCAGGTCACAGAGCTGTGCGTGCACCGCCTTGACTACCTGCATGCTGCACCCATCGTCCGTCATGCAGCCGAGCATCGCACAGAATGCGTCGTGCTGCGCCTCCGCCGGCATCGGCGGCTCGGTACGGAATACCGCGCCGATCAGCTCAGGGTGGTTGTCCGCGGCAGAGCGCGTATAGTAGAGCGCATGATAGATGTTGCTCGCGCGGTTGTCAAACGCGGGGAAGAGAAAGCCCAGCTCCGGCGCGCTGACGATCCAGTCGACGTGGTTTTTGTGGAACTCGCGGTTGTCCGCATCGTAGTGCAGGGCGGACTTCGTCATCTTCACCGGGCAAATGCTGCAAAGGATATGCGGAAAAACCGTCTCAGACGCGTCGTCGAGCTTCGCGCCGTCCTTTGCACGGTAGGGCACATCGTAGGAATCGTAGGCAAGCAGGATGACGTAGTTGCCCTCAAAGCTCAGCGCATCGATGACGCGCTGAAAAAACGTCTCGACCGCATCGGTATCGCCGAGCGCGCTGTCGCGCAGTGCCATGAGAAGTCTGTGCTCCTCGCTGTCTGCGACCTGCTGGGTGTGGAACGAGATATCGAGCAGATTTTTTCCGAGTGTGCCGGAAAGTGTGCGGCGGAAAATGGTCAGAAATTTTTCCGCTTCTTCCTCCTCCATCAGCGCGAGCGGCTGATCGAACAGAGAGAGCACCGCATGGCTCTCGTTGACATAACACCCTCGAATGTGGGTGATCCCATTTTTCTCTGGCCGGAGCCGCCGCCGCAGCTCCGCAATTTCCTTGTCGTTCATGTTAACCTCTTATGCTCAGAATTTGCCGCTCCGCGCGGCTCCGCCATTATAGCACAGCGCCGGACAGATTTCCAGCGGCTTCCGCCCGGCGGAGGAGATCGCGCGGACGATTGATATTCGGCTCGGACTGTGGTACAATAGCTGCAAAGCAGATCTGTACTGCGCCCGGCTGAGAGGGAGATTTTGCATGGAAGAGAGGGACGATTCGGCGGCCGGAGACCGATTGCAAGAAGCTATGATAAGAAACAGACTGACAAAAAAACAGATATTGACCATTCCGAACGCAATGAGCATGTTCCGGCTGCTGCTGATCCCAGTATACCTTTGGCTGTACTGCGTCAGGGAAGATTATGCTGCGTCCATCGCTGTCATTGCGCTCTCCGCGCTGACGGATATTTTCGACGGGAGGGTCGCCCGCCGGTTCAATATGGTGTCCGACTTCGGCAAGGTGCTCGATCCCATTGCGGACAAGCTGACGCAGGCGGCGCTGCTGCTCAGCCTATGTACGCGCTACGGCCAGCTCCTGCCGCTGTTTATCCTGTTTGCGCTCAAAGAGCTGATCATGCTGGTGATGGGCGGCGTCGTGCTGCGAAAAACCGACACCATCAACGGCGCCAAATGGTACGGAAAGCTCGGCACCGTGGTGCTTGAGACGTCGCTCGCGCTGCTGATCCTCATCCCGCGGATGCCGATCCTCGCGGTCAATATCATCATTGCCATCTGCGGTGCGGTGATGCTGTTTGTGCTTGTCATGTATCTGCTGTTCTACCTGCATCTGCTCCATGCGCAGGCAGACGGGCGGAGCGTACCGCATCATTTTCACTGGCTGCGCGCTATTGTGCTCGCCTCGTGGGTTTTGGTCATTGTCGTGGCGGTTGCCTTGCGGGAGCATATCACGGTGGATTCCGTCCTTGGATACACTCCGCACAGCGCTGGTCTGGCCGTAGCGTTCCTGATGCTGCTCTATGCGCTCAAGAGCGTCAGCGTTGTTATCTACATTGGCATCCTCTATGTGGTGGATGCACTGATTTTTTCCGTACCGGCGGCGATGGCGGTCAGCATGGCGGGTACGATTGTTTCCGTAACGGTGCCGTATCTGCTTGGCCGGCGGCTCGGCGCGGCCGGCGCGGAGCGTCTGATGAACAAGCACGAGCGGCTGCGGATGCTGCAAAGGATGCAGAGGAAAAGCGATTTTCTGTTCTCTCTGCTCTCCCGTCTGCTGCTGTTCCTGCCGAGCGACCTCGTCAGCTTCTACATGGGCGCGGTGCGCCTGCACTTCGGCAAGTACCTGCTTGGCTGCATCGTGGGCTTCGCGCCGCTGGTGGTGCTCTTTACACTGATGGGCGACGGCGTCACGGATCTGCACGCGCCGCAGTTCTGGATCACGGCTGCCGTTGCGGCCGCCATGATCGCAGCGTCGCTGCTTGTGTTTGGCGTGCTGGTAAAAAAGCAGAGGGAAACGCCGGAGGAAACTTAAAAAAACAGCCGCCGTCCCGGTCGGGACGGCGGCTCTCATTTGTGCACCGGCCTGCGCCGGCGGGCGCGCAGCAGCGCGACCAGCATGAGCACTGCCACTGCTGCAGCCGCGGCGATCCATACGGCGCGGCTTGTCTGCGGCGCGGCGTCTGCCGGCGTGACCTCCGGCGAGCGTGTCTCCTCCGGGGCGTGCGCTGGGGACTCTATGTCTGCCGTCGCGGGTTCGTCGTCGCCGTGCTCAATGACCGTGATGGGATGGCTCTCCTGCAGTGCGGATCCGGCTGGTATGGCCGGCTCAGGTTCTGGTTCCGGTTCTGCTGCTGCCACGGCCGCAGCCTCGGCCTCGGCCTCGAGCGCCCTCGCCTGTGCAGTCTGCCAGACGGTATATTCTGTTAGAAGCTCGCACAGACGGCCGAGGATCATTTCGCCATTTTGGGCGCCCTCAGTGTAGGCGGCAAGCAGGTATGGCTCCGGTGTGAAGATGATGCCGACGTCGTTGATGGATTCCTCAAAGTAGCCGTATTTGTGCGCGATCTCAAAGTCTGAGACGTAACGCTTGAAGTACGCGTCCGGCGTGGCGATTTTCATATATCCGATCAGCTCTTCATAATCGGCGGCGTTGTCGTAGAGCCGCTCAAGCACCGCGAGCATATAGCCGGCGTTGATGTAGTTGTCTACATAATAAATATAGTCATATTCCTGATCGCAGTAGCGTGCCAACAGCTCGCGGTACTGTCGGAAGGTGCCAAGGTTGTAAAGCATAGAGATGGCCATGTCATTGTCGGAATTGACGATCGTCCCATAGTGCAGCGTCGGCAAGCTCCAGCCGCCGATCATGGCGTCGGATGAGATCTCGCCCGCGCGCTCCATATCATAATAGTACATGTTGAGCGGCAGCTTATAGGTGCTCGCCGCGGGGCGAAAGACGTTTTCTGCGAACAGATACGCTTCTCCGCTGCCTGTTGCGCGGTAGGCCATGGAGAAGTTCTGCTCGCTTAGACCGTAGGTCGCCAGGAACTGCGCCATAATTTCATCAAGGGACTGTGTTTCAAATGCATATTCCTCCGCGAGCGAGCCTGGCTCATAGTCCTGCAAGGCAAAGTCCCCGTCCGCTGCGCGGCACGGCGCGCAGAGCAGCACGGCCAGCGCCGCAGTCAATATGGCAAGTCTGATCTGTTTCAAGATGGTACCTCTTTCGGCAAAATTTGCTTTATTTCATCATATCGCATTTTTCGCCGCTGCGCAACGTTCTATTAGAAAAACGCATTACAAAAGCTGGCCGCTTTTCAGATTCCCGTATAAAAAGGTGGCTTGTTTTTTTGTCGGCAAGCCGATATACTTAAATATACAAATGCATCGCACGCAACAGTGCGAAGTGAAAGGAGCGATACCATGAAGAAACGGAAAGCAGTCGTACTCTACGGCAGCCTGACGGGCAACACCGAGATGGTGGGCAAGGCTTTTGCCGAAGTGCTCGAGGAGTACGGCTTTGAAACCCGCTGCGAAAAGCTGGTCGGCGGAAAGGATTGGAGCAATGATCCGGTCTATTTCTGGGACTACGATATCGTTGTGCTCGGCTCTCTGATCGTTGCCGGCCTTCCGTATAAAGAGGTCTATCAGCTGCTGGGTCTGCAGGGCAACCGCACCATCATGGGCAAGGCGATGGAGCCGCCGAAGAACGGCGAGCCGCTCGACCCGGACAAGAATCCGATGGGCCGCTTGAACGGCCATTCCGGTATCCCGGGCATCGTCGCCCCGTCGGTCGCGACCGGCTCGCCCGGCGCGAAGGGCGATCAACTGCCTACGATCTACGGTGTTGTCTATGCCACCTACGGCGGCAGCGGCGTCGGCCCCCCGGAGTGCTACGGCTCGCTGGAGGTCATGGAAGAGCTGCTGCGCGTCAACGGTGTGCGCACGGTCGGCAAGTTTGCCTGCCCGGGCAAGGAGATGCGCCACGAGGCGGTCGACGGCCTGGCCAAGGAGTTCAATATGAACATCGCTGATGTGCAGGCAATGCTCCAGCGCTGGAGCCTTGACCCCGAGGCCGAGGAGTTCCAGAAGATGGGCAAGGAGAAGACCGATCGGATCGCAAAGTACATGAACGGCGACGACGACTATTCGATGCTCGAGGGCAACGACCCGTTAGGGATCGGCAAGCCGGGCTCCACGTTCTGGCACTACGACAGCGGCAAGCGCCCGAGTCAGCGTGACCTGACCAAGGCGAAGATCTTCATGGCTGAAATTATTGAAGACTACTTCCTCACCACGACGGGCGATCCCCGCCCGCCGTACGCGATGTACACCTGCATCAGCTAAACTGTCCTCTGATCCCCCGGCGCCGGGCGCCGGGGGATTTTTTCGTCAGGGCTTGCCAATGTACAGGATTTGTGGCAAAATGATCTCGCCTAAATTTGAAAGAAAGGAGACCGCCATATGAAACAGCATCGCGTTCTCTCGATGCTCAAAACATTTTCAAGGGGTGTGCGCGGCATGTTTGTGCTGGCGGTCGTCACCTCGGCGCTGAGCATCCTGCTGAGCTTCCTGACGCCGCAGATCATTCGTTTTACGGTCGACTCCGTTATCGGCAGCGAGCCGTCCGCGCTCCCGGGGATCGCAATGCGGCTGCTCGAGCTGCTCGGCGGGCGTGAGGCGATGCGAGCCAACCTCGCTTTCTGCGCGCTCGGCGTTATTTTGTGCGCGGCGCTCTCGGCGCTGATGAACCATTTTTCCCGCGTTTCTATCGCCAGGGGCACCGAGGGGCTCATCCGCTCGCTACGGCAGACGCTTTTCCGCCACATTCAGTACCTGCCGTTCTCCTGGCATACAGAGAACCAGACCGGCGACACGATCCAGCGATGCACGTCCGACGTCGAGGTGCTGCGCAATTTCATCTCCGCTCAGTGCATTGAGGTACTGCGCACGTTGATCCTACTTGCCGCCGCGCTTGTGCTGATGTTCGCAATGAACACGACGCTTGCGCTGGTAAGTGCCGCGTTCATTCCGGTCATTGTGGGCTATTCGCTCTTTTTCCACACGCGGATCCACCGGCAGTTCCGTGTCGCGGACGAGGCTGAGGGAGAGCTGACGGTCAAGGTGCAGGAAAACCTGACCGGCGTGCGGGTTGTGCGTGCATTTGGCCGTGAGCGCTATGAGCTTGACGAGTTTGATCAGAAGAACAACGCCTACACCGAAAAATGGATCGATATGGGCTATACGCTCGGCTTTTTCTGGGGCGTGGGCGACGCGGCAAGCTGCCTCCAGATGCTGACCGTCATCTGCCTGGGCGCCTATCTCGCGGCGAACGGCCGGATGACGCTCGGCGAAATGCTCGCCTTTATCAGCTATACACAGATGCTGTCCGGCCCTGTGCGGGCGCTTGGCCGCACGCTGTCCGAGTTTTCCAAGTCCACCGTTTCGGCCGAGCGCCTGTGCGAGATACTCGAGGCTGAGCCGGAGCGCCCGTCGCCGGATGAGGAAAAGCCCGATCTGAGCGCGGATATCGTCTTTGACCACGTCAGCTTTGCCTACGGCGGGCAGGAGGTTCTGCGCGACGTCAGCTTCACCATCAAAACAGGGCAGACGGTCGGCATCCTCGGCGCGACCGGCTCCGGAAAGTCGACGCTGACGTATCTGCTCAATCGGCTCTACGACCTGCCGGAGGGCAGTGGACGCATCACCATCGGCGGCACGGATCTCCGGAAGATCGACCGGGCTTATTTGCGCCGCGGCGTCGGTCTGGTGCTGCAAGAGCCGTTTTTGTTCTCCAAGACGATCCTGGAGAATATCACCGTTGCTGCGCCCGGCGCCGCGCTGGACGACGCGCGGCATGCTGCATCCATCGCCGCGGTGGATGAGAGCATCGAGTCGTTTCGCGACGGCTACGACACTGTCGTTGGCGAGCGCGGCGTGACGCTCTCCGGCGGCCAGAAGCAGCGCATCGCCATTGCGCGCACGCTGATGATGCGCTGCCCCATTATGGTGTTCGACGACTCGACCTCCGCTGTCGACATGGAGACCGACGCGCGCATCCGCGAGGCGCTGCGCAAAAACACCGATACGGCTACGGTCGTACTGATCTCGCACCGCATCAACACCCTGATGCTCTCCGACCAGATCCTCGTGCTGGAGGGCGGACGGATCACCGAGTCCGGCACGCACGACGAGCTGATCCGCCGTGACGGCCTGTACCGCCGCGTCTACGAGATGCAGCTCGGCCACAGCACGGAAGGAGGCGGGGCAGATGCGTGATTACTCCACTGAAAAGACGACGCAGAGGCTCAGCCTGAGGATCTGGAAGCGGCTGCTGCCCTATCTGAAGCAGGTTCGCCGGCCGATCCTGATCTCCATTGCGCTGATGCTCGTCTCTGCGGCAGTCGACGCTTCGATCCCGCTGTTCACGAGCTATGCCGTCAACAGCTTTGTGGAGAAAAAGACGACTGACGGCCTCGGCGTGTTCGCGCTGGTCTACTTTGCTGCCATCATGGTGCAGGCGCTGACCACGGTGCTCTATTCGCGCCAGTGCATGATAACCGAAATGCAGACCGGCAAGGTGATGAAGCGCGACTGCTTTGTCCATCTGCAGCGGCTTCCGCTGTCGTTCTACAACCAGACCTCTGTGGGCTATGTCCTCGCGCGGGTGATGAGCGACACCAGCCGCCTGTGCGGTATGATCTCCTGGGGCGCCATCAACCTGTTCTGGAGCCTGTTCTATTTGGTCGGCATTCTGATCGCCATGTTTGCGCTCAATGCCAAGATGGCGCTGACAGTGCTGTGCGTTGTGCCGCTCGTTGTGATCGTGACGGCGATTTTCCAGCCGAAGCTGCTGCGTGCAAACGCCGGGATGCGCCGTGCCAATTCCCGCATCACCGGCTCGTATAACGAGAATATCTCCGGTGCCAGAACCTCGAAAACGCTGGTCATCGAGGAGCAGAATTGCTCGGAATTCAATGACATCGCCGGCGAGATGTACCGTGCGTCGCTCCGTTCGGCGCGCCTCACGGCGCTCTATCTCCCGATCATCAGCTTTCTCGGCTCGGCCGCCGTCGCGTTGGTGCTCTGGCGCAGCGGCGCGCTGGTGCTGAAGAATGCGCTGGACTTCGGCGTGCTCTCTGCGTTTATTTCCTATGGCCTGATGATCCTCGACCCGCTTTCGCAGATCACAGGCATGCTGGCAGAATTCATGTCCGTCCAGGTCAATTTAGAGCGCGTCAGCGCGCTGCTCGACGAGCCGTGCACGCTCGATGACACGGACGAGGTCAAGGAGCGCTATGGCGATGTTTTCGATCCAAAGCCGGAAACCTATCCGCCCATGCGCGGCGACGTGGAATTTGATCACGTCTGGTTCCGCTATCCCGACGCGGACGAGGGGGACTATGTGCTTGAGGATATCTGCCTGAAGGTACCGGCTGGTACGACCGTAGCGCTCGTCGGCGAAACCGGCGCGGGCAAGTCGACCATGGTGAACCTGGTCTGCCGCTTCTTTGAGCCGACGCGCGGCTGCGTCCGCATCGACGGCGTAGACAGCCGGGAACGCAGCCTGGGCTGGCTGCACTCCAATCTGGGCTATGTCCAGCAGACGCCGCATCTGTTTTCCGGTTCGCTGCGCGGCAACATCCGCTATGGCAGGCTGGACGCGACCGACGAGGAGATCGAGCGTGCCGCGGCGCTCGTTTCTGCCGACCAGATCGCGGCAAAGCTTGAGCGCGGCTACGACACCGACGTCGGCGAGGGCGGCGACCGCCTCTCCACCGGGGAAAAGCAGCTCGTCGCGTTTGCACGCGCCGTGGTGGCAGACCCGCCGCTGTTCATTCTGGACGAGGCGACCAGCTCCATCGACACCGAGACCGAGCGCCTGATCCAGGATGCCATCGACCATGTGCTGACCGGGCGCACCTCGTTTATCATCGCCCACCGGCTTTCGACGATCCGCAGTGCCGATCTCATTTTGCTCGTGGGCGACCACGGGATCGTCGAGCGCGGCAGTCACGAGGAGCTGATGGCGCTCCGCGGGCAGTATTATGAGCTGTACACTGCCATGATGATCCGTGATGAGGCTGAAAAGAGCGGGTTTTAAGTCCCGCAGGAGAGCCTTGACTCCGGCAGACTGGAAAGCGCCTGAAGAAGCTGAGCTTCTTCAGGCGCTTTTTTGCGGCTTGATCGTTTTATGCGTCCAGCTCCGGGTCGTCAGTCTGCGGTTCCTCGTGCGGCGTTTGACCGGCGGAGAACGCCTCGGTGACGGTGACGCCCTCCGTACTGGAGAGCACAGTGCCGTCAGATGCAAGCTGGCGGACGGTGATGACTGCGCCAAGCTCAGGAAGTGAATCCGGCACATGGAGCGTGTTGTTATTGATCAGCACCGTCTCCTGGGCGTCGTCATCGTAGTAGACGACGCTCGCCTCATTGAAACCGAAGCCGGAGAGGTAGACCTCGCTGTCGATGGCTTCCGCCTTGTGCAGGCGGATATCGTCGTAGCCGAGCTGCAGCTCGGTGGGCTGGTAGGGATTCTCGCCGTCCCAGACGCTCCTTTCGCCGAAAAGCATGTCATACTCGAGCACCTCGAGATCCCTTTGATAGCCTTCGGTGTCCTGCGAGTCCGCAAAATTCTGATGCAGCTTCGTCAAAATGCCAGTGTCGAGGCCGATCAGCTCCATCACATGAGCGGAGAGCTGATAAGCGCATAGGCTGCGGTCGTCCGTCTCGAGACCGTAGTTTGTCCAGATGACGTATTCGGTCTGGAACAGATTGCCGGTAGCCACGTCGGTTTCCTCCAGCTCAAAGTTGGGCAGGTGGTCGCCGTAAAGGATCAGCATGACGGGTTCGCTGTATGCTGTGAGCGCCGTGGTCAGCTCCCGCAGGAAGTCGTCGACCTCTTTGATCTGGTTGATATAGTAGGTATACGCCGCCTGCAGGCTCTCCTCATCCTCGGTGAAGCCGCTCGTGATCTGGATTGGCTCGGCCAATTCTGCTTCGAGGTCGGATGGGTACTTGCCATGCGGCTGGACGGAGATGGCATAGATCAGATCCAGCGAATCCGTGCTTGAAAGCGATTTGAGGATTTCGCTCGTCAGGCAGCGATCTTTTGGCCAGCCTACGGACGTATACTCCAACTGGTACATATACTCTTCGGAGATGAATCGGTCGAAGCCGAGATCGGCAAAGACCAGATTGCGATCATAGAAGGTCGCAGTGTTGTTGTGGATCGCGGTGGCGGCGTAGCCGTTTTCCTTCAGGTTATAGGCGACCGACTCACATGTCTGGTCGCGCAGGACTGTGATGTAGGGATATTCGCCCGCGCCGAAATAGTCGAGATTCATGCCAGTGATGACCTCAAACTCTGTGTTGACGGTGCCTGCGCCGTAGGTCGGGACGGTCAGCAGACCGGACGGGCAGGTTTCCTTCAGCTCCTCAAAATACGGTACCGGGTTTTCCGAATAGGTAAGACCCGTTAAATCGTTCACGTCGATAAACGATTCAAGCTGTAGGAACACTACGTTCGGCTGCACCGGCGTCTCGGCCGTGTTCGCCGGCCCCGGGGTCGGATCCGGCGCCGCATTTGCGCCGCCGGATGGCGTGGGTTCAGGCCGGGTGGCCTCCAGGCTGTCAAGCACATTCTCGACCACTTGCTCGGAGTATTCCTCCGGTTCGTCGATGCCGTGATCGAATACACTGACTAAGAAGCAGTACGGCAGTCCATAGTCATGATAGGCCTTGTTCAGATTGCTGTAGCCGTTGGAGAGGATATCCATATGCAGCAGCAGCGGCGTCCCGCCGGCGACCAGCAGGGCACTGACAACGATCAAGGCGATGGATGATTTCCAGTGGCGCTCCTGCTTGCTGGCCTTGATGCACAGCAGCACCAGCAGCGCGATGACGGCCAGGATAGCCACAAGGATCAGGATCATCTGCCACACGGTGAGGTAGACATCCATAATGTAGATGACGGAAAGCAGCAGCTTGAAATCGACTGCGGACAGCGGCGTGCTGCGGAAGCACTGAAGCACGAAATTTGAGATCGAAATGGCAAGCCACGGCACCGACAGCAAGGTCATGGCGAAGATCTGCCGCCGAAACAGGCAGGAGAACGAAAGCACGACCAAAATCAGCAGAAAATTGTAGAGCATCAGCGTCGGAGCTGTCACCAGCCGCGAAAATGCGGCGGAAACAGAGCGCTGGTTGAGCAGCTCGATGAGCAGGTTCAAAACGGTAGCGGAGAGGATGCACCGGATTGCCGGCCAGGACAGCACGCGGGAAAAAAACTGCCGCAGGCGGGCGGCGGAATTTGACATCGGAAAACGCCTCATTTCTCAGAAAGCGGACGGGGAATACCCCGCCGGGATTGGGACTTGGTTCGGCACATAGATTACCTGAAATCACGAAAAAAAGCAAGCCCTGCGGCTAAATCCGGAGTAAAATGGAAACAATCTGTAAACAATCCGGACAAACCCGTTGCGATTTGTCAAGAAACTGCTATAGTAAATCAAAAGAATTGGCTGCCAGCAGGCGTGCCATCAGCCTGAAAGGAAGACCTGTATGTCCAAACTCATCGGAATCGATCTCGGTACCACCAATAGCTGCGTCGCTGTGCTTGAGGGCGGCGAGCCTGTTGTCATTCCGAACGCCGAGGGCGGACGGACGACGCCGTCGGTCGTCGCGTTCGCAAAGACCGGCGAGCGAATGGTCGGCCAGGTGGCGAAACGCCAGGCCGTCACCAATCACGAGCGCACCATCTCCTCCATCAAACGCGAGATGGGGACGGATTACAAGGTCAAGATCGATGGAAAAAGCTATGCGCCGCAGGAGATCTCCGCGATGATCCTGCAAAAGCTCAAGGCGGATGCCGAGAGCTATCTCGGCGAGCCGGTCACAGAGGCCGTCATCACCGTCCCGGCCTACTTCACCGACGCGCAGCGCCAGGCCACCAAGGACGCCGGCACCATCGCAGGGCTCAACGTCCGGCGCATCATCAACGAGCCGACCTCCGCCGCGCTGGCCTACGGCGTCGATAAGGAGGACGCACAGCGCATCATGGTCTACGATCTCGGCGGCGGCACGTTCGATGTGTCGGTGCTCGATATCAACGGCGGCGTCATTGAGGTTATGGCGACCGCGGGCAACAACCGTCTCGGCGGCGACGATTTTGACCAGTGCATCGTGGACTATCTGCTGCGTGAATTCAAGAGGGAGACGCGCGTCGATCTTTCAAAAGACGCCGCCGCGATGGAGCGCGTGCGCGAGGCAGCGGAGAAGGCGAAGATCGAGCTGTCCGGCGTGACGACGACCAATGTCAATCTGCCGTACCTTACTGTGGGCAAGAGCGGCTCGCTGCACATGGATCTCACACTGACGCGCGCGAAGTTCAACGAGCTGACCGCGCACTTGGTCGACGCGACGATGGGGCCGGTACGGCAGGCGATGGCGGATGCGGGACTGTCTGCCTCCGACCTGTCGAAGGTGCTGCTCGTCGGCGGCTCGACGCGCATCCCGGCCGTGCAGGACGCGGTGCGGAGCTTCACGGGGAAAGAGCCGTTCAGGGGCATCAACCCGGACGAGTGCGTCGCGATGGGCGCGTGCCTGCAGGGGGGCGTGCTCACCGGCGCGGTGACGGGGCTGCTCCTGCTCGACGTGACGCCGCTTTCGCTCGGTATCGAAACGGTCGGCGGCGTGTGCACCCGTATCATCGAGCGCAACACGACGATCCCGATCAAAAAGAGCCAGATCTTCACGACGGCGGCCAATTTTCAGACCTCTGTCGAAGTCCATGTGCTCCAGGGCGAGCGCCAGATGGCCGCGCAGAACAAGACGCTCGGCAAGTTCAAGCTGAACGGCATTCGCCGAGCCATGCGCGGCGTGCCGCAGATCGAGGTCACATTCAGCATCGACACCAATGGCATCGTTACTGTCTCGGCCAAGGATCTCGGAACCGGAAAATCGCAGGATATCACCATCACGGCCTCGTCGAATCTCACACAGGAGGAGATCGACCGCGCCGTGCGAGAGGCGCAGCAGTACGCGGCACAGGATCAAAGACAGAAGACGGAAGCCGAGGCGAAAAACCGAGCTGAGACGCTGCTCTATCAGGCGTCGGCCAGCCTGAAGAAGCTTGATAAGCCGCAGCGCGTTCGCGTTGAAGCGGCGGTCAAGCAGGTTCGGAAAGCCGTCAAGGGAAAGGACAACGCTGCGACCATTCAGGCGTGTGACGAGCTGGAGGCCGCGCTGGCCGCGGCCGGCGTCGGCTATGAAACGCCGGACGGCGCGGACAGCGAAGATGATGGCGGCTTCGTGGATGCCGACTTCAACTCGGTCGACGACGAAGAATAACCGTGTTCGGCTATGTTGTGGCCAATCCGGACAGTCTGAGTGAAAGCGAGCTATCCCGCTACCGCGGCTGCTACTGCGGTCTCTGCCGCGCACTCAAGCGCCGGCAGCGGAGCCGCTTGACGCTGACCTACGATATGACGTTCCTCGTGCTGCTGCTCAACTCGCTCTACGAGCCGGCCGAGCAGACCAGTGCGTTTTGCTGCGTGGCGCATCCGCTGCGCCCGCACGAGTGTTGGACGAGCGAATTCACGGACTATGGCGCGGATATGAATTTGGCACTGGCATATCATAAATGCATGGACGACTGGCGTGATGAGCGGAAATTGACCCGGCTGCTGCTGGCAAAGCTGCTCCGGCGGCGGTACTTACGGATCCGGGCGCGCTGCCCGCGCCAGTGCGGCGCTATGGAGGCATGCATGGAGCGGCTGGCTGAGCTTGAGGGAAGCGCCGGCAGCGCGGATGACGCGGCGGGCTGCTTCGGCACGCTGATGGGCGAGCTGTTCGTCTGGCAGGAGGATCGCTGGTCTGGCATCCTGCGGCGCATGGGCGCGGCGCTCGGCCGGTTTATTTATATGATGGACGCCGTGATGGATCTGGAATCGGATGAAAAGCGCGGCCGCTACAATCCGATCTGTACGGCTCCGGCGGACTCCGTGCTCCGCACCGAACCGGAGACCGTGCTGAAGATGCTCCTTGCGGAGTGCCGGAAGGAATTTGAAAAGCTGCCGCTTGTGCTCGACTGCGCGCTGCTGCGCGGGATTCTCAGTGAGGGTGTCTGGCAGAAGTACGCCGCCTGGCGCGGCAGTGAGAGGGGTGGCAGTTATGGTGAAAGACCCTTATAGCGTGCTCGGTGTTTCGCGCGATGCAACCGATGAGGAAATCAAGATGGCCTACCGCCGCCTGGCAAAGAAATACCATCCAGACCTTAACCCTGGTGACGAGGAAGCCGCACGGAGAATGAATGAGGTCAATGCCGCCTATGAGCAGATCAAGAATCCGCAGCCGGAACAGCCGGGCGCGGGCGGCGGCACGGGCTACGGCGGCGGGACGGGCGGCTGGGACGATCCATATGGCGACTTTGGGGGGTTCGGCGGCTCTGGCGGCGGACAGAGACGGCAGAATTATTCCGCTACCGAGTATCAGGCGGCGGATCACTTTATTTTAAACGGCGAGTACGCTGACGCGAAGCGCGTGCTTTCGGACATACCGGAGACGGAGCGCACGGCGGAGTGGTACTACTACAGCGCGCAGGCCGACTACGGACTTGGCAACCATATGGCTGCGCTCGACGAGATCCGCCGCGCTGTGTCGATGGATCCTGGCAACAGTGAATATGCCGAGTTATGCCAGATCATAGAGAGCGGCGGCCAGATGTATACGGGCTATGGCCAGAATGTCAGCTATTGCGCGGCGGACAATCCCGGTGCGCGGCTGTGTCTGGGACTGTGCGCCGCGCAGCTCTTCTGCCGCTTCTGCGGCTACGGCTTTTATTTTTGATCAGGTGTGTTGGAGCGCCCGGCAACGCCGGGCGTTTTTCCTTGCTGCGCGCTGTGCCGGATGGTAAAATTCGTACACAAAAGCGTGCGGATGTGGTATGATAGCTGCAAAGCAGAATCCCCCGCGCTGAGGATTTCAATATCGGCCATGCGTGCTCTGCGCGCATGTGACGCCGTCAGGACACAATAAAAATAAGGAGATGCTTGGTATGGATCAGACGATGGAGCGGCGCCTTGCGGCGCTTGAACGAGAGGTACAGCGGCAGGCGGATTACATTGCGATCGCCAATTTGATGGGGCGGTACCAGTATCTGCACACTGCGGGAAAAATGGAGGAGATCGGGCGCGAGCTGTTTGCCTCCGAGCTGCCGGACGCGCACAGTGAATACGGCCCGCTCGGCGTGTTTGGCCCGGAGAAATCCGTTGAATTTTTCCGTGCGATGACAGAGCGTTTCACCCACGGCACGGGCGAGGTCGAGCCGGGGCTGCTCGAGCTGCACCAGATCACCACGCCGGTCATCGAGGTCGCGGGCGATGGGAAGACCGCCAAGGCAATGTGGATGAGCACAGGCGCGATCCTGATGCGCGACGATCCGGATGCGCCGGACGGACAGAGCGCGACCTGGGATTCCGGCAAGTACGCGGTCGATTTTATCAAGCTTGACGGCGTTTGGAAAATCTGGCATCTGCATGTGTGCGATCTGTGGCGCACGGACTTCGATGAGAACCCCGTGACCCATGCCGGACAAATGCAGACGGGCACGACGGCGGAGATGATCGCGTCTTACCGCGCGCGCGAGGCTGCGGGCGAGACGGTTTGCCCCGGCGGTATGCCAAGCCCCGACGCGCCGACGACGTTCTGCTACAATTACGCGGCCGATTCGCGCGCGCCGGCTGAGCCGCTTCCGCCCGAGCCGTACGAGACCTTTGACCAGACATTTTCCTATTGAAGCGCTTGTTTGTGCAGTTTTTACCGAAAAAAATTCGGTTTGCAGAATTTTTTTCGGAGCCGTCGAAAAAGAAATTGCTTTTCGCCGAATGTGCGCATTCTGCGGACAGGGGAACGTCGGTTTTGCAAGTTTTGCGAAATGGTGTTTCAAATTTGGGTGAAAAATTTTCGGCTAGTTGTAAAAATAACTTGGGAATTTGATGGGAAAATGACGCGGAAACCGCATAATTTTTGTTCAATTGCGAGATTCTTTGGGAAACGCTTGCATTCATTTGGATGATGTTTTATTATGTAGCACATCAAAGTAACGCGGAAGCGCAGATCACATCCGCTTTTACGACGTAAATCAAAAGGAGGAAATCCAAATGAACAAAGTGAAAAGACTGCTTGCCCTGCTGCTCGCGCTGTGCATGGTCTTTGCGCTGGCCGCCTGTGCAGGCGATGACACCGCCGATACCGGTTCCACGAACGACAAAGCCGGCGATTCTGAAGAGTCCGGCGATTCCGAAGAGCCCGGCGCGTCTGACGAGGGCGGCGCAGAGCTTGATCCTGCTGACTATCCCGGTGCGACCGGCACCTTCAAGGTCGGCTTCATCGGCCCGCTGACTGGCGCTGCCGCCAGCTATGGTGTCTCTGCCTCTCAGGGCGCGCAGATCGCTGTGAATGAGATCAATGCGCTCGGCGGCCTGCAGTTTGACTTGAACATTCAAGACGACGTCCATAATGCTGAGACGTCTGTCAACGCCTACAACACGCTGATGGACTGGGGCATGCAGATGCTCATCGGCCCGGTCACCAGCACCCCGGCCGCGGCTGTATCTGCCGAGACCTATGCTGACCGTGTGTTTGCGGTCACGCCCTCCGCGTCTTCTCTCGACGTCATCGACGGGAAGGACAACTACTTCCAGATCTGCTTCACCGACCCGAACCAGGGTGTCAGCGTTGCGACCTACCTCTCGGAGAATTATGCGGATTCGGCCATTGCGATCATCTATAACAATGCGGACAACTACTCCACCGGCATTTATGAGTCCTTTGTGGCGGAAGCTGGCAATTTGGGCCTGAACATCGTCTACACCGGCGTCTTTACCGATGACAGCCAGACCGACTTCTCCGTCCAGCTGACCGGTGCACAGAACGCTGGCGCCGACCTGATCTTTGCCCCGACCTACTACACGCCCGCCTCCGTCATCCTGACGCAGGGCGAATCGATGGGCTATGATTTCACGCTGTTTGGCTGCGACGGCATGGATGGTATCCTCGGCGTGGTTGACGCTGAGCTGGCCGAAGGCATGCTGCTGCTGACTCCGTTCTCTGCTGATCTGGAGAAGAATTCCAGCTTTGTAGAGGCCTATCAGGCTGAGTACAATGCGATCCCAGACCAGTTTGCCGCTGACGGCTACGACTGCGTCTACACGCTGTACAACGCGCTCCAGGCCGCGGGCTGCAATGCCGATATGTCCGCTGAGGAGATCTGCGAGGCTCTGATCGGCGTGATCACTGAGATCTCCGTGGATGGCTTGACCGGCGTTCTGTCCTGGGCGTCTACCGGCGAGGTCACCAAGGACTTCGATGTATACGTGGTGCAGGACGGCAAGTATCTTGTCGCCTGAGACAATCAAAACCGAAACGCGGTTGGCTATCGGAGGGGGATCCCTCCGGTAGCCCCGTGTTCTATGTCAGAAACAGGGACGGCGGGATTTTTGCTGCCCCTGTTTTTGCCATAGAGCATGATTTTTGAGAAATTTGAGAAGGAAGAGAGAGGTGTGATCGGGTGATATTTCTACAATATCTCATCAGCGGAATCAGCCTGGGAAGCGTATACGCCATCATTGCCCTGGGGTATACGATGGTGTACGGCATAGCCAAGATGCTGAACTTCGCACATGGCGACGTCATTATGGTGGGCGCCTATGTGTCCTTCTGCACCACGGCTTATCTGGGGCTTCCCGGCTGGGTCTCGGTGGTTTTCGCTGTGGTCGTGTGTACGGTGTTGGGCGTCATTATCGAGGGTCTGGCCTATAAGCCCCTGCGTCAGGCGGGGAGCCTGGCCGTGCTCATCACCGCCATCGGCGTGTCCTACTTCCTGCAGAATGCTGCACAGCTTCTCTGGGGTGCGACGCCGAAAAACTTCACGTCCCTGGTGAATTTCGATGTGCCTGCGTTCTTTGGCCAGCTCAATGTCTCCAGCGTGACCCTGGTGACGGTGGCGGCCTGTATTGTGATCGTTTTGGTTCTCACATGGTTCACCTCCAAAACAAAGCTGGGTAAGGCCATGCGGGCCTGCTCCGAGGACAAGGGCG
>CAZJBT010000005.1:0-32384 GCA_964544345.1 uncultured Oscillospiraceae bacterium
GTGCAGGCGCTGCGGGAGCAGGGGAAGCTGTAAGCCCGCCGGAACCACAGAGTTTTGCGGTTCCCGCCGCAGACGGGGCGCAAAGCTGTGGTCTCACCCCTTGCCCCGCCGCGCAGGCGGCCGGCCATCGGCGCTGCGCGGGCAGGGCAAGTCAAAGCAAATCCATCCGGGGCGGCGCAGGCCGCCCCTTTTCCCACCAATATTCCGCAACAGAACGGGAGCGATCAATATGAAACTATGGGCGGGCCGGTTCCAGAAGGAAACCGACACGAGAGTCAACGACTTCAACTCGTCGATCACCTTTGACGCGCGGCTGTATGCCGAGGACATCCGCGGGTCGATGGCGCATGCGGCCATGCTCGGCCGGCAGCACATCATCGAGCCGCACGAGGCGGAGGCCATCCTCTCCGGACTGAAGGCGATCCTCGCCGACATCGAGGCCGGGCAGGTGGAGTTCTCGCCCGAAAACGAGGACATCCACATGAACATCGAGCGGATGCTGACCGAGCGCGTCGGCGACGCGGGCAAGCGGCTGCACACCGCGCGCTCGCGCAACGATCAGGTCGCGCTCGATATCCGTCTCTATCTCAAAAAAGAGATCGGCGTCATCCGCGGGATGGTGCTCGAGCTGATGCAGACCCTCTGCGAGAAGGCCGAAGCGAACAAGGACGCCTACATGCCGGGTTACACGCACCTGCAGCGCGCGCAGCCGACCACCTTCGCGCACTACATGATGGCCTACGCCAACATGCTCCGGCGCGACGTGACGCGGCTTGAGGACTGCCTGGAGCGCATGGACGAGCTGCCGCTCGGCTCGGGCGCGCTGGCCGGCACGACATATCCCATCGACCGGCAGTCGGTCGCCGACGAGCTGGGCTTTGCCCGCATCACGCAGAACTCGCTCGACGGCGTGTCCGACCGCGACTTTGCCATCGAGTTCCTGTCCGCGTGCTCGATGCTGATGATGCACCTGTCGCGCTTTTCCGAGGAGATCATCCTCTGGTGCTCGTGGGAATTCAAGTTCTGCGAGCTGGACGACGCGTATTCGACCGGCTCGTCGATCATGCCGCAGAAGAAGAATCCCGACGTCGCCGAGCTGGTGCGCGGCAAGACCGGCCGCGTCTACGGCGACCTCGTCACGCTGCTGACCGTGATGAAGGCGCTCCCGCTGGCCTACAACAAGGACATGCAGGAGGACAAGGAGCCGCTGTTCGACGCGATCGACACCGTTGAGCAGTGCCTGCCCGTGTTCACGGCGATGCTGAAAACCATGACCGTGCTGCCGAAGAACATGGCGCGCGCCGCGACCGGCGGCTTCATCAACGCGACCGACTGCGCCGACTACCTCGTGCGCAAGGGTCTGCCGTTCCGCGACGCCTATATGATCGTCGGCCGGCTCGTCCACAACTGCCTGCGCTCGGGCGAGACGCTCGACACGCTCACGCTGCGCGACTTCCGCGCCGTATCGGACAAATTCGACTCCGACATCTACCAGGCGCTCGAGCTGAAGACCTGTGTCGAAGCGCGCAAGGTGCCCGGCGGCCCGTCGGGCGAGGCCGTCTCTCACCAGATCGCCTACATCCAGAGCTTCATTGCCGAGAGGACTGCAACATGAAAACAAAAATCTTCATCGACGGACGCGAGGGTACGACCGGCCTGCAGATCGACGCGCGGCTGAGCCGCCGCGACGACCTTGCGCTGCTCACACTGCCCGAGGAAACGCGCAAGGACGTCTCCGCGCGCAAGGAAATGCTGAACGCCGCAGACGTGGTGTTCCTCTGCCTGCCCGACGCGGCGGCAAAAGAGTCCGTTTCGCTGATCGAGAACCCGGCGGTGCGTGTGATCGACGCGTCCACTGCGCACCGTGTATCGCCCGGCTGGGTCTACGGCTTCGCCGAGCTGACGGCAGGCCAGCGCGAGCGGATCGCGCAGGCCAAGCGCGTCGCAAACCCCGGTTGCCACGCCACAGGCTTTCTCGCGGCCGTGCATCCGCTTGTGGAGACAGGGCTGCTTGCGCCGGACGCGGCCGTCACCGCCACCTCGCTGACCGGCTACACCGGCGGCGGAAGGAAAACCATCGAACAGTATGAATCGCCCGGGCGCGACGCCGAGCTTGACTCCGCGCGGCTCTACGGCCTGTCGCTCAGCCACAAGCACATCCCCGAGATGATGCGCTATTCGGGACTGACCACAAAGCCCATTTTCAACCCCGTCATCTGCGATTTCCCGTGCGGGATGCTGGTCACGACCTCGCTGTTCACCTCCCAGCTCAAGGGACGGCCCGGCACAGCACAGCTCCTGGACGTCTACCGCAGCTTTTACGCGGGGCAGGAGCTGATCGAGGTCATGGAGGCGCCGGAGAGCGGCTTCCTCGGCTCGAACAACCTCGCCGGCACGTGCCGTCTGCAGATCTTTGTCTGCGGCAACGACGAACAGGTCACCCTTTCGTGCCGCTTCGACAACCTCGGCAAGGGCGCGTCCGGCGCCGCCGTGCAAAATCTCAACATCATGCTGGGTCTGCCCGAGCAGACCGGGCTGTAACGGAAAAGGAGTTATCGCCATGAAACTGATCGAAGGCGGCGTCACCGCCCCGCAGGGCTTTTCCGCCGCCGGGCTTTACGCCGGCGTCAAGGCCGGCTCAAGCCCGGAGAAATTTGACCTCGCTCTGATCCTCTCCGACCGCGCGGCGGCCGCCGCGGCGGTCTACACCCGCAACCGCGTCAAGGCCGCACCGGTCTACGTCACGATGGATCATCTCGAGTCCGGCACGGGTCGCGGCGTGATCGTCAACTCCGGCAACGCCAACGCCTGCGCGCCGAACAGCCACGAGCACGCTGAGGCGATGTGCGTCGCCGCGGCCGCCGCTACGGGACTGAAGGCCGACGACTTCATCGTTGCGTCTACCGGCGTCATCGGCGTCGAGCTGAACATCAAGGCCATCGAGGACGCGATCCCCGCGCTCACCGCGCAGCTCGCGGCGACAAAAGAAGGCTCCGACGACGCCGCGCACGCCATCATGACCACCGACACCGTCAAAAAGGAGTTCGCCGTCTCGTGCGAGCTGGGCGGAAAAACCGTCACGCTCGGCGCGATCTCGAAGGGCAGCGGCATGATCCACCCGAACATGGGAACGACGCTGACCTTCGTCACGACTGACTGCGCGATCTCGCCCGCAATGCTGCATCTGGCGCTGGAGGAAGCTGTTCGCGTCTCGCTCAACCGCGTCTCGGTCGACGGCGACACGTCGACGAACGACATGTGCTCCATCCTCGCCAACGGCGCGGCGGAAAACCGCCCGATCGTCACGAAGGGCGAGGACTTCGACAGCTTCACCGGCGCACTGAAGATCCTGCTCGTGCAGGTCGCGCGCGCGATCGCAAAAGACGGCGAGGGCGCGACGAAGCTCATCGCGGCCAGCGTGTCCGGCGCGCGGAGCGAGGAGACCGCCGAGCAGCTTGCAAAGGCCATCGTCTGCTCGAGCCTCGTCAAGGCCGCCATGTTCGGCGCGGACGCCAACTGGGGCCGCGTGCTCTGTGCGATGGGCTACGCCGGCGCGGCCTTCCGGCCGGAGTATGTCGACGCCTGGTTCCGCTCCTCCGCCGGCGAGATCGCCGTCTGCCGCGCGGGCGACGGCCTGATCTTCGACGAGGACAAGGCCAAGCAGATCCTGAGCGAGGATGAGATCACCATTGCCGTCGAGCTGCACGAGGGCGACCATTCGGCCACCTGCTGGGGCTGTGACCTGACCTATGACTACGTCAGGATCAACGGCGATTACCGAACCTGAGGAGGGCGTGGGAGCATGTCATTTTCCACCGAAGAGCGCGCCCAAATGCTCGTCGAGGCGCTGCCATACATCCAGAAATTCAACCAAAAGACCGTCGTCGTCAAATACGGCGGCAACGCGATGATCTCCGATGAGCTGCGCGAGGCCGTCATCGAAGACATCGTCCTGCTCGGCCTGGTCGGCATAGAGGTCGTGGTCGTCCACGGCGGCGGGCCGGAGATCGCGGATCTGCTGAAAAAGACCGGCAAGGAGTCGAAATTCGTCAACGGCCTGCGCTACACCGACGACGAGACGATGGAGATCGTCCAGATGGTGCTGGCCGGCAAGGTCAACAAGGATCTTGTCGGCATGTTCGAGCGCCGCGGCGGCAAGGCCATCGGCCTGTGCGGCATGGACGGCAGCATGATCCGTGCGCGCCGGCTCACCGAGCCGGGGGTGGACTACGGTCTCGTCGGCGACATCATCAGCATCGACCCGAAGCCCATCCGCGACGCGCTCGCGGGCGGCTATATCCCGGTCATCTCCACAGTCGCCGCCGGCATCGACGGCGCGCCGCGCTATAACATCAACGCCGATACCGCCGCCGCGAAGATCGCGGCCGCGCTGCAGGCCGAGAAGCTGATGATCCTGACCGACATTCCGGGGCTGCTGCGCGACGTCAGCGACGAATCCACGCTCATCAGCTCGCTGCGGATCGATGAGACGCCGGCGCTCGAGGCAGAGGGCGTCATCTCGGGCGGCATGATCCCCAAGATCGCCTGCTGCGTCGACGCCATCCGCGGCGGCGTGCATGCAGCGCACATCCTCGACGGGCGCAAAAAGCACTCGATCCTCATGGAGCTGCTCACCGACGCCGGCGTCGGCACCATGATCTATTGGGACAAGTAAGGAGGAGGCTCCATGACAAGCAAAGACCTGATCGCCGCCAACGGGCGATACCTGATGCACACCTACCACGGTCAGTCCCCCGTCGCCATCGAGCGCGGCAAGGGCTGCCGCTACTGGGATTACGAGGGGAAGGAATACCTCGACTTCACGGCCGGCATCGCGGTCAACGCGCTCGGAAGCTGCGACGAGCGGTGGGTGGACGCCATCTGCACCCAGGCGAAAAAGTGCGGCCACACCTCGAACCTTTACTACACTGAGCCGTGCGTGCAGGCCGCGAAGCGGCTCGTCGAGCGCACGGGACTGCAAAACGTCTTTTTCGGCAACTCCGGCGCCGAGGCCAACGAGGGGCTGATCAAGCTCGCGCGCAAATACTCGTTCGACAAGTATGGGCTGGGTCGGTCGAAGATCTTGACGCTCCGGCAGTCGTTCCACGGCCGGACGATCACCACGCTGACCGCCACCGGGCAGGATGTGTTCCATAACTACTTCTTTCCCTTCGCGGAGGGCTTCGAGTACGTGCCCGCAAACGACTTCGCCGCGCTCGAGGCCGCGGCCACCCCTGACACCTGCGCCATTCTGATGGAGCTGATCCAGGGCGAAGGCGGCGTTGTGGTTCTGGATCCGGATTATGTCCGCCGGGTGCGGGCATTCTGCGATGCGCGCGACATCCTGCTGCTCATCGACGAGGTGCAGACCGGCGTGGGCCGGACGGGCAAGCTGTTCGCGTTCCAGAATTACGGCATCCTGCCCGACGCGTTCTCGTTCGCCAAGGGCATCGCGGGCGGGCTGCCGATGGGCGGCTTCATGGCCGGCGAAAAAGCCGCGCACACGCTCGACGGCCAGCACGGCTCGACCTTCGGCGGCAACCCGATCTGCGCCGCCGCCGCCGTCGCGGTGCTCGACGCCGTGGACGATCCGCTCTTGGCCGACGTGGTGGAAAAGGGCGAATATCTCAAAGCGCAGCTCACAGCGCTCGGGCTGCCGTGCCTGGAAAATGTGCGCGGCCTGGGGCTGCTGGTCGGCGCGACGGTCGTTGGAACCGAAGCCGCTGCGGTTGCCTCTGACCTCGCGGCGCACGGCCTGCTGGTGCTGACCGCAATGCAGAACACGCTCCGGTTCGCCCCGCCGCTGACCATCACGCGCGCAGAGCTGGACGAGGGACTTTCTATCATGAAAGAGGTTCTCGCCTGAAATTCATCTATTTTTGATAAATCCGCAGTTTTAGCGAGAAAAAACTATGAAATTTGATGGGTTGCAATCTGCGATCCTGCATGGTATCATAGTTTCATCATTCATATCGTGCGATGGGAACTTTGCAGGAAAGTGCGCAGCAGACGCGCCGCCGAAGGAATAACATTATCAGGCACCGAGACTGCAAGGGGATCGCTCTCTGGAGAAGCTCATTTTACATGGGTGCCGAAGGTGCAAGGCGCATAGCCAAATCTCTCAGGCAAAAGGACAGAGCAGTTTTCTGCGGCGCTTCGCCGCAGATCAGACGCTGTTTTGGCACGGGCTTCCTCGGGAGACCCGCGCCTTTTTGCGCGGCACACGGATTCAGAAGAAAAGAGGGAACCTTATGCTGCAATCACTCGCAAACACGGCTCCGGTGCTCGCCTCGTCGGCGGCGGAAACCATCGCCGGCATCAACGGCGCCATCAACAATTTCGTCTGGGGCGTTCCGGTGCTCACGCTGCTGATCCTGACCGGCGTGCTGATGACCGTTCTGACCCGTGTGTTCCAAATCACGCATGTCGGCCACTGGCTCAAAAACACCATCGGCAGCATCTTCAAAAAGCACGTTTCCGGCCACACGAAGGACGCCGGCTCGATCTCACAATTCCAGGCGCTTTGCACCGCACTCGCCGCGACGGTCGGCGTCGGCAACATCGCGGGCGTGGCGACCGCCATCGTCTCCGGCGGCCCCGGCTCCATTTTCTGGATGTGGCTCGCCGCGTTCGTCGGCATGATGACCAACTACTCTGAGAATGTGCTCGGCATCTACTTCCGCCGCCGCAACGCCGAGGGCGAGTGGTCGGGCGGCGCGATGTACTATTTGCGGGACGGCCTCGGCGGCTACAAGCACTGCAAGCCGCTCGGCAATGTGCTCGCGGTGCTCTTTGCGCTCTTTGCCGTGCTCGCCTCGTTCGGCATCGGCAACGCCAGCCAGGTCAACACCATTGCGTCGAACATGCTCTCGGCCTTCTCGATCCCGACTTGGGTGACGGGCGTCGTACTGCTCGCGCTCGCGGGTCTCGTCATCGTCGGCGGCATCAAGCGCATCGCCTCCGTCACGGAGAAGATCGTCCCGTTCATGGTCGTCATCTACATCGTCGGCGCAATCGCCATCATCGCGGCCAACCACAGCCGCGTCGGCGCGGCGTTCGGCTCCATCTTCTCGTTTGCGTTCGGGTTCCGGGCTGTCGCCGGCGCGGCCGTCGGCTACGCGGTCAAGACGGCCGTCACCTGGGGCTTCAAGCGCGGCGTGTTTTCGAATGAGGCCGGTCTCGGCTCGTCGGTCATGGTTCACTCCACCTCCGACGTCAAAGAACCGGTTCGCCAGGGCATGTGGGGCATCTTTGAGGTGTTCGCGGACACCTGGGTCGTCTGTACCCTCACCGCGCTCGTCGTTCTGACCAGCGGATTGGTCGACCTCGAGACCGGCGCGATGCTGACCGACGCGCTCAAGTCCGTCCTTGTCGCCGAGGCGTTCTCGACCGTGTTCGGCTCGTTCGGCTCTGCGTTCATCGCCATCGCCATCTTGCTCTTTGCATTCTCGACCGTCCTCGGCTGGAGCTACTACGGAACCAAATCGTGGGAATACCTGATCGGCAAGCTCTCGCGCAACCCGATCCTCGGCACCAAATCCACCATTGTCTACAAGGTCATCTTCGTCGCGTTCATCCTCGTCGGCGCGACGATGAATCTCGACCTCGCGTGGGATATCTCCGACACGTTCAACGGGCTGATGTCCATTCCGAACCTGATCGGCGTCATCACGCTCTCGCCGCTGGTCGCGAGGATTACAAAGAACTACGTCGGCCGCGTGCTGCACGGCGGCTCCGACAAGCCGATGCTCTCATACGATGCGGCCATCCAGGCCGCCCACGAGGCCGAGCTGAAAAAATAAGCGGACACAACCCGCCCCTGCTGATGCAGCAGGGGCGGGTTGCGTTTTCGCGGAAATGTGGGTATGATACTCGTATCACAAAGGAGGCTTTCCGTCATGATCCGACGCTTTCAGCGCGGCGACGAGGCGCTGTTCTGCCACCTTGCCGCGCTATTTTACCGATCCGACGCCGTGCTCGCGCCCGTCCCGGCCGAGCACCACCGCCGCGCGTTCGCGGAGCTGATGCGCTCAAACGACTACCTCGAGGGGTATCTGCTTGAATGTGACGGCGAGGCGGCCGGCTACGCGCTGCTCATCAAGACCTGGTCGCAGGAGGCGGGCGGGCCGGTCGTCTGGATCGACGAGCTGTTCCTCCTGCCGGCATACCGCTCGCGCGGGCTTGGCACAGAATTTTTCCGCTATCTCGAACAGCATGTGCCCGCGGCGGCGTACCGGCTCGAGGTCGAGCCGGAAAACGAGCGGGCCCGCGCGCTCTACGCACGGCTCGGCTTTGAGCCGCTGCCGTACAGCCAGATGATCCGCCGGATGGGCGGCTGAGCCTTACGCCGCCGCCTTGACCCCATCGATCCACGCGCCGTGGCAGAGAAAGACGCAGGCGCACACGAAGGCGGAAAAGCCCTCGACCAGCATCCAAGTGTCCGTGCCATGCCAGACGATGCCGACGACAAAGACGAGCAGGTAGAGCACGCCTGCGGCGATCGTACCGCGCCGTGCGGCGCGGCCGGCGATGCCGACAATGCCCGCGGCGAGCATCGCGATGCAGACCGCAAGGCCGAGCGTAATGCCGGCGCTTTCGCCCATCATCATGGCGTCCGAGATCTCGCTTGAGAGCGCCAGATAGCCGCAGTAGCAGGCCATGCAGACGCTGACAACGCCCAAGAACAATTTCAAGCCTTTCATGTTGTTTTCCTCCGTCCGTTTTTTCTTAAGCATACCAGAACCGCCGCGCATTTGCAAGGCGGGAGCGAAAAAAGCGGCGCGCGGCCCTGGCGTCGGAAAGGGACGGCTGCTCTTTCCGACAACGCGCCGCGGACTCCAGTCCGATCGACAAGCTGAAAAGGGCGCGCCGGCAGAAGCCGGCGCGCTCTTTTCTTATTTGATCCCCGGGTGGGAGGAATCTCAGATTTGCATGGCTACGGCATAGGCGTCGCGGAGGGTGGTCATCAGGTTGCTGCCCGGATCGCCCTTGCAGTCGCCGATCATATAGAACTCGGCGGTGCAGTTCGCAAACGCGATGGCCGCGTCGGCGTTGGCGTTCATGCCGCCCGCCGCGATCACATCGTCGCATTCGATCGTGTGCTCAGAACCGTCGCGCAGACGGTACTTGACATAGCCCGCGCCGATCTCGGTCGTCGTGGCATGCGGAACGACCTTCACACCGTCGCAGTAGGCCTTGCGGTTGATGTAGATGCGGCCGCGCACCGGGCTGTAGTCGTAGCCGATGATGTTCTTGCGCGAAAGCTCCGTCACGCTGTGCCCCTTTTCCGCGAGGAAGATGGCCGCCTCGCATGCGGTGGACGAGCCGCCGACCATAACGACGTTCTTGCCGATCTCCGGCTCCTTCGCGTAGACGTTGATGATATCATATTTGGCGGCGTTCTCCGCGCCCGGCACCTTCGGCAGCTTCGGCTCCGCGCCGGTCGCCGCGATGACGACGTCGAATCCCTCGGCCGCGATCTGCTCCGGCGTGGCCTCGGTGTTCAGCCGCACCTCGATGCCGCGCTTTTCGACCATGTGGATGAGATAGTCGAGATAGCGCGCGAGACGCCACTTGAATTCCGGCACGCGCGAGGTCTTGATCTGGCCGCCAAGCGCGTCCGTCTTTTCAAAGATCACGGGCGTGTGGCCGCGCTCTTTCAGGTACAGCGCGCACTTCATCGCGCCCGGGCCGCCGCCGATCAGGGCGACCTTCTTCTCCCGCGTGACCGGCGCGATCATTTTGTCGCGGCGGTAGGAGACGGCAAATTCCGGATTGATCGTACACTGGCTGATCCAATCCCCAGTCCAGGACGCGCCGCGGCAGTTGTTGCACTCCAGGCACGGGTTCAGCTCGTCGCCCTCGCCCGATTTGAGGATCTCGCCCAGGCGGTCGTTGCAGATCATCATGCGCGCCGAGGAGATGATGTCCGCCGCGCCGGTGGCGATGACGTTGTCGAGCCGGTCGAGATCCATATACGGCGTGTTGACTGCGATGTACATTTTGACGCCCATCTGCTTATAGAGCTTCGCCTTCTCAATGGAGGGCGCGTACTCGCCGTCGCCGCCGTCCTCCGCGCCCTGGTTGCGCAGGTGGAGAATATCGGCATATGGCTCGATGAGCTTGATCAGCTCGACTGCCTCCTCGTCCGTCAGGCCGGCAAACGAGCCGGGCGAATTCACGACGAGCAGGAAGCTCTCGCCGAGCGCTTTGCGCATGCGCGAAAAGAGCGTCTTGGCAAACAGGCCGCGATCCTGACCCCACTTGTCGGTGCGGTCGTTGATGCGCGGGTTGTAGAACTGACCCGCCGCGCGGTTCAAGTCGAGCTGCGCCGCATCAAAGCCGAGGTTCTTGTACAAGACGGCCTTTTCGATCATCTTTTCAATGTAATAATCGACCTTTTCGTCGTCAAAGACCTGCGGCTTCATGCCGGGATCCTGGCCGACGCCGACCATATCCGTGCCGCCCATGTCGTCCTCCTCCGGGCCGACGATCGAGCCGAAGTTGACCTTGTACGGCGCGCCCTCGTCCTTCGGGTTGATGTGATCCGGCATCGGCTGATGGTCGGTGACCATAAACGGCAGCTCCATATCGACCGCAAGCGAGGTGGACAGCTTGCCGCCGTAGTAGTGCACCATATGCGCAAAGTGGCTGAAGTAGTTCTGGCAGCCGGGATCGTTGATGTCGTACATGCAGAAGTGCTTGGTGTCACAGCCGCCCATCTTCCGCTGGAACGGGTTGGCCAGGTCATGGAACGTCAGCAGCGCCGCGCCGTTCTTCGCGCGGTCGGTATAGAACGTGGTGACCGGGTCGCCCGGATACAGCTCCGGACCCTGCAGGAAGTGCGGCTGTGCGCACGGGTACATCAGCCGGCTCTTGAGCACGGTGCCGCGCACCTTCAGCGGCGAGAGCAGATGCTGGTAATGTAATGCCATATTGATCCATCCTTTCTGAAACTGCGTATACAAATGATACGCCCCCGAACATCCTGGTATGCGGGGAAAAGGATGCAGTCACATCCGGGCAGACATGACTGCATCCGTTGATCCAAGATTATTTGCTCTCCTCGATCGTGACCGCCGCCTTGCGCTCTTCGATCTCATCATGATACTTCTGCGCGGTCTTGGCATCCAGGCGCATGAAGCAGTAGATGACGAACGTCAGCGTGCTGGCGATGGCCGGGACGCCGAGGAACAGGAAGCCGACTGCGTTGATCGCCTGCTGCGGCATCTCGCCGGCGCCGGCGTAGCCGAGCTTCGCAAGCACAAAGCCGAGCGTCGCGGTGGCGACGGCCGAGCCGATCTTGCCCATGACCGCCTGACCGGAGTTGCACAGGCCGTCTTGACGGACGCCGTTCTTCCACTCGCCGTAATCGATGATGCGGTTCATGATGACCGCGTCGAACGGGCCGACCAGGCCGTCGCAGCAGCACTTGATGCCGAGGCAGACCAGAACGCCGATCAGATAATCGCCGAGGATGAACGCCATCCAGGCCGCGACCGCCTGGCACGCGTAGAAGATGACCGCCATCCGGCGCGGCTCGACGAAGCGGAGCAGGACGACGGACAGGCAGGCGCCTACCATCATCGGGACGCTCAGCGCTGTGCCGAACAGACCCATCTTGCCCATGTCGCCGATGACATACTGCAGATAGTACGCCATGACGCCGAAGTTGAAGCCCATCGAGACGCCGCCCGCGAGCTTGCTGAGCATAAGGACGACCCAATATTTGTTGCGGAGCAGATAGCCGTACTGCTCGAGGATGTTTTCGCGCTTCTGACGGTTGTGCTGTTTCTTAAAGACCTCGTCGCCCGCGAGATAGTCGTCCTTCGTCTTGGTCTCGGTGATGAGCGCAAAGGCCAGCAGAAGCAGCGCAGCCGTGACAATCGCAAAGATCCAGGACAGGGTGCGGTAGCCGCCGACGCCGCCGCCGAACTTCTCGACGAACGGGTTGACGATCCAAAGCGTGACCGTGCTGGCGAAGGTGGTCGCGATCGTGCCGGCCCAGGCGATGGTGCCGCGCACGTTGTCGTTATCGGTACACAGCGAGCGCATCGAGGCAGCCGGGATGCGGATGGCCGTGCAGAACGTGCAGAACAGGTTGTAAATAATAAATGCGTAAACGCCCTTGGCCGCTTGGCTGGCGCTCTCGGGAACCATCCACATCAGACCGATGCAGAGCGCAAGCGGAACCGCCATCCACAGGAACCAGTGCTTGATCTTGCCCCACTTGGTTCGGATACGGTCGGTGATCATGCCCATCAGGAAATCAGTTACGCCGTCAATAATGATACCAACCGACATAACCGACGCGATAATCGCGGAACCCACGCCGAGATACTCAGTGTACACGAACATCAGATAGTTCGCGAACAAAACGTAGCCGAGACCCTGATAGCCGAAGCAGGCGCATACGTTCGCAATGTAGTTTTTGATCGATCTGCCGCTGAACTGTTTGTTTAAGTCAGCGCGGATCGCGGGATCCAAACGTGCCATAAGTGATCTCCCCTCTCATGCTTTCCGTGAGCATCTTATGTCGGCCGGCCTGCATCCTCCCTTCAACCGGGCTCCGCCGCGCTCACCTACGGCGGAACTTTGGCAGAATCGCTGTGTTTTCGCCATCTGACATTGTGCAAAAAGCACAATTGCATGTTGCGGTTGGTTTTATTATAGGGCACATTGCGCAGACGTACCAGAACCGTTTTTGCATCATTCCATACGTTTTGCGTATGGAATGACCCGGGTCGAGCCTTGACCCGGGTCTTGATTTTCGTTAAAATAGGGAATACGGGCGGCGGCTTGTCCGGATTTTTTCAGAAAAATGCCGCAAAGAAATCCGTCCCCGTACAGATTTTGCATGTCGAAACCACATGGAGAGGAGCGGTCTCCCCTATGACCACGCAGCAGATGCAGTATTTCCTCGAGGTCGCGCGGCTGAAGAGCTTCACCGCGGCGGCGGAGGTGTTTTTTACGACGCAGCCGTCCATTTCGCGCCAGATCGCATCCATGGAGAGCGAGCTGGGCGTAAAGCTCTTTCTGCGCCGTAACAATATCATCGAGCTGACCCCGGCGGGCCGCGCGCTCTACCATGGGTTAGACCGCGTCTACTCCGGCTTCACGCACCTGATCGGCGATGTGAAGCAGATCGCACTCGGCGCGCATCAGCATCTGCGCGTCGGCATCCTGCCCGACCAGCGACTCGACCCGACGGTCATGGCGGCGCTCGACGCGCTCTTTGCGCTTCAGCCGAGGCTCGATCTCGATTTCGCGCGCGACCGCAACCTCTACCTGATGGACGGGCTGCAGGAGGGGATGCTCGACGTTGCGATCACCTTCTCCTACCCCGCCGAGCGCGGCCTGCACGCCACGCTCCTGCGGCATGACCCGATGTATCTCGCAGTACACCGGCGCCATGTGCCGGAGGATCTCACGACGCTTCGGCTGCGCGACTACAGCGCGCACTTCGGCGCGCTGCCGCTGATCTGCAATCATCCGAATGTCTCCAACCAGCAGGAGATCAACCAAGCACTCGACCAGAAAAGGCTCTCGTTCCTGCTCGAGTTCGGCCTGCCTGAGCCGCAGATCGCCTCGTGCGCCGAGGCGCTGGTGCTGATGGTCTGCGCCGGGCGCGGCGCGGCGGTCGTCAACGGGCAGAACGTGCTCTCGATCGAGCCGGACGTCGTGATGCTCCCGCTGACCGATCTGACCGGCGTGCAGGGGATGCCCATTGTCGCGCTGACCAACCCTGAGCATCCGAATCCGCTTGTTGAGGAGTTTCTCAAGCTCCTGCCGCAGGCGAAGCGCGCATTATAGACAATTTTCCAGCAGGTTGAGGATGACGTCGCTGTGGCGCTGCTCGTCGGTGCTCAGGCGCTCAAAGAGCGTGCGGTGCGCCGGATAGGTATTGGCCGCGCGGGCATATAGCTCCGCGCCCGCCGTCTCCATGCGGTAGCGCTCGCGGAGCTGGTCGGCCAGCGAGCCGGTGAGCTGCACGGGCACGATCTCCGGCGACGGCTTTTTCCCGGTGTGCAAAAAATAGACGGCAGTCAGCTTCTTTGCGTGGCCGCCCTCGTCACGCGCGAGCGCGCGCAGCGCGCTTGCGCCTTCGCCGCGCATGCGCCGGGCAAGCTGCGCGTAAGCAGCGCGGTCGGACAGCTCGTCGCGAATCATGTCGGCCAGCTCTGACTCGATCGGCGCGGTCTCCGGCGTGCTCTGCCTTGCTGCGGCGGGCTTTGCGCCGGTCGCGGTCACACGGCTCCAGACCTCGGCGGCCTGCTTTTCGTCAAACGGATTCATGCGGATCCCTCCCTGCAACCAGTGTATGCGCGCCCACTGGAAATGTGACCCGTCCGCCTTTGTCGGAGAAGCCGGAAAATCCTCGATTTTTCCCGGTTTTTTTATGAAATCATGGCCTAGTCAAACCGGATGCGATGGTCTACAATGCAGGCAGCAACCCTGCAAAAAGGAGCATCCCACATGGAAATCCAGAACACTGTGATCGTCGGCATGGGCGCGCTCGGCGTGATGTACGGCGCGCAGATCGCCCGTGCGGGCGGCGCTGTCTCGTTTGCGCTCGATCCCGACCGCTTCGAGCGTTACCAAAGCCTTCGCTTTACCTGCAACGGCGCGCCATGCCGCTTCGACCTCGTGCGCGCCGACCGGGGCGAGCCGGCCGACCTCGTGATCGTCGCCGTCAAATATCACTCGCTGCCCTCCGCGCTCGACACGATGGAACGGTTTGTCGGGTCGGACACGATCCTCATGTCCGTGATGAACGGCATCACGTCTGAGCAGATCATCGGCGCGCGCTACGGCGGCGACCGGATCGTCTACACTGTCGCACAGGGCATGGACGCGATGAAATTCGGCGCTGACCTGACCTACACAAAGATGGGCGAGCTGCACATCGGCGCGGTCAAGCCCGCGCAGGAGCCGTGCGTCGCAGCCGTCAGCCGCTTTTTTGACCGGGTGCAGATGCCTTATGTCGTCGAGGACGACATTCTGCGCCGCATGTGGTGCAAGTTCATGCTGAACGTCGGCATCAACCAAGTCTGCATGGCCTATGAGACGACCTATGCCGGCGCGCTCGCCGAGGGCGAGGCGCACGACGTCATGCTCGCCGCCATGCGCGAGGTCATCGCCGTGGGAACGGCCGAGGGCGTACAGCTCAGCGAGGATGACCTGAGCTTTTATCTCGACATCCTGCGCACCCTGCGACCCGACGGCGTGCCGTCGATGCGGCAGGACGGCATCGCCCGCCGAAGAACAGAGGTCGACATGTTCGCAGGAACCGTGCTCGAGCTGGCGGGCAAGCACGGCATCCCCGCGCCCGCCAACCAGTATCTGTACAATCGGGTAAAGGAGCTGGAGCAGACATTTTAGCATCTACAGAGTCCATGGAGCAGCCGTCGCTCGTCCGGCGGATCCTGCTCTTCGCCCTGCCGTTCCTGCTGACGGCCGAGCTTCAATTGCTGTTCAACACCGTCGACCTTGTCGTCGTCGGCCGCTTTGCCGGCAGCCTGGCGCTGGCCGCCGTCGGCGCGACGACGGCGCTCGTCAATCTGATCGTCAACGCGGTCGTCAACTTCACCGTCGGCGCGACCGTCTGCGTCGCCAACCAGATCGGCGCGCGCAGCGATGACGGCGTGCGCGCCGCCGCCCACACTGCGTTCTGCATCAGCCTGATCGCAGGCGCAGTGCTCTGCGCGGTTGCCGTCGCGGGCGCGCGGGGTTTCCTCGCGCTGATGAAAACACCGGACGAGATCTTCGGCCAGGCCGTGCTCTACTTCCGCATCTACGGTTTCGCGCTGCCGGCCATCTCCGTATACAACTTCGGCGCCGCCGTCTGCCGCGGCGCCGGGGACTCAAAGCGGCCGCTCTACATCCTGACCTGCTCGGGCGTGCTCAATGCCGGGCTGAATCTGGTGTTCGTCATCGGCTTCCACTGGGACGTGGCCGGCGTGGCCGCGGCCACCGCGATCTCGAACTACGCCGCGGCGGCCGCCATGACCGTGTTTTTGTGCCGCGTCCGCGACGCGCGGCGGCTCAGTCTGCGCCACCTTCGCATCCACAAGCCGACGCTCCGGCGCATCTGCCGCCTCGGCTTCCCGGCCGCGGCGCAGAGCTGCCTGTTCAACATCTCCAACACCGCCGTGCAGTCGTCGGTCAACACGCTCGGCGCGACAGTCGTCGCGGGCAACGCCGCCTGCTCGAGCATCGAGAATTTTGCCTACACCGGCACGAACGCCATCGGCCAGAGCGCCGTCACCTTTATCGGCCAGCAGATCGGCGCGGGCGAGCATCGCGGCATCGGGCGGACGCTGCTCTGGTGCCTCGTGCTCGTATGGAGCTTCGCATGGCTGCTCGCCGGGCTGTGCGCGCTCTTCGGCGAGCCGCTGCTCGGGTTCTACATCACCGATGATCCGGTCGCTGTGACCGAGGGCGTCAAGCGGATGCATCTGATGCTCTGGACGTTCTGGCTCTGCGGCACGATGGACACCCTCACCAGCTCGCTGCGCGGCATGGGCGCGTCGAAAACGCCGATGTTCATCACGCTGTTCGGGGTGTGCCTGATTCGGTTCCTGTGGATCGCGTTCGTGTTCCCACACCATCACACGCTCGTCGGCCTGTACTGGCTGTATCCCGTGACGTATTGTATCGCGATCAGCCTTCAGATCGCCGCATTTTTCATCCTGAAGCGCCATCTGACCAGACGCGCCGCCAGCATATAGCAGACGCCGGCAGGGGAAACCTGCCGGCGTTTGACAGGGGGACTGCGGCCTGCCGTAGCGCACGAATCGTGCGCCGAGGCCGCACGATCCGCACGTTTCCAGGCCGAGCGGTGTTTTCTCCGACGCCGACCCGGCCGTCTCGCCCGGCAGTTGACAGCCTGCGCCCGCCGGTCGCGGCACATACGCAAGCCCCTCCCAACGCTTTCAGCGCCGGGAGGGGCTTGCGGTCTTCTTATTCGCCGAATTTCAGGCGGATGGCGGCGGCGAGGTAGTCTGCCGTGCCATCGATGCCGAGGGCGGCGCTGTTGATCATCAGATCCTTGTACATCGGGTCGCCCGGCGCGTAGCCGGCATAGCGCAGATGGTAGCTGTCGCGCACGCGGTCGACCTCGGCGCACATCCTGCGCGCCTCCTTCTCGTTCATATACAGATGCTCGACGCAGTTGCGGACGCGAGTCTCCAGCGGCGCGTAGATATACACGCGCAGCAGACGCGGATCGCCGCGCAGGATATAGTCCGAGCAGCGACCCACAATGATGCACGACGACCGGTCTGCAAGGTCGCGGATGATGCTCTCCTGCGCAGCGAAGATGCGATCCTGCACCTCTGTTGTGCCGCGGCCGAGCGGAAAGAGCTTGCGCGAGGCGGCTTCCTCCTCTTCACTGGCCTGCGCGAGCGGTAAATTGGTGCGCTTCGCCGCCTCCTCGATGATATCGCGGTCGTAAAACTCGACGCCGAGCTGCTCCGCCGTCTTCTGTGCGATCGTGCGGCCCATACTGGCAAACTGACGTGCGATGGACAAAACGAATTTTTCCATATCAAAATACCCCCAGCTCAAAAAGTCGGCTTTTTTACGGCCATAAGCATAGCAGATCGCACGGCTTCTGTCTACAGCTCCGCATCAATTTACCAGGTTTTGCGGCGCGCCGGTCAGCCATGCTTGAAAGTTTTCGACTGCGCCGGAAAAAAGACGGCGGCGGCTCTCCTCTGTCGCCCACGCCAGGTGCGGCGTGATGACCACGTTCGGCGCGTCAAAGAGCGGGCAGGTCTCGTCCCACGGCTCCTTCGACACCACGTCGAGGCCGGCAGACGCGACCTTGCCGGCGCGCAGCGCATCGGCGAGCGCCTGCTCGTCGATCAGGCCGCCGCGCGCTGTGTTGAGGATGATCACGCCGTCTTTCATCTGCGCGAGCGCCGCGCGGTCGATCATGCCGGCCGTGTGCGGGAGCAGCGGATAGTGCAGTGTGATGAAGTCCGCGGTGCGGTAGATCTCGTCGAGCGGCGCAAAGCGGATGCGCTCGGTCTCCTGCGCGGGGTCGGGATGGCGCGAGAAGGCGAGCACCCGCATCCCGAACGCGGCGCAGATGGCCGCGACCTCGCGGCCAATGTCGCCGTAGCCGATGACGCCGATGGTCTTTCCATACAGCTCGATCTGCGGCGTGAGGAGAAAGGTAAAGCCCTTGTCCCACATGCCCTCGCGGATGGCGCGGCAATGCCCGCCGACATTGTTGCAGATCTCCAGCAGCAGCGAGATCGTAAACTGGCCGACCGAGTGCGCCCCGTAGTGCGGGACGTTCGACACCGCCACGCCCAGCTCCCGCGTCAGCGCCAGGTCGACGTTGTTGTAGCCGGTGGAAAACAGGCTGACGAACCGCAGGTTCGGCATCTGCCGTAGGTTTTCGCCCAGGTGGCTGTTGCCGCCGCAGAAGATCACGTCGGCATCCAGCGCAGCGGGCGGGCAGTCCTCCGGCGCGGCGGGTACGTCGCAATCAAAGTACACCGTCTCGCCGGCGCGCTCGAGCGGCGCCCAGGCCGACCGCGGCAAGCGGAGATTTTTCCATTCAAAAACTGCTATCTTCACACGTTTCCTCCATTCCTTCGAGCCGCCGGGAAGGCCGGACGCGCCGCTGTTTTCAACATCATATCAGCAGACGCCCGCCGCGTCAAGCCGCTTCCGGCTCGCTCGGTCGTATCCAATCTCCGCGGCGGCGCTCCAGTCCTCTCAACGGAGGATCGCCGCCCCTGCCGCTCCGCGCCCGCGTCAGCCGGACTGACCCATTTCGCCGAGCACGACGTCGATATAGTAATAGCTGCCGCTGTGGTAGACCGTCAGCGTCACGGTATCGCCGACCTGATACCGATTCTTGACCGCATTCAGCTCGCTCGCACTCGTCACGCGCGTCTCGCCGAAGGCGATGATGATATCGCCCTCGCGGATGCCCTTGGCATACGCGTCGGACGCCTCGTCGACCGATGCGACGAACACGCCGGCGGGCAGGCGGTAGTAGATCTGCGCGTTCTGCGGCACACTGTCGCCCGTGATGCCCAGGCTCGGCCGGCCTGAGACATAGCCGAGCGAGATCAGCTCGTCGACGATCGGCTTGGCGGTCGTGATCGGGATGGCGAAGCCGATGCCCTCGACCGTGCCGGAATAATACGAGCTGAATTTCGCCGTGTTGATCCCGACGACCTGCCCGTAGACATTGATCAGCGGGCCGCCGGAGTTGCCGGAGTTGAGCGCGGCGTTCGTCTGGATGACGGTCATCTCGCGCCCGTCGATCACAATATCGCGGTTGATGGCCGAGACGATGCCGTTCGTCATCGTGCCGCGCAGCTCCGTGCCAAGCGGGTTGCCGATGGCGACGACCGTATCGCCGACCCGCAGGCTGTCCGAATCGCCGAACTCCGCGGCCTGCAGACCCTCCGCCGCGATCTTCAGAACGGCGAGATCGGTCTGCTCGTCACCGCCGACGAGCTGCGCGGGATACTCCGTGTCGTCCGAGAGCAGGATGCTGTACTCCTGCATGCCCTCGATGACATGGTGATTGGTGATGATATAGCCGTCATCGGACAAAATGACGCCCGTACCGACCGACGCCTCGCCCACGCCGGACGCCTTCACGCAGACGACCGAGTCGATGGTGCGGCTGTAGATCTCCTGCAGGCTCAGCTCGCCGCCGGACGCCGTCTGCTCCTCCGCCGGCGCGGGCGACAAGGCGAGCACCGTATCCGCCGGCGCGCCGTTCGGCTCACCGGCGCCGTCCGCCGCTTCGCCCGCGTCCGCGACGCCGACGACGGACGGCGTGACCCGCTCGTCCCCCTTGGCTCTCCGAACGCCGACTGGCACGCCGAGCAGACTCAGCAGCGTCACGACCGCGCTGACCAGCACGATCGCGCTGACCAGCACGATCGGCAGCGTGCGCAGGCCGGTCTTGCGCGGCAGCGCGGGCTGCTCATACGGTTCATATGGTTCATATAGCTCATAGCGCTCCGGGCGGAATTCCTCGGATCCTCTATCCATGTGTCTCCTCCTCCCGGTCATCTGGCCAGCGCCAGCGTAAAGGTGAATGTCGTCAGCTCATTTTCGCTGGTGACGCGGATCGTCTCGCTGTGGCTGTCGATGATGGTGCGGACGATATACAGCCCCAGGCCGACGCCGTCTTTGTCCATCGAGCGGCTCTTGTCGGTCTTGTGGAAGCGGTCGAAGATCAGCGGCAGCTCCGCCGGCTCGATGGTCGGGCCGGTGTCCGCAACGGAAACATACGCCTTGGTTCCCTGCGTGCGGACGGAAAGGCGCAGCTCGCCGCCGTCATAGGCGAACTTGACCGCATTGTCGATCAGATTTGTGACGACCTGCGTGATCGCGTCCGGATCGGCGAGCACCTTCACGCCCTCGTCCGGCATCTCGACGCGCACCTCGAGCTGCTTGGCGTTGATCCTCTGCTCAAAGGTCAGCAGCGCCTGGCCCGCCGCTTCGCAGATGTCGAAGGCGCGGAACGTGGCCGCCGTCTGCTGCGCCTGCAGCCGCGAGACGTCGAGCATGCTGCGCACGAGCCGCGCGAGACGCTTGACCTCATCGGAGACGGCCTTCATATACTGCGGGTGCTTCTCGGGCGGGATCGTTCCGTCGAGCATGCCGTCCATAAAGCCGCCGATGGTCGTCATCGGCGTTTTCAGCTCGTGCGAGACGTTGGCGACAAACTCCTTGCGCCGCTGCTCGGACTGCTCGAGCGACTCGGCCATCGAGTTGAACGCGCTGGCCAGGTCTTTGATCTCCTCCGTATTGCGCCGGCTGACGCGCACGCGCGCGCTGAAGTCGCCGTGCCCGAAGCGGTGCGCGGCGGCGGCCATCGCGCGCAGCGGCTTGGCCTGGGATCGTGCCACGACCGATATGACGAACATCGCGAGCAGCAGCACTGCCACCGCTGTCCAGAAGAAAATGAGCGTGGTACGCAGCAGCAGCGCCGCGATGTCCTCCGCCGACGACGAGACCATCACGACGCCCATGTCCTCGCCCGAGGCCGCCGAGACGATCGGCACGCCCATCAGATAGCGCGTCTCGTCATAGAGCCCGTCCACAACGCCGGAGGAATAGACCTCGCCCTGATCCCAGACCGCCTGGATATAGTCCGGATCCAAGATCTTCCCGACATGTTCGCAGCTGATCTGCGAATCGGAGCAGAGGACGATCTCGCCCGTCTCATCGCAGATCACGACGTCGGTGCCGGAGACCTCCGCCGCAAAGGACAGGCTGATGCGGAAGTCCCAGTTGGCCTCCAGCTCGCCGGCGGAGTTATAGGCCGCGGCCAGCTCGGCCACGGCCGTGGCGTTCGCGGCGAGCGAATCCCGCTTTTCTCCGGCCAGATAGCTGCCGAGCATCACCCGGAACGCCACGCCCAGTACCGCGAGCATCAGCAGCAGCAGCGCCGCCGTCGTCGTGAACTGGCGCGAAAACGTCGTTTTCCTCATACGACTTCAAATTTATATCCAACGCCCCAGACCGTCTTGAGCGACCACTGGTCGGAGACGCCCTCGAGCTTCTCGCGGAGCCGTTTGATGTGAACGTCGACCGTGCGCGAGTCGCCGAAATAGTCGAAGCCCCACACCTCGTCGAGGAGCTGGTTGCGCGTATAGACGCGGTTCGGCGTGGCCGCGAGGTGATAGAGCAGCTCCATCTCCTTCGGCGGCGTGTCGACCCGCTTGCCGTCCACGATCAGCTCGAACGCGTCGAGGTCGATCACGAGCTTGTCAAAGGTGAGCCGGCGCGCGGCAGGCGCGTTCGACTCGGCCTCTCCCGCGCGGCGGAGCACCGCCTCGACCCGCGCGAGGACTTCCTTCATCTCGAAGGGCTTGGTGATATAGTCGTCCGCGCCGAGCTTCAGCCCCGAGACCTTGTCCATCGTCTCGCCCTTGGCCGTCAGCATGATGACAGGCACGTTGGAGTCGGTGCGGATGGCGCGCAGCACGCCATAGCCGTCGAGCACCGGCAGCATCAGATCGAGCAGCACCAGATCAGGCCGCAGCTTTCGGAACAGCTCGACGCCCGCGCCGCCGTCGGACGCGATGGCCGCGTGGTAGCCCTCCTTCTCCAGATAGAGCCGCAGAAGCTCCGCGATGTTGCTGTCGTCTTCCACGATCAAAACCGTCTGTGACATCTCCATTCTCCTCCCCGAAGCGCCGCCCGTCGGACGGCGGAATGTTTCCTTGTGCGCGCCGTCTCGTTCCGGCGCCGCCATCTTTTCACTTTATTATATCGCACTTCGCGGCATGTGGATGAACAATTTGTAAAACATACTTCCGCTCTTTTCTGCATATATATGGAAACGGAGGGATCACATATGTGGACAGGCTTCTGGAGCGCGGTCGAGGCCGTGCGGTCGTTTGTGTTTGGCCCGCCGATGGCGTTCGCGCTGCTCGGCGTGGGCGCTTGGTTTACGGTGCGGCTCCGTTTCTTTCAGATCCGCCACCTGCCGCTCTGGCTGCGCCGGACAGTCGGGAGTCTTTTCTCGCCCGACGGCGCGCGCGGACGCGGCGCGGGCGGTATCTCGCAGCTCCAATCCGTGACGACCGCACTCGCAGCGACCGTCGGCACCGGCAACATCGCAGGCGTCGCCGCGGCCATCGCCATCGGCGGGCCGGGCGCGGTGTTCTGGATGTGGTGCTCAGCGCTGCTCGGGATGATGACCGCGTTCGCGGAGAACGCGCTTGGCATCCGCTACCGGATCCGCGACCCAGACGGCCGCTGGCAGGGCGGGCCGATGGGCTACATGGAGCGCGGGCTGGGCGCGAAATGGCTCGCCCGCCTTTTCGCGCTGTGCTGCATGGCCGCGTCGTTCGGCGTCGGCGCGCTCGTGCAGTCGAACTCGATCGCGGCTGGGCTGCACTCGGAGTTCGGTGTGCCGCCGGCCGCGTCGGGCGCGGTATGCGCGTCGCTCGCGCTCATCGTCTCGCTCGGCGGCGTGCGGCGCATCGGACGCGTCACGGAATACCTGGTGCCCGCGATGGTCGGGCTTTATCTTCTGACAGGGCTGTGCTGTCTCGCGGTGCATCTGGACGCGGTGCCGGACGCCTTCCGAGCCATCTTCCGCGAGGCGTTCACGCTGCGCGCGGGCGTGTCGGGAACGGGCAGCGGACTGCTGCTCGCGCTGCGCACGGGCGTCGCGCGCGGCGTATTCTCCAACGAGGCCGGGCTTGGCTCGACCGTACTCGTCCACGCGCAGGCCGACGTGCGCGACCCGGCGCAGCAGGGCATGTGGGCGATCTTCGAGGTCATGACCGACACGCTGCTGGTGTGCACGATGACAGCGCTCGTCATCCTGACCTCCGGCGCGTATGACATGGACGCGTACCGCGCGGGCTATTCCTCGATCGGTCTGCCCGGCGGGCCGCTGACGGGGGTGAGCCTGACGGCGGCGGCGTTTTCGGCATCCTACGGCGCATGGGGCGGGCGGTTCGTGGCCGCTGCGCTCGCTCTGTTCGCGTTTTCGACCGTGCTCGGCTGGAGCTGGTATGGGCGCGCCGCGGCGGACTATGTATTCGGCTCGCGCGCCGGCACGCCGTTCGAGGTGCTCTTCGCGGCCGTGGTCTTTGCCGGGAGCTGCCTGCCGCTCGGCCACGTTTGGAGCCTGGCCGACGTCGGCAACGGCCTGATGGCCATTCCGAACCTGATCGCGATCGTTCTGCTCACGGGCGAGGTCGTCTCCATCAAAAAAGCCTGCCTGCGCGACCCGACGCGGCTGAGCTGACAAAAAGCAAAGAGCTGCTGCGGCCGAGGCTACAGCAGCTCCTTTTATTATTCTGTGTCGTGGAATCGTCGTTTGCTTTGTCCGCTTTGCGGGGAGCCAGCGTGATATGCCCGCGCTTATACCAAAACCTTTTCGCGCCGGCGCGGCTCATTTTTTTCCTTATGGATGTAGTGGTCGAGACAGTATTGGACGATCGCTTTTCGGGGGATGATGCCGATGAACGCATTCTTATCGTCGATGACCGGCACAAAGTTCTGGTCGGTGGCCTTAGCAAACAGATCCTCGATGTCGGTATCGATCGAGACGGGCGTATTATCGCAGCGGTGGTCGATCTCCATGATGCAGATCTGCTCGGCGCGCTTCATATCGCCGCCGCAGAGGTTCTTGAGCGCCCACAGAAGGTCGCCCTCGGTCAGCGTACCGCGGTATTCGCCCGCCCGGTTGAGGATCGGCAGGGAGGTATAGCTATTGTGCTCCATGCGCTCGATGGCCTGGCGGACGGTATCGTCGTCGTCAAGAAAAATACAGTCCGCCTTGGGCGTCAGGAAAAATAGAATGTTCAAGTCCAGACCCTCCTCTCTCGGAGAGTATACCACAATTCCGATGCGGAATGGTGAAGATTTTGTTAAGCTGGGAAAAAGGCCGCACGCCGCATCCGCGCAAAAGAAAACGCCGCCGTCTGAATGAGACGGCGGCGACAGCCTGTCAAAACCCTCGCGGCGAGATAGGATCGGGATCGTTGGGGCTTCGGCAGTCTCATAGCCCCGCCGCCGAGCATCGGCGAGCTGCTTTGCCGTTATGGTCACGGGCGCTGGCCGAGGCCGCCCTCAAGCGTGAGGGTCTCGCCGTTCATATACTTGAAGTCCGGCGAGGCGAGCTGGACGCAGACGCGACCGATGTCCTCCTCCGGGTCGCCGAAATAGCCGGCGGGCGGCGTTTTGACATTCTGCGTGAACGCATCCGGGTAGGCGAGCTGGAAGTTCTCGAGCTGCGCCGTCCAGGCCAGCGGGCAGACGACGTTGACGTTGACGCCATGCTGCGCCCACTCTGTCGCGGCGACGCGCGTCAGGCCGCGGATGCCCTCCTTCGCGGCGGCATAGGCGCTCTGCCCGAAGTTGCCGAACAGCCCGGCGCCGGAGGCGAAGTTGATGACCGATCCGCGCGACTGCACCAGATACGGATAGCACGCCTTCATGTAGCAGAACGTCGCGTAAAGTCCGGAATAGATCGCGAGGTCGAACTGCTCCATGGTGTGCTCGGCGAGCGTCACGCCGGAGGCTGACGCCTGCGCGAGATTGATGAGCACATCCACGCCGCCAAAGGCTTCGACGGTCTGGCGGACGACGTCTGCGGCGATGGCGGCGTTGTCCGCGCCGGCCGCGATGTCGGCCTGCACCGTCAGGACGCGGATGCCGTAGAGCCGCTCAAGCTCCTCCTTTGCGCCGTCGAGCTTCGCGAGGTTGCGCCCGGTGATGACCCGCGCCCTCCTTCGCGTAGGCGGTGGCGACGCCGTAGCCGATCGCGCCGCAGCGGCCGTTCTTCAGAACAGAACGCCCAGCGCCGGTGATGATTGCGGTTTTTCCTGTAAGTGACCCATAGGTCATGGCCTCCTTTATACTTTTATCATGATCTGCCGTCCGCGCCGCGGCGCGGCCAGAACACTCGTGAGATCAGCGGCGGCCGCGGAAGCGGGTGCCGATCGTGCCGCCGTCGGCCAGAAAGTAGAGGTTTTCCGGCTTTTCGCCGTTCGTGATGACCATATCGATGCCGGCGCCCGTCGCGATCTCGGCGGCGAGCAGCTTGGTCGCCATCCCGCCGGTGCCGAAGCGCGAGCCGGCTCCGCCCGCGAGACGCCGGATCTCGTCCGTGATCTCGGGCACTTCGGAGATGAGCGCCGCGTCGGGGTCAAGGTGCGGGTCGGCGCTGTAAAGCCCCTCGATATCCGAGAGCAGCACGAGCAGATCGGCCTGCACGAGCGTCGCGACGACGGCCGAGAGCGTGTCGTTGTCGCCGAACACCTTGTGCTCCGTCTCGATCTCCTCGAAGCAGACCGAGTCGTTCTCGTTGACGACGGGGATCACGCCCAGCTCGAGCAGCGCCTCGAACGTATTTTGCAGATTCTGCTTGACGGCCGGCCGGTCGACATCGTCGCGCGTGAGCAGGATCTGCGCGACGGTCGCGCCGTATTCGCCGAAGAATTTGTCGTACAGATGCATCAGCTCGCACTGGCCGACGGCGGCGGCAGCCTGCTTGAGCCGCAGCTCAGTCGGCCGGGTGCGCAGCTTGAGCTTGCCCGCGCCCGCGCCGATCGCGCCGGAGGAGACGAGCACGACCTCGCAGCCGCCGCTTTTCACGTCGGTCAGCACACGCGCAAGACGATCCATATTGCGGAAATTCATTCCGCCGCCCGCGTGCGTCAGCGTGGAGGTGCCGACCTTGACGACGATTCGTTTGTGCATGGGATCCCTTCTTTGCAGTATTCTGCTCATCATCTTCCCACAAATCGGTCAAAAATGCAAGATGCCCTTGAAATTTCGGCTCAAGTGGAATAAAATAAAAGCCGGAATTTGCAAAGGAGGGGATTTTTGTGCTCAACATTGTGTTGGTCGAGCCGGAAATCCCAATGAATACCGGCAACATCGCCCGCACCTGCGCCGCAACCGGCAGCGTCCTGCACCTTGTCGAGCCGCTCGGATTTGATATTTCCGACAGAGCCGTCAAGCGCGCGGGGCTGGACTACTGGCATCTGGTCGACGTGCGGGTCTATTCATGCCTGGACGAGTTTTTTGAAAGAACCGGCGCGGCCGACCTGTGGCTCATGAGCACCAAGGCGCCGCGCGCGTATACCGAGGCCGCCTTTGCCGACGGATGCTATCTGATGTTCGGCAAGGAGACGCGCGGTCTGCCGGAGGACTTTCTCTTGCAGCATGTGGAGCGCGCCGTGCGCATTCCGATGATCTGCGAAGCGCGCAGCCTGAACCTCGCCAACTCCGTCGCCATCGTGGCCTACGAGGCGCTGCGCCAGCAGGGCTTTCCGGGTCTGCGGGGCTTCGGCAGGCTCGCCGGACAGGGGTAGGCGCCGATCCCGCGGGAAAACAGCGCCATTCGCCCCGCCGTCCTTCCCGATCGCGGCGGGCTGGTCTGTTTTTTCTGCCGCAGCGGACGGCGTTCGCCGGCCTTCGCGGAGCGCGCAGAGCCGATCTACTCCCAAAAGACCAGCCGCATCCGCCCTGGATGCCTGAAATAAAGACGATCCATACTGGAGGACACTATGAATTTCAGAAAAAAGACCATCTGCGACATCGACGTCGCAGGCAAGCGCTGCCTGGTGCGCTGCGACTTCAACGTGCCGACCGACGACCGCGGCAACATTGAAGACGATTCCCGTATCGTCAAGACGCTCCCGACCATCCGCTACCTGCTCGACCGCGGCGCGTCGGTCATCCTGTGCAGCCACATCGGCCGCCCGAAGTTCGGCTATGAGGAGAAGTATTCGCTCAAGGCGGTCTGGCTCCGGCTCGAGGAGCTGCTCAACCACAACATCTATTTCTTGTCCGAGGCCGTCGGCTCGCGCGCGCAGCTCGTCGCCTCGCGCCTGCAGCCGGGCGAGATCATGCTGCTCGAAAACGTCCGCTTCGTCTTTGGAGAAACGGAGAACAAGGAGGCTGTGGCGAAGGCCTACGCCTCGCTGGCCGATATCTTCGTCAACGACGCGTTCGGCTCGTCGCACCGCGCGCATGCGTCGACTGCGGGCGTGGCGAACTTTCTGCCCGCCGTCTCCGGCCTGCTCGTCCAGAAGGAGCTGGAGGTCATGGGCGAGGTCATGGAGTCCCCGCGCCATCCGTTCGTGCTGATCGTCGGCGGCAGCAAGGTGTCCGATAAGATCAGCGTCATCGACTACCTGCTCGACAAGGCCGACCACATCCTGATCGGCGGCGGCATGAGCTATACGTTCACCAAGGCGCTCGGCGGCGCCATCGGCAACTCGCTGTGCGAGGCCGAGAGCTTTGAATACTGCCGCAAGCTGATGGAGAAGGCGAAGCAGAAGGGCGTGCAGGTGCACCTGCCGAAGGACAATGTCATCGCGGACAAGTACGACCCCGAGGCCAAGAAGGCCGTCTGTCCGGACGGCCAGATCCCTCCCGGCTGGATGGGTCTCGACATCGGCCCGGATACCATCAATGAGTATGCCGACGTCATCGCGCAGGCCGGCACCGTCGTTTGGAACGGCCCGATGGGCGTGTTCGAGTGGCCGCGCTTCGCGTTCGGCACGCAGCAGATCGCCCGCGCCATGGCGGAGACGGACGCGCTGACCGTCATCGGCGGCGGCGACAGCGCCTCGGCGGCCGAGCAGTTCGGCTTTGCCGACCGCATCACCCACATCTCCACCGGCGGCGGCGCATCCCTCGAATTCTTTGCCGGCCACGAGCTGCCCGGCGTCGCCTGCCTGCTCGACGCGTAAGGCTGCGGCGCGCGGCGGCCGCAAGATGAAAGATCAGGGAAAGAACGATAAAAAAGCACGCCCACGACGCAAGAAGGAGACGCCATGAACCGAACTTACCGTAAGACGATCATCGCGGGCAACTGGAAAATGAACAAGACCATCGCGGAGACGGCTGCGTTTGCCCGCGAGCTGAAAAAGATCCTGCCGAAGGGGCGCTGGTGCTCCATCGTCCTGTGCCCGCCCGCCATCTGCATCCCGGCGGCGGAGAAGGCCTTCCGCGAGACGCGCGTCGCCGTCGGCGCGCAGAATATGAACGAAAACGAATCCGGCGCGTACACCGGCGAGCTCAGCCCCGCAATGCTCGCCGGCGCCGGCTGTGAATATGTCATCCTCGGCCACTCCGAGCGCCGCGCCGCGGGCGAGACGGACGAACAGGTGCGCGCTAAGGTGCGCGCCGCGCTCGCGCACGGCCTGCGGCCGATCATCTGCGTCGGCGAGAGCCTCGCCCAGCGCGAGGCGGGGCTGACCGCCGAGCTGATCTCCTACCAGGTTCGCTCGGCGCTGACCGGCCTGACGGGGTCGAAGATCAAAAAGTGCATCGTCGCCTACGAGCCGCTCTGGGCGATCGGCACCGGCAAGACCGCGTCGCCCGAGCAGGCGGAGGAGGTCTGCCAGGGCATCCGCACCATCATCCGCCGCATCGCCGACGCGAAGGTCGCGCGCGCGGTGTCGATCCTGTACGGCGGCTCAATGAATGAAGAAAATGCGTTCGACCTGCTTGCCTGCCCGGATATCGACGGCGGCCTGATCGGCGGAGCGTCGCTCGTGCCGGAGAAGTTCGTCAAGATCATCCACGCAGCCAACCAGCCGAAGCGCAGGGAGCCTGAGAAGGCGGAGGAAGAACCGCTGTCTGGGCCGGAGGCATATGAGGAGGTTCAGCCTGATGAAACAATATCTTGAGATCGTGGACGTTTTGGGTCGCCAGATCCTTGACTCGCGCGGCAACCCGACCGTCGAGGCCGAGGTCTGGCTCGACGACGGGACGGTCGGCCGCGCGGCGGTGCCGTCCGGCGCGTCCACCGGCGTGTATGAGGCGTGCGAAAAGCGCGACGGCGGCGAAGCATACCTCGGCAAGGCCGTCTGCGGGGCGGTCGCCAACATCAATACCGAGATCGCCGACGAGCTGCTTGGCGCGAACGCGCTCGACCAGGCCGCCATTGACGCGGCGCTCATCGAGCTTGACGGCACGGAGAACAAGGCGCGCCTTGGCGCGAACGCGATCCTGGCCGTGTCGCTTGCCTGCGCGCGCGCGGCGGCGGAGTCGCTCGGCCTGCCGCTCTACCGCTATCTCGGCGGCGTGAATGCGAAGCAGCTCCCCGTCCCGATGATGAACATTCTGAACGGCGGCGCGCACGCGAACAACAACGTCGATATCCAGGAATTCATGATCATGCCCGTCGGCGCGCCGAGCTTCGCCGAGGGTCTGCGCTGGTGCGCCGAGGTGTTCCACACGCTCAAGACCGTGCTCAAGGAGAACGGCACGCCCGCGCCCGGCGTCGGCGACGAGGGCGGCTATGCCCCGAACCTCAAAAAGGACGAGGACGCGCTGAAGGTCATCGTCCAGGCCATCGTGGCCGCCGGCTACAGGCCGGGCGAGGACTTTATGATCGCCATGGACGGCGCCGTGTCCGAGTGGTATCAGGCCGACGGCACCTACTACCTGCCGAAGGCGAAAAAGACCATGACCCGCGCGCAGATGGTCTCGATGTGGAAGCGCTTCGTTGAGAATTACCCCGTTATCTCCATCGAGGACGGCATGGGCGAGGAGGACTGGGAGGGCTGGGCGATGCTCACGAAGGCGCTCGGCAAGAAAGTCCAGCTCGTCGGCGACGATCTGTTCGTCACCAACACCGCCCGCCTGAAGAAGGGCATCGAGCTGGGCGTGGCCAACGCGATCCTGATCAAGGTCAACCAGATCGGCACGCTGACCGAGACGCTCGACGCGATCGAGATGGCGCACCGTGCCGGCTACACCGCCGTCGTCTCCCACCGCTCGGGCGAGACGGAGGACACCACGATCGCCGACCTGTCCGTCGCGCTCAACGCCGGCCAGATCAAGACCGGCGCGCCGTCGCGTACCGACCGCGTCGCGAAGTACAACCAGCTTCTCCGCATCGAGGAGGAGCTTGACGACGCCGCCCGCTACCCAGGCCGGGCCGCGTTCTTCAACCTGTAAAAGCGCCCCGCCGCCGAGCATCGGCGGCGGGGTTTCGCTTGTCGAAAAACCTCGCAGCGTTTCGCCGCCGCAGCGGCGAACTCAAATCAGGATCGTTTTCTCCGGCGGCCGGTGCGTCGGAGAAAGCTCCGCTCGGCCTGGAACCGTGCGGATCGCGCGGCGCAGGCGCATGATTCGCGCGCTGCGGCAGGCCGCAGTTTCTTCGTCAAAAAACGCCTGCGGCGTCCTTTGACAGTCTCCGCCCCGCCGCCGATGCTCGGCGGCGGGGCGGTTCATCTATAAATAGACATGCGCGCTCAGGCTGCGGGGTCGGCCAGGACGCCGATAAACAGCGGCAGAGCCGTCTCACAGTCGATCAGCGCATAGACGAACGGGCGGTCGAGCGTGACGCGCTTTGGCTCCTCAGCCGGCGCTGATGCACCGCTTGCCATCTCGGCGGTGACTGCGCCGGCCTTGGTGCCCCTTTCGTCGACCGTGATCTTCGTCTTGTGCAGCACGGCGCCGATGTAGAGCGGATCCCCATCGACGTTTCCCATCGCAGAAAAGTCCGCCCGGTCGGGATCGAACGCGTCGGTCATGCCCATCGCCTGAAGCTGCTCTCCCAGCTCGGCGGAATATTCCGTCTCGAACTTCGGGATGGCGGCGATCACCTCGGCGCTGCACGCGGAATCCATCAGGGCGCGCCAGGCGTCGCCGTCGAGCGCCGCAAGGTAATCGGCCATCGAAAGCTCCTCGTTCGGCAGCAGCGCGGCAAAGGCGTAGCGCCCGCCCGCGTAATACTTCAAAAAGCCGGTCGTGTTTTCGTCCTCGAGATAGGTGCGCTCCGCCGAGTACATCAGTTCTGTCTCCCGCGCGCTGCCGCTCTCCGTGGTGAACACGCCGCTGCGCACCTGCACGTCCTGATAGACGCTCGACCACTCCGCGTCAAACGTGAGCGCGTTGATCAGGTACAGCATCGTCTCCTCCGAGATCTCTTCGATGATCTTGTCGATCATGCCGTCCGTGTGCTCGGAGACCCAGCGGTTCACGTCCGAAACGGCCGCAGCGTCAAAGGCGCTGCGGTAGACCTGCGCGCCATAGTAGTCGGCGTTGGCCTGCAAAAATGCATCCTCGACCGTCAGGCTCTCATCGTCGCGCAGCCAGATGGAGTTCGCCAGCTCGACGCGGCTTTCCTCGAGCGAGGGCAGTGCGCCGACCCAGGCGGCCAGCCCCTCGTTCAGCTCCTCCACGGACAGGCCGAGCGCCTGCTCCATCTGCGCGCGCGTTTCGCCCGACGCGCCGTTCGCCGTCATGCCGAGCGCGAGCAGCACCGACAGCGGCGAGACGAGCACGTTCTCCGACCCGTCCGCGCAGGCGGTCAAAAGCCGCGCGGAGAACGCCGCGGCGGCGGCGGACGCAGTCTGGGTGAGCGCCGCTCCCTCCGCCGCGCCGGACGGCTCGATCCCCTCCATCAGGTCGGCCGCGCGCACCGTCTGCGCGGCGCAGCCCGCGCCGAGCGCCGCGAGCGCGATCAGGGCAAGCAGCAGGGCTGTGATTCGCTTTTTCATGGTCATTTCTCCTTTCCGCAGCTTGGGGCTATATAAAATCAGACGGATTTTATGGAAAAAAGTTTCGGAAAATGAGAAAGTTGTTTTTGTTTTGCGGCTGTTCTTCCGGTCTACCGGATCTGGCCGGCGCCGCGGATGATGAATTTGCTCGTGGTGAGCTGCGCGAGACCCATCGGGCCGCGGGCGTGGAGCTTCTGGGTCGAGATGCCCAGCTCCGCGCCGAGGCCGAACTCGCCGCCGTCGGTGAAGCGCGTCGACGCGTTCACATAGACCGCCGCCGCGTCCACCTCGTCCAAAAACCGCTCGGCGGCGAAGTAGTCGCTCGTCACGATGCACTCGGAGTGACCCGACGAGTGCCGCGCGATGTGCGCCATCGCCTCGTCCAGGCCGGAGACGACCTTC
>CAZJBT010000006.1:0-5061 GCA_964544345.1 uncultured Oscillospiraceae bacterium
AAAGAGCAGCTTTTACAGCCTCAAGATAGGCTGTTTCAGTGTCGACCTCGGCTTGCGTTACGGCTTTGACTGTAATGGGGATTTCCTTTGTTGCAGAGTAGCCGTTTTGGGAGAGAGAGAGTACCACATTGCAAGTCGCATCAGAGCTATTAGGCGCGGGTCGGTGAACAACAGCCTTGCCGGTACCATAACTGGGGGCTTCAATTACAGTGCTGTCCTCCGTAGTCAACACTGTGTCAAAGCCGGAAACACTGGGAAGCATCAATGCGGTAGTCGTTACGGCGGAAAGCTCTACCTCGTTTCCATCATAGAAATCTGTGATGGAAGCGTTATCAAAAGCCGCCAGCGCAGCGTCCACAGCAGCTTTGCCGGACTCGTATTCTTCCTGTGTGATGGCCTTGATGGTTACGGGGAACGTCAGTGTCTTATCTTCCGGTGTTGGGCCGACATATGAACCGCCCAAATACGGATCCATTGCCGAATACCAGCTTAGGGTGCACGTCAGATCAAAGGACACGTCTGCTTCCGGATAGGCGGGACGGGTCACAGAACCATATTCATCCAAATAATCGGCATAGTCCGCAGGGATATTCCAGGTGATTTGCAGCATCGTCCCGTTTATATAGTCGTCCAAAATGCTCAACATTGAGGTGGGGAGGTTCAGATTGGTCGTAACGTTTTTCAGTGAGTCATTCTGCTTGAGCAAAGAAGGACCTAGAAGCTCCGCTGTAGCCGAATCCATCACAGATTGCCGAATAATTGCATTCTTCGGCACAGTTACAGTAGCATCGACTGTCGCGGTTTCTTCGCCTTTTGAGATCGTGAAGGTGACGGAAACCTCTCTGGCTCTATTGTCGTAAGTAATCGTTCCGTCTTCGGCAATGCTGTCGGTTCTGTCGGAGGAAACCGAAGCGCCCACGCTGACGCCGGAGACTGCGGCGTCCACGATGCGCTGAGCCACCGGAACGATATTGGTGTCGCCTGCCGCAGTAAAGTCAGCGTTCCATTGATTGGGCACAATAGACGCGGCTTCAAGTGCTGTTTTTGCTGCGGCTACGAGTTCGGCGTCCGTCATTTTTGGAACCGTGATTGTGAATTCGCGTGTGTCTGTATAGCTGCCATAGGTCAATGTGGCAGTCAGCGTTGCCTGTTTGTCTTCACCGCTTCGAGTTACAACACCGTCCGCAGAGATAACACTGGCGTCGCTGGTCGACCAGGTGATAGAGCTCTTGCCGCTTGCGCCGACGGTAGGCAGAGACAGGTTTTCCGTGGTGGATGCCGGAAGCGTCAAGCCGTTTTTATCCGCAGACACGGTTTGCTCAGCTTGCGTATCGTTTCCGGTCACGGTAACAATGCATACGGGTGGGACAATATAACCGGAATCAACGCTGGCGGAAACGATATAGCGGCCTTCCTCAGGGAAATATATTGTAGCGCGTCCATCTGCGTCAGTCGTATAATTCGTCTTTTCACTATTCACGGTGATGGATGCACCGGAGAGCGGGCCGGAGTCAGCCCAACTGGCGGAGGTCAGTGTGAGCTCCAGCGCATCGCCGCCAGAGAGAGCTGCGGTCGTCTGATCAAAATATGTATAAGCGTCTGTCCAGTAGGTTGTATCCTGGTAAAACCAGAAAACAAGGTGTGCCCCAGAGGAAACGGCATCCGCAGTACCCATCGCGTATCCATTATTGTTGTAATAGCCGATGCTGCTGCTTTCAATTCCCCAGAATTTTGTAACCATGGGGTTGCCCTCATACCCGTCAGCGATTCCATAGCCGGCGACGCCATCTTTAAAATGTGTTTCGTGCAAAACGGTAAAGGCATCGTTTATGGTAGGCTCGTCTGAAGAGATTATAACCGGGACATAAGCGACGGCATTGTTATCTTTATCGGTAACAAATGCGCCATTTTGTATCACTGATACGTAGACTGTGATCTCGTCGGCATTTGTTGCCAGCGCCGTCGGCAGCAGCCCTATGATGAGACATAGGGCGAGCAGCAGACTTAAAATTCGTTTTTTCATAGTCCTGTCTCCTTTTCATAATAATATGTGGTTTTACTATATAAAAACGGCCGCAGCGAATCCCCTAAATGATTCGCTGCGGCCAATGTTCCCACAGCAAGCCGGCGCGTCCGCTCCACGGACACGCTGGCGTTTACGCGCAAAGTCGGTCTCCTGACTTGCGATAGGAGGAAAAACCTCTGCGGCCAACGCCTACCTTCTCAGGATCTCTCCCAATGGCGAACTCGCGTTCAGCGTCAAAATGACGGTTCGGCATGGCCTCTCGCTTACAGGGCTGGCACGTTCCGGACTTCAACCGGATTCCCTCATCCCCGCGCCTGCCTTGCGGCAGTCTTGACGCGGAGACACGATGCGGCTTATTCACTTTTCGTCCCCATCATACCACGGCGCGCGACCCGGTGCAAGATGAAAACTGGCAGTTTGTGTCGAACGTGCCCCCATTTTTTCTTATGCGTCCGCCACGGAATCGAGCGGAAAAAGCGCGCGCTCATAATCGAGCACATAATAGCGCAGGTTCTTTCGTCCGCGGCAGACGACAGTGTGACCCTCGGCCTCGAGCTTTTCGCGCTGTGCGTCCGCGCCGCCGGGGTACTTCGGATTCAGCTCGCCGCCGGCCTTGAGCGTGCGCCAGTAGGGCGTCTCGTCGGAGCCGCGCTGGAAGCTCGCCCACGCGGCGATGGAGCAGAACACGCCCGCCGTGATCGGCTCGGTAAAATCCGCGCCCGCGCGCATGGCCAGATACGCCCGCAGCGCGCCGACCGTGGTGAGCCGCCCCGCCGGGATCTGCCGCATCAGGCGGTCGTAGGCCATTGGCGGCGCAAAATACATTTTTTCGCCGCCGTATTTTTTGACAGTCGCCGGGTCAGTGACGAGCTGGATGCGCGGCATTCCCTTGTCCTCGCGCAGCATTGCGTTGAAATCCTTCCGATCCTCGTTTGCCATGATGAGCGCCTCCTTTGGTTCAGCATAGCGCATCAAAGCCCGGTTTGCAATGAGACGGTTTGTTTTTTCGGGCATGATTCCGCCTGCTGCCGGCATACTAAAGACGGTGATGCAGATGAAGGAACGACCGATCTGGAAAAAAACGGCCGAGCTGCCGCGCTTCGCGCCGCTTGACGGCGACAGGAACGTGGATGTGCTGGTTATCGGCGGCGGTATGGCGGGCTTGCTGTGCGCGGACTGCCTGACGCGTGCGGGCGTGGACTGCCTGCTTGTGGAGCAGGGAACGATCTGCTCCGGCGTCACAGGCCGCACGACGGCGAAGGTCACGCTGCAGCACGGCCTGATCTATGACAAGCTGATCCGGACGCGCGGCGCAGCATGCGCCCGGCTGTATCTCGCGGCGAACGAGACGGCGCTCGCGCACTACCGCGCCCGCTGCGCCCATCTGCCCGGCGTGCTGGAAGAACGCGATGCCTATGTCTATGCGAGGGATCGGACGGACGCGCTCGAGCGCGAGCTGCGTGCGCTCGAGCGTCTGGGTCGCCCAGCGGAATTCGTGCAGGAGACGGAGCTGCCGTTTCCGGTAGCGGGCGCGATCCGATTCCGGCACCAGGCAGCGCTCCATCCGCTGCGCTTTGCCGCGGCCATCGCGTCTGGGCTTCCGATCTGTGAGCACACGCGCGTGCGCAAACTGCACGGAACGCGGGCGCACACCGACCGCGGCACGGTCACGGCGAAGCATATCGTCCTTGCGACGCATTTTCCGCTGCCGCGCTTTCGCGGGAGCTACGCGCTCAAGCTGTATCAGGAGCGCTCGTATGTGCTCGCGCTCACGGGTGCGCCGACGCTGCGCGGGCTGTATCTTGGGACGGACGGCCTGTCGCTGCGCGCCGCGGAGGGCTGTCTGCTGCTGGGCGGCGGGAGCGCACGCACAGGCAAGAAAACCGGCGCCTGGGCGCAGGCCGAGTACGCGGCGGCGCAGTATTTCCCCGAGGCGCGCGAGGTCTGCCGCTGGGCGACGCAGGATTGTATGACGCTCGACGGCGCGCCGTATATCGGCCGGTTTTCTCGTTTCGCGCCGCACTGGTATGCCGCAACTGGCTTCGGAAAGTGGGGCATGACGTGGTCGATGGCTGCGGCTCAGATGCTGACGGACGAGATTTTGGGCCGCGAAAGCCCGTATGCGCGGCTGCTCTCGCCCTCACGCTCCATGCTGCGCGTGCAGCTTGCGCGCAACGCGGCGGAGGCCGCGGCGGGGCTGCTGCGGCTGGGCGCGCCGCGCTGCCCGCACCTCGGCTGCGCCCTGCGCTGGAATGTACACGAGCACACCTGGGACTGCGCTTGTCACGGCTCGCGCTTTGCCGAGCAGGGCACGCGGTGCAATGAGCCGGCGCAGACCGACCTGAAGCGCCCTTGATCGCACCGCTTTACAAAATTTAGCGCAAAATCTAACAAACCGTGGGTGGAAGCGCGCCGCGCCGCGCACTATATTGGGAGCATCCTCATAAAATAGATCCTGGCAAAGCGGGAAAGGAGGCGGTGGTATGGAGCGATACGGCGTGATCGACATCGGCTCGAACACGATCCGATTGGTGCTGTACCGGTGGCAGGCGCCGCGGCTCACGGCGATGCTGAACAAGAAAAAGGCGGCCGGACTGGCCGGCTATGTGAACGCCAAGCGGCGTCTGAGCGACGAGGGTGCGGCGCGCGCGGTGCAGACGCTGCTCGAATTTCGCGAGGCGATCGAGATCACAGACGTCCGGCAGATTTATGTCTTTGCGACCGCGTCGCTGCGCAATATCACCAATTCAGAGGAGGTGACGGCGCGCATCGAGCACGAAACGGGCTTCTCTGTCCGCGTCCTGACCGGCCGGGAGGAAGCGCTCTACGACTACTATGGCGCGCTGCGCGCGCTCTCAGTGCGCGACGGCGTGGTCGTGGACGTCGGCGGCGGCAGCACGGAGATCGTGCCGTTCCGGGAGCGGCGGATCTTATCGGCGGACTCGCTGCACATTGGCTCGCTGAATCTGCATACGCAGTATGTCAGCCAGATCATCCCGGGCAGAAAAGAGGCCGGAAGGATCACGCGGCGCTCG
>CAZJBT010000006.1:5161-7417 GCA_964544345.1 uncultured Oscillospiraceae bacterium
CGTGCCCGCTTTCCGGCGGCAGCGTCGGAGGGCGCGTACCCGCTGCCCGCGCTCGACAGGCTGCTCGCGCTCTACCGGGACGAGCGCGGCGAATTTGTCCGGCTTGTCCTGAAGATCGTGCCCGACCGCGTGCACACGATCGTGCCGGGGCTGCTGGTGCTCGAGAGCGTCGCAAGGTACTGCGGCGCGCGGCAGATCCTGACGTCGCCGTGCGGCGTGCGCGAGGGCTTTTTATACGCGCAGCTTGGAGAGGAGGCGGCGAAATGAGCCATGCAGCCGAGCGGCCGTTTACGCAGAACCGCGAGCTGTCGTGGCTGCGGTTCAACGAGCGCGTGCTCGACGAGGCGATGGACGAGGCTGTGCCGCTGCTTGAGCGGCTGAACTTTCTCTCCATTTTCACAAGTAATCTCGATGAATTTTTTATGATCCGTGTCGGCAGCTTGTTCGATCTGAAGCATCTGAAGGAGAGGTCGGTCGACAACAAGTCCGGCATGACGCCCGGCGAGCAGCTCGACCGGATCTACGCTGCGGTGCGGCCTCTGTACGCCAAGCGCGAGAGCATCTATTTTGAGCTTGAGGCGCAGCTCCGTGCCCACGGTATCGCGCAGCTCCGCTTCGACGAACTGGAAAAGTCCGAGCGAAAGGCGGCGGAGCAGTATTACCGATCGTCAGTCGAGCCGATCCTCTCGCCGCAGATCATGGATCTGCACCATCCGTTTCCGCATTTGCCGAGCAAGGCGCTCCACATCAGCGCGCGGGTGCGCCGGAAGAATCAGAGCCTGTTTGCAGTGGTGCCGGTGCCGTCGGCGCTGCCTGAGGTGCTGCTGCTGCCGGGCGCGCCGGCGCGCTGTATCTCGATGGATCGGATCATCCGGCAGCATCTGCCGGAGCTGTTTGGCTCGTATCAGGTGGTCGAGGACGTGACGCTGTGCGTCACGCGCAATGCTGACGTCAGTCTCGACGACGAGGCATATGACGACATGGCCGACTACCGAAAAAAGCTGCGCAGCGTTCTTCGGTAGCGCCGCCGCCTCGCGCCGGTGCGGTTGGAGCTTTCAAACCGCGTCAGCGATACGCTGCTCCGGTATTTCTGCATGCAGCTCGGCTTGACGGAGGAGCAGACGTTTTTTACCGCTGCGCCGCTGAAGCTCGGCTATGTCTCCTTGCTGGAGAGCCGCCTGCCGCAGGAGAAGCGCGATTCGCTGGCCTACCGGCCGTTCACGCCGCGGCCTGCCCGCAGCTCCGCGCCGGCGAGAGCGTGCTCAGCCAGGTGCGGCGCAAGGACGTGCTGCTCTCGTATCCGTATGAGAGCATGACGCCGTTCCTCTCGCTGCTGCGTGAGGCGTCCGCAGATCCGAACACCATCTCCATAAAAATCACCATCTACCGTCTGGCACGGGACGCAAAGCTGGTCGACTGCCTGTGCGCTGCAGCGGAAAACGGGAAGGACGTCACGGTGCTCATCGAGCTGCGCGCGCGATTCGACGAGCAGAACAACATCGACTGGTCTGAGCGGCTTGAGGAGGCGGGCTGTACTGTCCTGTATGGGATAGGGGATTATAAGGTGCACTCCAAGCTCTGCCTCATCACGCGCCGGGAGCGAGGAGAGATCACATATATCACCCAGGTCGGCACGGGAAATTACAACGAAAAGACTGCGAAGCAATACACAGACCTCTCGTTTCTCACGTCGGATCGCGGCATCGGGCTTGACGCGGCCGACTTCTTCAAGAATCTCTCCATCGGCGATCTGGAGGGGAGCTATCGGCACCTGCTCGTCTCGCCGTAGTCGCTCAAGCAGACGCTTCGGCGCCTGATCGATGAGGAGATCGAGAAGGGGCCGAACGGCCGGATCACGCTCAAGCTGAACGCCGTTACGGACATCGACCTCATTGAAAAGCTCAAGCAGGCCTCGTGCGCCGGCGTACAGATCCAGATGATCGTGCGCGGTATCTGCTGCATTCTCCCCGGTGTGCCGGGCAAAACGGAGAACATCACGGTGCGGAGCATTGTCGGCCGCTACCTTGAGCATGCGCGCGTCTACTGCTTCGGCTCAGGCGCGTCGGAGCGGATCTACATCTCCTCGGCGGACTTCATGACGCGCAACATGGAGCGGCGCGTGGAGGTCGCCTGCCCGATCCGCGGAGAGTCGGCACGCTTGAAGATCCGTCAGATCTTGAGCGCGCAGCTTGCCGATACGGAGAAGTCGCGCGTCATGCTGCCGGACGGATCCTACGTCAGGTCGCCGCGCGAGGG
>CAZJBT010000006.1:7517-30336 GCA_964544345.1 uncultured Oscillospiraceae bacterium
AACTAACTCAATCGCCCTTCGGACGGCTCGCATAGAATACACCCGCGGGCGCATCCTAATACCGCGGCGTCTGCCGCGAAGGGGAGGAAGCATGGAGACAGAATGGACGGAAGAATGGCTGGTGCGGCATTGCGCGCCCACGCTGGCCGGCCTGAAAACGGGGAGCTTGGTCACGCGCGCATATGCCTCGCCGTCCGCACTCGCTGCGGAGCTACGGCGGCTCAACCGGCTTTTGGCGGGCAAGGGGCTGCGCGTGCTGCCGCTGCGCAGCCGCAGCGGACGCGCGCTGGTCTATCTCTGCCGCCCGGCCATGCTGCGCAGGGACCTGGCGGAACCGGAGGCCGCGCGATTGCTCGGGCAGCTTGGCTATCCGCAGCTTGAGACGCCGTGCTGCCTGGCGGAGCTGCGCCGCCGCCTGCGGGAGCAGGCGGAATTCCCACATGAGATCGGGCTGTTTCTCGGCTATCCGCCGGAGGATGTGCGCGGCTTCATCGAAAACGGCGCGGCGCACTGTAAATGCGCCGGCGTCTGGAAGGTCTATGGCGACGAGCAGCGAGCGCAGCGGCTGTTCGCGCAGTACAAACAGTGTACGCGCGCATACTGCGCGCAGTGGAGCCGCGGCGTGCCGCTTGAGCGGCTCGCCGTGGCGGGCACGATATGATCCATCAGAAAGGATGAAACAGAATGGAAAATTTGGCAGTTGTCTATTGGAGCGGAACCGGGAACACGGAGCAGATGGCCGAGGCGGTCGCGGCGGGCGCGCGGGAGCGCGGCGCGCAGGCGGAGGTGTTTGCCTGCGACGCGTTTTCGCCGTCGGACGCAGCGCGCTACGGCGCAATTGCGTTCGGCTGCCCGGCCATGGGTGCAGAGGAGCTGGAGGACAGCGAGTTCGAGCCGCTGTTCGAGACCTGCCTGCCCTCGCTTGCGGGAAAGAAGATCGGCCTGTTCGGCTCGTATGGCTGGGGCGGCGGCGAGTGGATGCACGCTTGGGAGACGCGCTGCGCCGATGCCGGCGCGGCGCCGGCCGCGGAGAGCGTGATCTGCTGCGGCGCGCCCGATGCGGACGCGGCGGCCGCCTGCCGCGCGCTGGGCGCGGCACTGAGCACATAATTGCGCCGATCAAAGGGGCTGCTGCAATTTATCTTGCAGCAGCCCCGATTTTTGTTACCCAAGCGCCACGTCGAGCACCATCATAATAGAAAAGCCCACCGCGAAAAACACGGTGCCGATGTTGGAGTGCTCGCCTGCGGACATCTCAGGGATCAGATCCTCGACCACGACGTAGAGCATTGCGCCGGCGGCGAAGCTCAGCAGGTACGGCAGCGCGGGGACGATCAATCCTGCGGCCAGCACGGTCAGCACCGCGGCGACCGGCTCGACCAAGCCGGAGAGCACGCCGTTGAAAAATGCGCGGGATCTTCGTCCGTCCGCCGCGGCGAGCGGCATAGAGATGATCGCGCCCTCGGGGAAGTTTTGGATCGCGATCCCAAGCGAGAGAGCCAGCGCGCCGGAAAGCGTGATCTGCGCGCTCCCCGTGGCAAGCCCCGCGTAGACGATGCCGACGGCCATGCCCTCGGGGATATTGTGCAGCGTGACGGCGAGTACGAGCATGGTCGAGCGCGAGAGATGGCACTTCGGGCCTTCGGCGCACTCGCATTCGCGGTGCAGATGCGGGATGATGTGGTCGAGCAGCAGCAGGAACAAAATGCCGGCCCAGAATCCCACGGCGGCGGGTACGAACGACCACGTCCCCATCTGCGCCGCCGCCTCGAGCGCCGGGATCAGCAGGCTCCAGACCGACGCGGCGACCATGACGCCGGCGGCGAAGCCCGTCAGTGCGCGCTGCAGCCGATCGCCCATGCTGCGGCGCAAAAAGAACACGCACGCCGCGCCGAGCGTCGTGCCGAGAAACGGAATTAGGATCCCGCATAAGAGCTTTGCAGTCATAAAAAGGTTCCTTTCCGCGCCCGCACGGGCGCTGTTCCACATCACTATATCAGACCGCGGCTGCAAAATCAATTACGGCCTGCGTGCAGGAACTTTTTGGCGTATTCGCCGTCAAAAATGATAAAAGTCTGAAAAATCGAGGAGGATGTCTGGAGTGAAAAAATGGCTTGGGCTGATCCTTGCGGCAGCTTGCCTGCTTGCTCTGGCGGGCTGCAGAGAGACGAAGATGCTGATACCGCCTGACGCAGAGCAGGGCGCGGTTTGGCAGGAGACTTGGGCCGGCTCGATCGCCGAGGTGTTCACGGAGGGCGGCGGTGCGGATCTGGCGGAGGTCGTTGCGCTGGAATTGGAGGATTACGGCACAATGTATTTTACGATCACAGCCGACACAGAGTTCCTCCGAACCGATCCTGAAACGGGTGAAGTAGAGCAGATCGGGAAGGAGGAGCTTGCTGTCGGTGCGTGGGCGGAGATCGTCTGCGAGAGCGACGACCATTCCGGCTATCACCCGATCCTTACCATTACTATAACTTGAGCGACCGAAAAAGCTCCTCCGTACCGGACGGAGCTTTTTCAACTGTCATGCGAAAATAGGACAATAACGCCGCTTTGACAGTTGTCAACGGCAGCGCGGTTTGTTATAATATTTAGCATATGATCGAATTTCGGCTCATAGGAGCCACAAGCTGAAACAAAGGGAAGGAAGATGCGTTTCATGGCAATCAAAATCACCGCGGACAGCACGTGCGATCTCTCGCCTGAGCTGCTGGAGCGGTATCAGGTGACACTGATGCCGCTGTACGTTCAGAAGGGCGAGAGCACCTACCGTGACGGTGTGGATATCACGCCGGCGGACATTTTTGCGCACGTCGCCGCTGGCGGCGCGCTGTGCAAGACCGCGGCGCCGAATATCGAGGATTTCACGGAGCTGTTCGGCCGCTTCGCCGGGGAGTTCGACGCAGTGATCCATGTGACGATCAGCGCGGAGTTCTCGTCGAGCTATCAGAACGCCTGCGTTGCCGCCGAGCCGTTCGGCAATGTTTACGTTGTCGATTCGCGCAACCTCTCCACGGGTCAGGGGCATGTCGTGATCGAGGCGGCGAAGCTGGCCGCGTCCGGCGCTTCTGCGCCCGAGATCGTCGCGGCAATGAACGATCTCGCGCCGCGTGTGGACGCGAGCTTCCTCATCGACCGGCTCGACTATCTCTACAAGGGCGGCCGCTGCTCCGCCGTCGCGGCGCTCGGCGCGAACCTGCTGCATTTGAAGCCCTGTATCGAGGTGCGGGACGGCAAGATGGGCGTGGCAAAAAAATACCGCGGCTCGTTTGCCAAGTGCATCGGTGAGTACGCGAAAGAGCGCCTCACCAGGGCTGACGATCTCGTACCCGAGCGTATCTTCATCACGCACACGCCCTGCACGGACGAGACGGTGCAGGCCGCAAAGGATGCGGTGGCCGAGTGCGGTATCTTCCCTGAGGTCTATGAAACGACCGCCGGCTGTACCGTTTCATGTCACTGCGGCCCGAGCACGCTCGGTATTTTGTACATCCACGAGAAGCCGATCTGAGCCAAAATAAAACGCTGCTGCAACATTCGGTGCAGCAGCGTTTTGTCTTGTTCAGCCGATTTTCTCAAAATCGGCTGCGCCATGCTTGCACAGCGGACAGACAAAATCGGGCGGAAGCTCCTCGCCCTCATAGACATAGCCGCAGACCTTGCAGCGCCAGCCTTTTTTTTCGGCCGGCTGCGGCTTCGGCTTGATAGCGGCCTGATAGTAGGCATAGGTCGCAGGATCGGCCTGCGTCAGAACGGCGGCGTCCGTCACGTCGGCGAGGAACAGCGTGTGTGTGCCGAGATCGGTCGCAGAGACGACCCTGCCGGACAGATACGCGCAAGCAGCCGCCGGGACGTAGATCAGTCCGTTCTCGGAGCGCGGGAAGCCTTCGCCCGGGAACTTGTTGACGTCGCGGCCGCTCTGGAAGCCAAAGTGCTTGTACACCTCGAACGGCGCGTCTACGCTCAGGATGGACGCATTGAACGCGCCCGTAGAGAGAATCATATCATGGGTCAGATTTTGCTTGTTCACTGCGACGGTGACGCGGTTCGGCGAGGTCGTGACCTGCGCGACAGTGTTGACGATGCAGCCGTTGTCGCTGTCGTTTTCGCGTGCAGTCAGGACGAACAGGCCGTAGGAGAGCTTGTACATTGCTTTGTTGTCCAAGAGAAAAACCTCCCATTCCAAATGATCGTTTTTCATGATAGCTTTTACCATTATAGCAGAATGCATTCCGGCACGCAAGTTGACTTTTGCGCGGGCGGCTTTTATACTGAGCCTAAAAACAGAAGGAGGATGCTGCAATGGAGATATCGGAAATTTTGCATGCCTGCGATCACACGCTGCTGACCCAGACGGCGACGTGGGGAGAGATCCGCCAGGTCTGCGATGATGCGCGGCGCTTCGGCTGTGCGGCTGTCTGCATTCCGCCTGCATATGTGAAGCAGGCGGCGGCGTATTTGGATGGAGCCGTGCCGGTCTGTACCGTCGTCGGCTTCCCGAACGGCTACTCGACGACGGTGGTCAAGTGCTTTGAAGCGCGCGACGCCATTGCAAGCGGCGCTTCCGAGATCGACATGGTGGTCAATCTCGGGCAGGTGCGCGACGGTCGCTTTGACGAGGTGCTGGGCGAGCTTCGCGCGATGCGCGAAGCGTGCGCGGGTCATACGCTCAAGGTCATCATTGAAACGTGCCTGCTGACGGAGGAGGAAAAGATCAAGCTCTGCGAGCTTGTCACCGAGGCGGGAGCGGACTTCATCAAAACGTCCACCGGCTTTGCCGGCGGCGGCGCGACGGAAGCGGACGTGCAGCTTCTGTGTGCGCACGTCGGCACGGCGGTGCGCGTCAAGGCGTCCGGTGGCATTGCGGGTCTTGATGACGCCGCCCGCTTCCTCGCGCTCGGCGCCGACCGCCTCGGCACAAGCCGCGTGGTCAAGGCGGCCAAGGCCGCACAGAAGGGAGAAAACTGATATGCCAAACACACCCACCCCGCACAACGCGGCACTTGAAGGACAGATCGCCAAAACGGTTCTGATGCCTGGCGACCCGCTGCGCGCGAAGTTTATCGCTGAGACATATCTTGGCTCGCCGGTGCTGGTCAACAACGTCCGCGGCGTCCAGGGCTATACGGGTCTCTGGCGCGGCGTGCCCGTTACGGTCATGGCTAGCGGCATGGGCATCCCGTCCATCGGTATCTACAGCTATGAGCTGTACCATTTCTATGGCGTGCAGAACATCATCCGCGTCGGCTCCGCCGGCGGTCTCGCTGATTCGCTCAAGCTCCGCGACGTCGTCATCGGCCTCGGCGCGTGTACGAACTCCAACTACGCTTCGCAGTTCGGTTTGAACGGCCAGTTCGCGCCGACTGCGTCGTGGCCGCTGCTGCGCGCTGCGGCGGAGGCCGCGCAGGCGCTCGGCCTGTCGCCTGTTGTGGGAAATCTGCTCTCGGCCGACACATTTTACCATGACGATCCGGCGTTCAACGACCAGTGGAAGAGGATGGGCGTGCTCGCCGTCGAGATGGAGGCGGCGGGACTGTACCTGAACGCCGCGCGCGCGGGCAAAAACGCGCTTGCCATCTGCACGGTGTCCGACCATCTGTACCGCAGCGAGGCGCTCTCGCCCGACGAGCGCGAAAAGACCTTTACCGATATGATCGAGCTGGCGCTCGAGACAGCGCGGCGCATGGCACAGGAGACCGATGCATGACGGAGGTGCTTGTCGCGTTCCCGCTTTCGGAGCCGCAGCGCGCGCGCCTGATGGAGGCCGGCGGCGGCCGCTGCCGTTTCGTGTTCACGGACGAGACAGGCGAGGAAAAGCGCGCCGCGCTCGAGCGCGCCGAGGTCGTCATCGGCAATCTGACGGAGGAAGAGCTTGCCGCCGCCCCGCGCCTGCGCTGGCTCCAGACGACCTGGTCGGGCGTGGACAGATATGCAAAGATGGCCTCGTTTCCGCCGCATGTCGTGCTGACGAATACGACCGGCGCGTTCGGCGTGATGATCGCCGAGCACGTCGTCGGGGCGATGCTGATTTTTTGCCGCGGCTATCTCGGTTATTTCCGGAATCAGCAGGTTGCTCTTTGGCACGACGAGGGCCGGCAAAAAACGCTGGAGGGAAAGACGGCGCTGATCCTCGGTGCGGGCGACATCGGCACGAAGACGGCCGAGCGGCTCAAGGCCTTCGGTATGCACCTCATCGGCGTGCGCCGCAGCGAGGGCGCTGCATTTTCACCGTTTGACGAGCTGTACACATGCTCCGACCTGGACGCGCTGCTCCCGCGCGCGGATTTTGTCATCTGCTGCCTGCCGGACACGCCGGACACGAGAGAGCTGCTTGATGGGGCGCGTCTGCGGCGCATGAAGCCGGACGCGGTGCTCGTAAATGTCGGCCGCGGCAGCCTGATCGTGACGGACGATCTCGCCGAGGTGCTGCGCGAGGGCGGTTTGTACGGCGCTGCGCTCGACGTGACCGATCCGGAGCCGCTGCCGCCGGAGCATCCCCTCTGGCAGATGCCGAATGTGCTCATCACGCCGCATGTTGCTGGGTGCAGCAGCGGGCATCTGGGCGAGACGGAGGAGAAGATCGTCTCGCTCGTGTGTGAGAACCTCCGCCGCTATTTCACGGGGGAGAAGCTGCAAAATGTGGTGGATCTGGCGCTTGGCTACCGTCCGGCAGAGGGGCCAGCCTGCGCCAAATCTTGAAAAAATGACAGTTTCTGCACAATTCTCATTGACTTTTCCATACCAAAACAGTATAACAAATGTGAACAAAAAAGTATGGCTGAAGTGGAGGACGCGTGTGATGCAGCAAGAGCGTGACGCACTTCTTGAGCGGATCCTGGACTACTATTCCAGGTGGTATGATATCGAGCGGTATGAGGAGCCGTCCGCGCCGCTTGTGGCCTCGGCGGCGTTCCATGAGCACGGAACCGGCTATATCCTGGTGCGCAAGGCGGAGATGTGGTCTGCCGACCGGCATGAATATGCATACTTTTTCTCTCTCCCGCACCTGACGGCGGAGCTGTATCAGGCGTGCCTGGACAAGACGCTTGAGCTGGGCGAGCCGCGGGTCGACCCAGTGAGCGGCCATATGTGCACCAGCCTTGTGACGGTGATCCTCTGCGACGCCGCCGACGAGGATGCGCTGCGGGCGCTGAAGAAATGCCGGATCCGAAAAAGTTTTCAATTTTCGCTGAAGGGATGGATGGAGATCCACACGGCTGCGGTGGAGGTTGGGAAGGCGTCCATCACCGCCAACGGCGCCGCCCGGAACACAGCGAAATTTTTGAAAAGCGTGCTTTCGCCCAAAAGAAAGAAGCGCGGATTTTTAAAGTAAGGAGTAGAGTCAACAAATGAATGGTCTTTTGCTTTTGATCATCGCAATCGTCGTTCTGCTGTGCGGCTATGTCTTCTACGGACGCTGGCTGTGCCGGCAGTGGGGCGTCGGTGAGCGGAACGAGGAGACCCCCGCTCACACGTTGGAGGACGGCGTGGACTATGTTCCCGCGAAGGCGCCTGTCCTGATGGGTCATCACTTTTCCTCGATCGCGGGCGCAGGCCCCATTACCGGCCCGATCGGCGCCGCGGCCTTCGGCTGGCTGCCGGCGACGCTGTGGATCCTGATCGGCGGTATCTTCTTCGGCGGCGTGCATGACTTTGGCGCTCTGTTCGCCTCGGTACGCCACGGCGGCAAGTCGATCGGCGAGATCATCTCCGTCAACATGTCCAGCCGTGCCAAGCGTCTGTTCATCATCTTTGCGTATCTGACGCTGATCCTGGTCGTCGCTGCGTTCGCCTCCATCGTCGCGAGCACATTCGGCGCGACCTTCGACGCCAGCGGCGCTGTGGACAAGGCTGCCTCCGTCAGCAATGCCCGCGTCGCCATGGTTTCCATCCTGTTCATCGTCATCGCGATCATTTTCGGCTTCCTGGTCTACCGCCGCAATATGCCGATGGGCGTCTCCTCGGTGGTCGGCATCGTCGCCATCGTCGCCATCATCGCGATCGGCATGAACTTCCATCCGATCTACCTGTCTTCGTCCACCTGGATGTGGATCGTCGGCATCTACATCACCATCGCGTCTGTTGCGCCGGTTTGGATCCTGCTCCAGCCGCGCGACTATCTGTCGTCGTTCCTGCTGTACGCCATGCTGCTGCTCGCTGTCTTCGGCGTCATTGTCGCCCGCCCGTCCATGTCCAGCATGGTGACGGCGCAGGCCGTCGTGGAGGGCGCCAGCGGAAAGACCTACCTCTTCCCAGTCCTGTTCACGACGATCGCGTGCGGCGCCATCTCCGGCTTCCACTCGCTCGTCTCCTCCGGTACCACCTCCAAGCAGCTCAACAAAGAGACGGACGCCCGTCCCATCGCCTACGGCGGCATGCTGCTCGAATGCGTGCTCGCGATCCTGACGCTCTGCGCCGTCGCCTATGCTTATAGCTGGAACAAGGCGAACCCCGACGCCGTCCTGGCCGGCGCTACCGCGATCTTCGGCGGCGGCATCGCGCACATGATCGACGACGTGATCCCCGGCTCTTACAGCATCCTCTATACGCTGCTGGTTCTGACCTATTCCGCGTTCTGCCTGACCTCGCTTGATACCGCGACCCGTCTGGCTCGCTTCATGTTCCAGGAGTTCTGGCTCGACGGCAAGAAGGGCGAGACGCCTCAGACCGTCAAGGGCTGGAAGAAAGTCCTGACCAACCCGTATGTTGCGACCATCATCACCGTGGTGCTCGGCATCGTGCTCGGCCTGAATGGCTATGAGAAGATCTGGGCGCTGTTCGTCTCGGCCAACCAGCTCCTCGCCGCGCTCGGCCTGCTCGCCGTCGCGACCTGGCTCGGCAACATCGGCAAAAACAACAAGATGTTCCTGCTCCCGATGGCCTTTATGCTGGTCGTTACCATCTGCTCGCTCATCATCAATACCAAGAACCAATTTGCTTCCATCGCGGCCGGCGGCGCCGATTGGGGTCCCTGGGCGCAGGCGATTATTGGCATCCTGCTTGTGGTGCTCGCGGTCTTCCTCGCGATTGAGGGCATCGTGACGCTGGCGCACAAGAAGGGCAATGCGAAAGCGTAAGTTCTGACCGCCGCCTTCCCGCTGGCAGAACAAGTGCTTGAGTGAAAAGGAGCCGCTGCAGGTTTGCAGCGGCTCCTTCTGCTTGTCAAAAGACCTTGCGGCGCTTGCGGCGTGTACGGCGCGAGAGAAAAACTCCGCTCGTCGGAGAAAACACGTCCGTGAGGCGGCCGTTGGCAGCTTCGCCGCCCAGCGGGCGATGCAGAGCGCCTTGTTTCGCCGCAGACGGCGTCTTGTCCCGGCTCATAGAGCCGCCGTTTATCGCTCCGGCCGCACGTTATTTCCAGTTGCGCTCGTCCGGCGGACAATGTATAATAGCGGCAGCATGTGCAGAACGTATAGGCCAACATTTGTCAGGAGGAGGAACGCATATGATCTCACATATGGCAAGAAAGGATCCGGATCCGAATCGGGCGAATATTTCGATCCATTCGGGCATTGTCTACTCGCAGCTCCTCGCCGATCCGGTCGCGCCGCAGTGTAGCGCGATCCCCGGCAACCCGCGCCGCCGGCCGCTGCGGCTCTGTATGATGGTGCCGAACGAACCGCCTGCCATTCCCGGCCGCGAGAGGGTCAGGCGGAAGCTGCCCGCGGTGGTGCATCTGGCAGGCGGCGGCTTTGAGCTATATGAGCACATGGGCTCGCTCGGCAATCTGACTTGGCTGTGCGACGCGGGCTATGTCGTTGTTGATGTGGAGTACCGCAAGTCCTCAGAGTCGAAGTTCCCCGGCGCGGTGAATGACATCAAGGCCGCGATCCGCTTCCTGAAAACATATGCGGATCACTTCGACCTCGACCCGGATCGCATTGCGGCGCTTGGTCACTCGGCCGGCGGTTATTTGAGCGCGTTCGCGGCGTGTACCGGCGATGTGCCGGAGTTCGACGTCGGCGAAAACCTCGGCGTCAGCTCGTCGGTCGCCGCTGCGGTGGACTTTTACGGCCCGATCGATTTCGCCCGTCTCGACGAGGATGACACCGTTGGTTCCTTTATAAAGCATTCCAGCGCGCGTTCGCCGGAGTCGCAGTTTCTCGGTGCGCCGCTCGGCGAAAGCCCGGAGCTATGCGAAAGGTCAAACCCGATCGCCTATCTCAACGGCAAGGAGCCGCCCATGCTCATTCTGCACGGCGACGCCGACGGCGACGTTCCAGTGCGCCAGAGCGAGCGGTTCTATGAGGCGCTCATTGCCGCAGGGGACGACGCGGAGCTTATCGTCGTGGACGGCGCCGGGCATGGTACGCACGACCGAAGCTGGGACAACGACGAGATCCGCGCCGCTGTCGTCGCATTTTTGGATCGGCGCCTGGGACGCGCCTGAGATTCCGCACACAGGAGGAGATCGATCACATGAAAAAGCAACTTGGCACGTTTGTCTATGCCGTGCTGGCCGGCTTCTGCATCGGCGTTGGCGGCAATGTTTATCTCGCGCTGCTGCCGGTGTCGAAGCCGCTCGGCGCGCTGCTGTTCGCCGTCGGGCTGTTCACCATCTGCACGTTCGGACTGGCGCTCTTTACGGGCAGAGCGTGTTATCTGTTCGACAACTCGCCGTCGTATCTCATCGGGCTTGCCGTGACCTGGGCGGGCAACCTTGTCGGCGCGTGGCTTATGGGGCTGCTCCCGCAGCTCACCCGGCTCGGCCCGACGTTCCGCGAGGCGGCCATGTCGCTCTGCCAGACGAAGCTTGACGACAGCCTGTTGAGCCTGTTCGTGCTCGGCGTGCTCTGCAACGTCCTGATCTACATCGCAGTGGAGGGCTATAAAAACAGCCCGAACCAGATCGGCAAGTACCTGGCCATCTTGTTCGGCGTCGTGGTCTTTATCCTGACCGGCACGGAGCACTCTATCGCGGATATGTACTACTTTTCGTCGGCGGGTATCCTCTGGACGGGCGAGGCGCTGCTGCGCATTGTCATCATCACGCTCGGCAACATCTGCGGCGGCCTGATCTTGCCGCTGGGCCGCAAGCTGGCGGGCTGGCTGAGCGAGGCGTAGGGCGATGCGGGTCTGGATCTGCGTGTTTGATCTGGTGATGGCGGCGTGCCTGGCGCTGCCGGGCTTGTACTTCTTCCGGTCGGAGGGGCGGGTGAGCCGCTTTATCGCCGGCTATAACATGAAGTCTGAGCGCGAGCGCGCTGCCTTTGACGAAATGCGGCTCTGCCGCGACTATGGCCGCCGGATGATGGTTTGGGGCGCGGTGTTCCTGCCGGCCGCTGCGGTCGATTGGTTCGTCCCGGTGTCGGGAACGCGGCTGCCTCCGGCGTGTTCGTGTTGCTGCTGGCGCTCCATATCGTCGACCAGTCGCGCTATCGGAAACAATAAATATGCAAAAGCTGGCGCAGCAAAATGCTGCGCCAGCTTTTTTGTGCGTCTCGGAGCTGCTATGCAGATGGGGGATCAACGCGCGTGCAGCGCGTCAGGATTCCATCTGCCGTCCGAGAAAGCCTGCGACGGTTTGAGCGAGCTGCAGCTCGGTCATGGTGAGCGGCTCGGTGCTCTCCTCCATCAGAATGCAGACACAGCCCATCAGGTCGCCCTCAGAGAGGATCGGCACAGCCACGCCGAGGCTGTAGCGATCCACGCCCTCACAGACGGCGAGCCGGGTGTCGCCCGGCTTGTACTGATAAGCGCGCCGCTGCTCCATGATCTGCTCGAGATCGGCAGAATTGTGCTTTTCGAGCAGTTCACGTCGCGGCGCACCGGCGACAGCAATGATGGTGTCGCGGTCGGCAATGGCGGCAATGCGGCCGGTGTTTTTCCCGATGGAGTCACAGATCTGCGCGGCAAAGTCCGCCAGATCTCCCATCGGGGAATACTTCTTGAAAATAACCTCGCCGTCCTTCTCCGTATAGATTTCAAGCGGATCGCCCTCGCGAATGCGGAGTGTCCGGCGGATTTCCTTTGGAATGACGACGCGGCCAAGGTCGTCGATGCGGCGAACAATACCGGTTGCTTTCATGGTCATCTCTCCTTAAAACGTGCTTCCTTGCTTTGCTATTGTGTGTTAAAAAAGTGGGTTTATACCCGGTCAGGCAATGCAGGGAAAAGCTGGCTTTCCAGGAAATGATAAGGCGCAGCGGAAACAGGTGCACAATTTGCGGAGAGGTTACGGATCGCTATTGGCTCAGCGCGTTTTTGCTATTCTATCTGCGCCCTGCTGGCCTTTTCCAGTGCGGTAAGGCTTTTCCATTCGTGCGCAAACATGAATGCGACAAGGACTGCGCCCAATGCGCCGGAGATCGGGTCTTCCGGCAGCACGCCCTCCACGCCGATCCGAGGGCAGAGGATCAGTCCCGCAGCGGCGGGGAAGAGCGCGTTGCGCAGGAATGAGATCGCTGCGCCCCGGCCGGCCTTGCCGATCGCCATATAGATGCTGCTGACAGTGGTTTGGATCGCGAACAGGAATGCCAGCGACAGAAACACGCGGAAGCATTTCACGCCGAATGTGAGATACAGCGTGCCCTCGTCGCCGAAAAGCATGAAAAGTCTGTCGGCAAAGATCAAAATGACGGCTTCCAGGACAACGCCGATGACGCAGCCCTGGATCATGGTAAAGCGAACTGCCTTTTTGACGCGGGAGAAGCTGCCCCGGCCGTAGCAATAGCCGATCAGCGGCTGCGCGCCCTGCCCCATGCCGGTGACCACGGCAGTGATGATGTGGTTGAACTTCAGCATGATGCCTGTCGTCGCCAGCGGGATCTCACTGCCATATTCCGAAAGCGCACCGTAATGGGTCAACAGATTATTATTCACGAAGTAGAGCAGCGTAATGCTCAAATTCAAAACGGCGTCGACCAGGCCGTGGCGGATGATCTGAAAACAGAGCCTCGGTTCCAAAAGAAAGTCGCGCAGTTCCAGCTTTACCATCTTCAGCCGCAAGATCGCAACCAATGTCAGGAAAAAGGGAACCGACTGGCCGATAAAGGTGGCTCAAGCCGCGCCCTTGACGCCCCAATGGAAGTGGAATATAAAGATCGGGTCGAGGATACAGTTGATGACGCAGCCCGTCAGCGTAGAGACGGTGGCCACCTTGGGTCGGCCATCTGCCCGCAGCATATTGCCGAGCACGATGGAGCCAAGATAAAACACGAAGCCGAAGCAGGTGATGCGGCCATAGTCGATGGAGTCCTGATAGATCAGCTCTGTCGCACCGAACCAAATGACGATCTTCGGCAGCAGCGCCAGCGTGACGAGCATAAAGACCACGCTGATGAGCAGCAGCAGGACGACGGCGTTGCCCATGCACTTGGCTGCGCGCCGCTTTTCGCCCGCGCCGAGCAGCAGACTGAACATGGCGGCGCAGCCGCTGCCCACCAATAGCCCGAGCGCCAGTCCGATAAAGATCTGATTCACGATGTTATAGAGCACGTTGATCACCGTGATCAGCGCGCAGGGAATGCCGTATTCCCAGATGATCGGTCGGATCGGCCCGGTTTCCAGCCTGCGCTCCTGCGCTGTTTTTTCTTCACACATGGTAAGACAGCTCCTTCCTCCAACAGGTAAATTATAGGGCGAAGACCCGGAAAGCGGAAATCCAAGTTGTTTTCCGGTGATTGGAAAATTCAATTACAAATGCTATGCTGAAAGAAAGAAGGAGGGAGAAGGAGGATTGAACAGCCAACAGATCAGGAGCTTTCTGAGCGTCGCGGCGTGCAAGAGCTTTTCTTTGGCCGCCGAGCGGCTGTACTTGTCGCAGCCTGTGATCTCATATCATGTACGCGCGCTGGAAAAGGAGATCGGCTTTTCCTTGTTTGACCGCAACACCCGCGGCGTGGAGCTGACGCCGGCCGGGCTGTCGTTTTACAAGTCGATGACGGTGATCGGAACGCAGCTTGAAGAGGCGCTGGACAAGGCGAGAACCATTGCCAACGGGAGCCGGAGCAAGCTGAGCATCTGCTTTGGAACGCCGACCTCGGCGACGATGATGGGACAGATCGTGAAACCGGATTGACCGCATGCTGTCGCTGGAGGAGATCGGCCTGAGCAAGCGGGGCAATGACGACGTCTTGCAGCCGCTGCTCTCCGGCGCGGCGGATATTCTGTTCACCTACCCGCCGTTTTTCCGCGAAGAGTTGGGGCTGCAGAAAAAGGAGTTCTGCATGACGTGGACTTCCTGCATGATGAGTCCACAGCATCCGCTGGCCGGCCGAACCGAGTTGACTTTTGCAGACCTGAAGGGTCAGACGCTCATCCTGGTGGACAGCCGGAACTCGCACATCGAACGCAGGGAGATCTGCCGCCGGATGGAGCAGAACGCGGAGGACAGCCCCAAGTTGGAGTCCGCGCCGAAGAGCTTCGATCAGGCGCAGGGCTTCGCCATCGCGAGCCGCGGCATCATGCTGGTGCGGACGATGGATCGTGTCCGCCATTCCAACATCGACGGGCTGGTCAGCGTGCCGCTGACGGACGTGGATCCGATGCCGCTGATCGTCGTCTGGCGGGAGCATGACCTCTGCGCGCAGGGTCAAAAACTGATCGACAGCATACCCGAGCGCGGCTGACTGCGTGCTGGGGAAAATAGGAAACCGTGCGGATCGCAAGCTCCGCACGGTTTCCTTTGTCAGACTCATCCGGCAGCGGCGCCCCGCGTCCCGCGGGCGCGGCGCCGATCGCCGGCCGCCAGACTGCGCGATTCCTCCCCGGACGGGGCGCCGTTTAAGCCTGCGCAGGCGAGCCGGCAAGCAGCGCCGCGGCAAGCAGATCCAGCTCTTCTTCCCAGATGCAGTTGGCCGGCGAGCCGGTGCGAGCCATGTCGTAGCACGCGGAGAGCGGCGTCCAGCGTACGGACTCGATCTCCGATGCCTGGAGCGAAAACGCTGTTTCTGGCTTGTCACGCCAGAGCAGGTAGACCCGGCTGACCTGGTTGTCGTAAAACGGCGCGTTGTGGAACTTCGCCTGAAAAGAGAAGCGGCGCAGTCCGCAGTCGATCAGCTCGTCCGGCCGAGCCGTCTCGCCCAGTTCCTCGCGCAGCTCCCGCAGCGCGGACGTGAGAAAGTCCGACCCGGCCGGGATGTGGCCGGCGCTGGAGATGTCGTAGCAGCCGGGATGCGAATCCTTGTCCGCGCTGCGTTTTTGCAGCAGCAGCTCTGGCTCCGCGCTGCGCCGGCGTGCGAGCCAGACATGAGAAGTGCGATGCCGCGCGCCGGTACGGTGCGCGGTCTCCCGCGCCACGACCGCCCCGGTCGGCTCTCCCCTCTCATCCACAATGTCCAGATATTCCATCCTGCCGCCTCCTTGTTTTTCTCAATTATATCGTCCGGCTTTCGCGCTGTAAAGCAAAATCCGCGCCCCGCCGATCTGAGCGGGACGCGGACTGTATGCAGAATTACCCATTGCGGCTCGGCAGGCGCACGGTGGCGCGACCCTCCTCCATCACATCGCCGAGGATGGATTCGACCCACCAGCCCAGCTCGACGAGGTGCTCGCCGTCGACGACGTGCTTGTCGTACACGCGGGATTTGATGATGAGCACATCGCGCTCCATCGGGTGATGCAGGCACTTGCCGTGCAGATCATCGAACATCTCGAGGAAATCGACGGCGTCCTCCTGCGGCGGCAGGTCGTAGCCGTAGTACTTCATCGTGTCGTTGTTCATGATGCCCCAACTGATGTTCTTCAGCCAGCCCTGGTCGCCCATCCAGTTGGAAAAGTGGCGGATGGCAAAGTCGCGGCTGACGAAATTGATGAGCATCGCGCGCTGCGGCGGCTCGCACATCGGGTCATCGTTTTCGGCCCAGGAGGTGAACTCGCGCGGGTCGTGCGGGTCGCCTTGCTTGTCCAGAAGCTCCACGCCGTCCGGCCACGCCGGATAGCTCATCGAGCGTTTCTCCAAGCGGTAGATGCCGTCGTACGGGTTGCGCTTCATGGTCGCGCGGACGGCGGGATCCATGATCTCGTTTTTCAGCGTGCGGGTGCCGCCCAGGCCGCAGCCCCAGTACGGGATCGGTTCGACCGTGTCGTCGATCGGGCCGTCGACCGTCCAGGCCGGCTCGTCGCCGATGTTGACGTCCTCGTAGTACAGAGGCTCAGCGCCGCGCACCTTCTCGGCCGCCCAGATGTCCATAATCTTCTTCCAGTCGTCGTCGGTATACTTGTGATCCTCGCGGCGCCCCCAGCCGGGACCTTCCCACGCGGCAAACTCTGCCGGTTTCTCGCCGGGCTTGAAGGTCTTGAGGTTCTCGCGGACGCGGAACACGACCGAGTTGACCAGCTCGCCGTTCTGGTTGAAGATCTCGCCGTCAAAGGTCATCGCAACAGTGCGGTAGATGCTGCCGGACTCCGGCGTGATGTCCTTCCAGCGGCGATGGTTGACCACGAGGTAGAGCGTGTCGCCTGCATAGATCGGGCGATGGCTCGTGATCGAGTGGTTCAGACCGGCAACCAGCATGATGTCGCGAGATTCGGGCGGCACGGGGGTCATGAAGGTATCGTCGTGCGCGGCGATGGTCATGATGGCCGGAATGTCGGCAAAGCCGGCTTTCTTCGCATAGTCCTTGTCATTGTAGAGCGGATCAAACGGATTGTACTTGCTGTTGAAGTAGGCGACCAGCTCGTCTGTCAGGTGGATCACCGGGCCGAGACCCGGGGTGTCCGGCGGCAGCGTGCCGGCGATGAGCGCCGCGACGTCGATTGAGCCGCGGTTGTTGATCGCGTCGCACTCAGCCGCGAAGCGCTCGTACAACGGTTTCTCATGCTCGTCGAATTGGTTCGGGTAGCGGGTGATGAATTCGCTCATGAACATGCTCCTTTCCATTTCATCCGGTTTGGACACCTTTATTTTACCAGACGGATCGGCCATGCACAAGTTCATCGAGGCATATTTCCTGCACAAATCTGAATCGCGTAAACTGGTCAGGTTGCCATATTGTACGATATACGTACAAATAAAAACGGTCAGAATGCACAATTTAAAATCGTGTTTATTTTGCACAATGCCAGTTGACGAAAATCAAGATTCGTTGTATATTATAGACACAAAGAAAGATTGCAATCCTTCTTATCTACATAGAAGTCCAAAGGAAAGAGGTGAGTCCAAAGTACAATCCAGACATGATGCGCAACGCGTTTGCAGCATCAGCCGACGAGAGAAGATGCGGGAAGTAATCTTAGTTCTTTGAAACCCTGCCGAGGCGTAGTGAGATCATCGGGTCGATGTATGAAATAGATCCGAAGAACGGATACCAGGCGGCCGACGGTATGACAAGAGCGAACCAAGGCAAACAGAGCCTGGGTCACCGGTGCATCCATCCAAAGGGAACCCCGTAAGGCAAGTCAAACTGTACTTTACCATGAAATGGCCAGAATTTGAGAATCCCTCTCTTGTAGTGGAACAACATGGTAAAAGAAGAACGATTTCCGATCGCGTAATCCCTGTGGCAAACGAAAGAGATTGCTCAGGTCGACCAAGGAACTGAAAAATCAATAGAAAGCGAGAGTTTGAATGGATCCGATCATCCAGAACTAGCCCCTCACCGGAACGTGCGGTGAGGGGCTTTGATTTTTGTTCGGAATCGTTTGCTATTTTCTGCGCCGCCTGCTATACTCTCCAGAGAACACAGCGAGAGGGGAATTGCCATGGATGTTGCCGTCACGTCATGCCGGGATTATTCGGAGCAGGAGGTGCGCCGCGCGCTCACAGAGGTGCTTGCGCCCTTCGGCGGGCTTTCGTGGGTGCGGCCTGGGATGCGGATCGTCATTAAGGCGAACCTGGTCTACGGCCGAAAGCCGGAGGCCGCGGTGACGACGCATCCGGCGCTGCTGTGCGCGCTGACGGAGATGCTGGTGGAGCGCGGTGCGTCCGTTGTCATCGGCGACAGCCCCGGCGGGCTGTACAACAGTGTCTACGTCGGCCGGATCTACACGGCTTCCGGCGTGCGCGAGGCCGAGCGCTATGGCGCAGTGCTCAACGATAATTTCGAGCAGAAGACGGCGCAGTTTTCCGAGGCTGTCGCCGCGCATGAGTTCGTCTATACTGCTTACCTTGACGGCTGCGATGCCATCATCGACTTCTGCAAGCTGAAAACGCATGGTATGATGGGGATGACGGCTGCGGCAAAGAATATGTTCGGCGCGGTGCCGGGTACAACGAAGCCGGAATACCACTTCCGCTTCCCGACGGCGGAGTCGTTTGCAGATATGATCGTCGATCTGGACGAATACTTCAAGCCGCGTCTTTCCATCTGTGACGCGGTCGAGGGCATGGAGGGCAACGGCCCGACGCAGGGCACACCGCGCCACATCGGTGCGCTGCTGGCCGCGGCGAGTCCGCACAAGCTCGACCTTGCCTGCGCGAAGCTGATCGGCCTGACGGCGGAGGATGTGCCGACGCTCGCGGCGGCGCAGCGGCGCGGCCTGATCCCTGCGACGGCGGAGGAGCTTACCTGCGCGGGCGAGCTGGATCGCTTTGTGGTTCCAAACTACGAGGTCATGCCCCGGCGCGGCACGCAGTTTGAAAACGAGTACGGCGGCGCGCTCGGCAAGCTCGTCTCCGGCTTTCTGCGCACGGCGCTCGCCTCGCATCCGAAGGCAAAGAAGGCGGAGTGCGTCGGCTGCGGCGAGTGTGCGAAGATCTGCCCGGCGCAGGCGATCGAGATGAAAGACCGCCTGCCGCGCATCGACCGCGGGAAGTGCATCCGCTGCTTTTGCTGCCAGGAATTCTGTCCAAAGGGCGCGATGCGCGTCCACCGCGCGCCCATCGCGCGCCTGATCAATCGAACCTGAAAATTCGGCGAATCAGTACATAAATAAAAGCCGTTTGCGGAACAACTGAATAGAAGGCGATCATGAGTCGATCACGGCGGCTAAGCGCAAAGGGCGTTCCTGAGACTGGGTACGCGTCTCGCCGCTGGCGACTGCACAGAGCCGTCAAGCGCCGGCGCACAGAAAACAGTTTTTTCCGGCGGCTGCGTGTATGCCGGGAGAAATGTCTTGCGCATTTCGCGGACGGCTATTATACTGACCTTATGGATCTATCTTGGAAAAATCCACAGGAAGATGTTTTTCAGTTGGGCAAAACAACGAGGTGACGGCGAATGGATCAGGAGAGTGAACAGCGCCTGCTCGAGGCATACCGCGCCATTTTTGACGCGGTGCGGGAGCCGGGCGTCGACCGGATCATTCAGGCGGCCTATCAAATTTTCGGCTGCCCGGTGCTCTATACAGACGAATACTTCCATGTGGTCTCCATGGTGCCGAGCACACAGATCGGCGATGAGGCGTGGGACTACATGGTCGAGAAAAAGGACATGCGTCATGAGCGCATCTGGGCGATCATGGACGAATTTTTGTCCGGCAAGAAGGAGTTTTACTCCATCTTCTATGCCGATACCGGCTTGTGCGCAGGCTGCCCGCGCATTTTCGGTGAGATCGTGCTCGACGACCGTGTCCAGGGGCATGTGATGGTCTTCCTCGGCAGCATCCCGCTGCGGGAGGAGGATTTTAAGATCGTCCAGTTGATCATCGACGCGATCTGCATCAAGATCCAGAGCCGCACCAAGGGCATGTCACGCTGGAACCTGTCGCTGACGACGAAGCTGCAGGATCTCATTGATCCGACTACGCCGCCTCACCTGCATCGCCTTGCGGTCGGCGCCGTCGGCGCGGCGATCGCGCCAGAGTACACGGTTGTGGCTACGCCGGTCGGGCAGAGGGCCTCGCAGCGTGCGTTTGCCGAATATGCCGTCAGTCAACTCCAGCAGATGTACCGCCACCTGATCGCGGTCATCTACGACAACGTCATCGTCACATTGGTCGGCGGCGTCCAGCGCCGCAGCCAGGGCGGAAACCTGACGCCTGCGTCGGCGGGGTTTGTGCAGGAGATCCTGGACTACTTCACAGAGCATGATATGGTGTCCGGTGTGTCGAACTGCTTTTCCGACCTGTCGCAGACGCGGCCGCACTATCGCCAGGCGGTGCTCGCGGCGCAGATGGCGCTCCGGCTCGAGCTGGGAACGCAGCAATTCTTTATGGATCTGATGCCGCTGCCGATCTTTCTGTCCGTGCTCGAGCATGAGCAGCCGGAATCCTTTATCCACCCGGCGGTGTTCGCCATGCGCGACTATGATGCCCGGCACGGCACAGAGTATTATGAGACGATGCGTGTGTTCAGCATGACGATGCATAACAAGGATCAGACCGCCTCGCAGTTGAATGTCCACCGCAATACGCTGCTCTACCGTCTCGGGCGCATTGCCGAGCTGTTTGAGCTGCCGTTTGAGGATGAGCGCGTGGCGCTGAACATCCTGTGCAGCTACCTGATCCTCGAGCTGCATGAGCACGGCACGCCGGAACAAGTGGACGCGTTGTTGACGGATGCACTGTAAAAAAGACATAAAAAAGCCCGCTGCATCTGCAGCGGGCTCAGCTTGTGAAAAAACCTCGTAGAGTTTCGCCGCCGCAGCGGCGAAATCAAATCAGGATCGTTTTCTCCGGCGACCTGTGCGTCGGAGAAAACTCCGCTCGGCCTGGAAACGTGCGCCTTGTCCGCCATCAACGGACAAGGCGCGCGCTGCGGCAGGCCGCAGTCCCTTGTCAAAGAACGCCTGCGGCGTTCTTTGACAGCCTCAGCCAAGATCACGGCGTGCGCACATCGAGATCGTAGATGGTGATGTCTGAGATGTAGGGATTATACAGTTCATTGACCAGAGAGACGGTATCGTAGGGCGCTTCGATGTAATACGAGCCGCCGTTCCAGTTCGCCGCGCTGCCGGGCAGGGTGTTCGTTGCGATCTCAGAGGTGTCGCAGCGCAGCAGCGCGCCGGCGCACCAGGCGAGGTTCGCGGTCGAGAGATCGGTCGTGATGTTCTCGAGCACCAGCGGCAGCAGCTTCGGCGCTTTCAACAGATTGCCGAGCGACGCCCATTGCTCCATGCAGGCGGAGAGAAACGCGCGCTGCACGTTGACGCGTTCGAGGTCGGCCATCGCGTAGCCGGAGCGGAATCGTACCACACCCATGGCCTGTTCACCGTTCAGCGTCTGTTCTCCGGCGTCCAGATCGATGTACAGATCCTGCGCTGGGTCGGAATAGTGCATATCGACCGGCACGTCGAATTCCACGCCACCCATCAGGTCGATCAGGTCGACGAAGCCGTCGAGGTCGACGAGCGCATAGCCGTCCGGCCGGAAGCCGACCAGCTTTTCCACCGCGTCCATCAGTGCTTCCATCCCGTCCTCGCCGCAGCCGTAGACGCCGTAGGTACCGTTGATCTTCGGCACGGAGTATGAGTCGTTGACCAGCGTGTCCCGCGGGATGGAGAGCAGGCTGACGCTGCCGTCGGACGTGTTGATCGTGCAGAGCATGATGGTGTCGGTGCGCGTGCCGCCCGCATCAGTGCCGGCGAGCAGGATGGTAGAGCAGCCGTCCTTGCGCGCGCCGAGGGAGACGTCGGATTTTGGCTGGCCGAGGTTGGTGTGGAGAATGACGAACGCCGTAGCGCCGATCAGCACGATGAGGAGCAGCGCGAGCGAGAGCAGGAACTTCAGGAAGCGATGCTTTTTCTTTTTCTTCGGCCTCTGCGGCGGCTCGGGCTGGGCGTACTGCGCCTGTCTTCCGCCGCGGGCGGGCGGCGGCGTTACGGGCTGTTGGGACTGCGCGCGGCGCGCCGGCTGGCCGCTCTGCGGCGCGCTGTAGGGCTGCCGATAGCTTTGTTGCTGGTACCCCTGCGGGCTGCCCTGGTAGGCATAGGCCTGCCGGGCGCCGGAATATTGAGAAGAATTGCCCTGCTGTGCGGCTCGCTGGGCGCGCGCGGCCTGCTGCGCGGCCGACTGGGGCTGGGTATGCGCCGCGGCCTGCGAGCGCGGCGCGCTCTGCTGCGGCCGTTCCGGCTGGACAGGCTGTGCGGGTCGCTGCAGCTCCGGCGCCAGATCGTCTGGCTCCGTATAGCCGATGTCGCGCAGGAGCGCATCGAGCCGATCGTAGTCAAAGGGTTCGTTCGGATCCATGATTTGACCCCTTTCTCGGGAATATCCCTATTGTAGTCCGGATCCGGCAGGAAGTAAATAACGAAAATCTACAAAATGACCCGAAAGCATCAGATTATGCTTGAAATATCATGGCGATGTGGTAAAATAGTCAAGCTGAATTTTTTGTATGCAAAATAATAATGTAAGGAGTTGTTACTGTTGGATAACCTTTTTTGGATTGGTTTCCTCGGTGCAGCGATCGCCCTGGTGTTCGCCCTGCTGCAGAGAAACAAGGTCATGAAGGCTTCCGAAGGCGATGAGAAAATGGTGAAGATCGCTGGCGCGATCCGCCAGGGCGCCAATGCTTATCTCAAGCGCCAGTACACCACGGTCGCAAAGGTGTTTGTCATCGTCTTTGTGATCCTGCTGATCATTGCGTTCGCCTCCAAGGGCGAGATGCTCTCCCGGATCACCCCGTTTGCGTTCCTGACGGGCGGCATCTGGTCGATGCTCGCCGGCTTCATCGGCATGAAGATCGCGACGAACGCGAACGCCCGCACGGCCAACGCCGCGCATGAGAGCCTGAATAAGGGATTGAAGGTCGCTTTCTCGTCCGGCTCCGTCATGGGCTTTACTGTCGTCGGCCTGGGTCTGCTTGACATCACGCTGTGGTTCTTCGGCCTGCGCTACATTGGCAAAATGGATTCCAGCACGCTGGCCAACATCATGGTCATGAACGGCATGGGCGCTTCCTTCATGGCGCTGTTCGCCCGTGTGGGCGGCGGCATCTACACGAAGGCTGCCGACGTCGGCGCCGCCCTGGTCGGCAAGTTCGAGGCCGGGATCC
>CAZJBT010000007.1:0-9503 GCA_964544345.1 uncultured Oscillospiraceae bacterium
GCTTGTGCGAGCCGGAGGTGTTGTTGCCCTCGAACTTGTAGTAGATCTTCGCCGGGGTGCCGAGCGTCTCCTCGAGCCGGTAGGCGCGCATCACGGGCGACGGACGGTACATCCTGTAATAGCGCTGGATCTCCTCCGGGATCGGGAAGAGGGCGGTGTCGTTGTCGAGCTCCTGGCGGATCAGCTCGTCGCAGAATACGGGCCGCAGATCCTCGAAGCCCATGGCCTCGCCGGTTCCCGGATTGCGCAGCGGAGCGGGCTTGTTCTTCATATCGGCGCGGACATTGTACCATGCCTTTGGCATTTCATCCTCGCTCAGGTAGATCTTGTAGGGAATGGCTTCGGTTTTCATTTCGGTTTGCTCCTTTCCAGGTTGGGTCTTTCCGGGAACGGGCAAACAAAAATGGCCTTCGTCCACGGAAAGAACAAAGTTCTCTCTGGGACAAAAGCCATAGCTTCTGCGGTGCCACCCAAATTGGCGATGAAAATCGCCCGCTCTGCGGCGTGCCAACACACGCCTTTCCATGATAACGGTGGAAGCTCCGTCGGTGCATACTGGGGAAACCCGTTCAGCCCGCCCTCTGCAGTCCATTCAACAAGCGCCTTCTGCCGCCATCCCAGCCCCGGCGGCTCTCTGCGAGAAGTCATACCTTGCTTACTTGTCTGCCTCATCGGTTTCGTTCTATGATGAACTTGTAGCCAGCATAAGGAAAAAAACGCGCTTTGTCAAGACCGATTTTGTTTTTCGGATATTTTGTACAATTCAAATTCGGATATTTTATGCATTATGCAGCTTTTCCTACAGGCAGGCGGCGGGCGGCGTCCGCCGCCTGCCCGGTTCGCCTATCTGGCGAAACACATGAGCTGCTTCCATGTCATTGCGCCCGCCTCGCCCCAGGTCAGTCCGGCAGCCTCGCGCCAGAGCGCGTAGCGAAACCGGTACTCGACCGCAAGATGGCACGGCAGCAGCAGCTCCAGGATCGCCTGCATCCGTGCAAAGCCGTTCGGCCTGCCCATCGTCCCCGGGAACGTGACGGCGAGCATCCCGGCCGTCTCCGTCTCGGCCACCTGCGCCGCCACGCCGCACGCGGCCAGACAGTTGGAGAGTGCGCGCGCCGAAAAGCTGTCCCCCGCGACCTGCATCAGCGCGGCGATGGCCGCGCGGCGGCTCTCGGTCGTCGGGCTTTCAGGGAGCACGCCGAACAGCCGCTCATAGCGCGTCAATCCGTCGGCCAGAGCCGACGAAACGATGGATTCACGCTGCTGCGCCTGCAGGCTCTCCCACACAACGTCCAGCTCCGCGCCGAGCGCGTCCAGCTCGCCCGCAGAAAAGCTGCCGTCCGTCAGGTCGTACACGCCGAGCGGCCGCAGAAGCTGCTTCAAATATGCTGCGTAGCTCATGTCATGCCGCCTCCGTGAGCATCAGCGTGCCGAGCACCGGAAGACACGCGGCGGAGACGGCCACGTCCGCCGCGGGCGAGGTCAGCGTATAGTTTTCGACCAACCCCGTTGCGTAGATCAGGCTCCCGAGCGCCGCGCGATAGACCGGCTTACCCAGCCGCTCGCCCGTGAAATAGGCGCGGATCGCGCTGTCCGCCGCCGCCTGCGCCGCGTCGAAGCTGACGCCCGCGGCAGGCTTGAGCGCGGCGGCCACGTCGACCGTTTCGGCCTGCGGCGCAGATACCGTCACGTCGCACGCGATCTCGCGCACCGCGTCGAGGTCGGACTGCACCTCGGCGACGAGCGCGCTGTCCGGTACGCCGGCGTACGATGCGATCGTCACCCCGACGGTACCGACGCCGTTCACACGCGGCGTGACCTGCGCCGCCGCTACGCCCGCGTGCGAGAGCGCGCGAGCCTCGTAAAACGCGCTGTTCGCGCCGTTCGGCAATCGCACAAAGCTGTCCAGCACACGCGCGCGGTAGTCCTCGTCCGTCTCTTCATCCGTGCCGCCCGCGAACGCCGACGGATTTGTGCAGCCCGTCACGCCGACGGGCGCGCTCGCCATCTGCGTGACCGTTTCCGCCGACACATTGCCCGCTGCGCCCGCCTCCTCCGCCTCTGCCCGCACGTCCACATAGAGCGCGCCCGGCGCGATGACCGCCGCCTCTGTCGTCACAAAGCGCTGCAGCCCCGTCGTCAGACAGCTCGTCCCGGCCGGCACGAGCACCTCGTCCGTGCGCGCAGCGCCGATGGAAAAGCGGAGCGTGCCAGCCGCCTTGGCCGCCGCCTTGCGCGCCACGCCGCGCAGCGCCCCGTGCTGGTCGAGATACGCGCCCTGCGCCGTCTGTGGGAAGCTCTGCGCGAGCGCCCAGTCGGCATAGAGATACAGGCTTTCGATCTCGGCGGCCGCCGCGTACAGCCGCACGGCGAGATCCGCCGCATCGTCCATCGCGAATCCTGTGCGCGCGGTGAACACCGCCGCCATATCCGCGTAAATTTCCTCTGCTGTTTTCAAAGTTCCACCTCCAGCGTTTCGCTTTCGCCGCCCGACGTGAGCGTGACGGCGAGACAGGCCGTGCCGTCGGCGCGATCTGTGATGCGCACGTCTGCGACCTCAAGCTCCAGCCCCTCGAGCGCCTCGGCGCAGTACTGCCGCGCGAGCGCGGTGCGCGCCGAGCGCTTCTCGCCGGTGAGCGTGTAGAGCCGGCTGCCCAGCTCGCTCAGGAACGGGAACGCCCCGCGCCGGCATGTCAGCCGGTAGAGCGCCCGCGCCAGAAGCGCCTGGTTCCCGCTGCAGCGGACGAAGCCGCCCGCGCCGTCCGGCACATAATCGCCGTCAAGTAGCTTCAGTTCCAGGATCCGCACCTCCCGTCCATGGCGCGCCGTTGACCGTGACCACCCCGGTCAGTGCAAGCGTGCCGTCCGCGCCAAGGCGGATCGACGCGCCGCCCGGCGCAAAGATCAAAACGTCGCCCGGCGCGAGCGCGTCCGCCGCCATCATCCGCACGCCTGCGACAACGTCGGCCGCGCCGGCCTTGAGCACCAGCACCTGTTCGCCCGCTGCGGGCCGCCAGCAGTAACCGCCCGGCGCAAAGACGGCGAGGCCGCGCGTCTCGCCGTCCGTGACGACGGCGGGCTGCGACGCGCCGATGGACACGACGCCGACGTCGGCTACCCGCTCCGGCCGCGCCGTTTCCGCGGCCTTTTTCGACAACCACATTCCGATCCCTCCTATGAAAGCTCAAGCGTGCACGTCAGTCCGTCCGCGCCAAGGCGCGTCGCGGCCTCGCGCACCGTGAACGTCCCCTCCAGCCCGAGCGGCGGCAGCGCGACCCCGATCCGGTCGCACGGCTCGGCCAAAAAACCGCCCGGCAGCGTTACGGTGAGAACGCGGTAGTCGCGCGCGGATTCCGCGATGCGCTGCGCCGCCGTCCGCCCTGTCGCGCGAACGGACGCGCCGCCCGCCGCGCTCACGCGCCGGCACGCCCCGCCCGCCTCGGCGAAGGCCGCGTTTTTCACGCTCGTCTGCAAGCCCGACGAGCGGTCGACCATGATCTGCTCGGAGATCACGCCGTAGCGGCACTCGCGCCAGACGATCTCCCGCGCGCCGGCGAGACTGGTGAGCTTCCAGCGCACCGCGCTCTCCGGTGCGGTCAGGTCGAGCGTCCCGTCGGCCAGGAAGCGCGGCGTGCGCCCCGCCGCGTGCAGGCAGAAGCCGGCGAGCGCCTGCCACGCCGTGTCTCCGGAGTCGACCGCAAACGACGAAACGCCGCTTTTTAAGTCAGATTTGACGTTTGTGATACCAAACGGCGTAACATAGGCGCGCAGAATGTCGCTCACCTGCGCGTAGGCGTAGGCTGCGGCGCGCACCTGATTGTCCATCAGCAGCGCGGCCAGGCCGCGCCCGGCGAGCGTCGCCATTCGGCCGTCTGAGGCCAGGGAGACGGCGACCTCGTCGATCACGCCGGTGAATACCGGTTTCCCGTCCTCCTCGGCGCAAAAGCGCGTCGCGCACGCGAGCGCCGCGCGATCCGCCGCTTCGCATGGAAACGACACCTCAAAGCTGTCACACGACGTTCCGTCGGTTCGGATGATCTCCCATGCCGTGGCCTCCGGCAGCCGCCAGAGCGCCCCGGACGGCGCGGTGATATAGCCCGTCACTGCACACGCACCTCCTGTCCGGCGTAGATCAGGTTCGGGTTGGAGAGCCACGGGTTGAGCGCAGCCAGCTCCGCGACCGTTTTGCCATAGGTCTGGCCGATGCCCCAGAGCGTGTCACCCTTGACGACCGTGTGATACCGCGCGTCCGCTGCGGCGGATACGCCGGCCAAGAGCGCGCCGGAGATGGCCGCGCCGCCCGCTCCCGCAGCGGCGCCCGACGAGCCGGTCATCGCGGTCAGCCCGGTCGGGGTCTTGCGCGCGGCGGGCGCCTCGCGGAACTCGAACGAATACGCGACAAAATCCTCACGCGGTTCCTGCGTCAGCTCCAGCCTGGTGAAATAGACCGACGCGTTCTGCCAGACCGGGTGGATCAAAAGCCCGGGGCCTGTCACATAGAACTGCCGGGTCAGCTCCCGGAACGTGTCATATGCATCCGGCCCGAAAAACTCGCCCTCGCCGCGCATGACGCGGCAGGATTGACCGAGATCCTGCATCGAGTAGTTTCCCATCGGCACCTTGTGCAGCGCCGTTTCGCGCTCGAAGCCGATGGAATACGTGCGGGGATTATTCGGCCAGACAAAGCTGCGGAACCGCATCGCGGTCAGCATGTTCTTCTCATCTCCTATCCGTAGCGCCGCGCGTCGCGCTCAAAAAAGCGCGAGACTGCGGCCATATCGGGCGCGGCGGGGCGGGCAGTCGCGCCAGAGCCGGGGAAAGCCCTGCGGGACGCAGCGGCAGGCGCGGCCGCCGCGTCCCCGGCCAACACCGCGCGCCCACTGCCGGAACCGGATCGCGCCGCCGGCCGTCCCACTGCCGTTTCGCCGTCCGGTCGATCTCCGGGCGCCGCCGCAGATGTGAGCGCGAGCCGAACCGCCCGGTCGAGCGCGCGCACCGCATCCTGCGTGCGCGCTGCTGCGGCGCCCTGCTCGCCCGGCAGCGCTTCCGCCGCGCCGCCCTGCTCGCCCGGCGGCGTTCCCGCCGCGCCGTCCGGTTCTGCTTCCGCAGCGCTGGACGAGCCGGCCCGTGCCGCCCGCGCGTCTGCGCGCGGCGCTGCGACCCGTACGGCGCGCGCCCGCATCGCACGCAGCGTCTCCGGCGCCGCCTCGCCCGTCAGATGCGCGGCCAGCTCGCTTTGCCGCGCCAAAAATTCAAGCACCATCGCCGCGCTTCCTCTCTGCAAATTTTTCCTCGTCAAACGCGGGGTTCACGACCACCGCGTCCGGCTCGCCCAACGGCGCGCCGCAGGCCGCGCACCGCTCCTCCTCTGCCCGCGCCCGGCACGCAGGGCAGAGCCGCTCCAGCTCCTCGCGCCCGTCGAGCGCGAGCTGCAGCGCGCAGTAGAGGTAGTCCGCATCCGTCATCTCCCGCGCGCGCCGCTCCGTCGGCAGCGCGGAAAACGCGCGCAGCACGCGCCATTTGAGCCGCTCATAGGGGCTGTTGGAGAGCGCCGCAAGCAGCGATTCGTGCGCCGCTTCGTCCCCAAAAGGCGACAATTTGTCGCACTCACAGAGCGATTCGTAGCGTTCCGCGAGCGCTTCGATCTCGCCCATCGTCAGATGTGAGAGCACGTCGCCCGCATCGTGAAACGCGCGCCGCCCATGCCGGGACACGCTGCGCGCAAGCACCGCCGCGTTGCACCACAGCCCCATGACGTCCTCGTCGCCCGCCGCCCGCTCCGCCGCCTCGGCGCGTGCCGAGAGCATTTCGCGCGCGGAGAGCGCGCGCAGCGTCCAGTTCCCCGTCCGGCGCGTGCGCGGCGCGCCGAGCAGCCGGAGAAGCAGCCCCTCCATCAGGCCGCGACCTGCGTCCGGCGGGCGGCGGTGATCTTGACTTTTTCCATCACCATGCCGCCGACCTCCGCGCTCTCAGACAGCTCCGCCCACTGGCAGCCGGAGTAAATGACGCGGCTGTCGGGACGGCAGACGACCAGGTTGAAGTCGTCGAGGGAGTAGAAGTCCAGTCCGTCGCGGATGGACTCGTCCGTGGCGTAGAGCCGGCTCAGCTCGAGCGTATACGCGCCCGCGCCGCGGATGGTCGCGACCGGCTCGGACTGGCCGAACGCCTCGACGGTGCGGCTCGCGCGCGCAGCCGTCGCCTTGTAGCTCTGCACGACCGCGACGCGCACCCCGTTCAGCTCGAGGTAGATGTCTGCGGTCGTCGGGATCTTTGCCGTTGTTGCCATAGCTTCAGCCTCCTTATGCTGAAATTCGATGAAAAGGTTTCCTTCGATCTGCCGCGCTCTGCATGGCGGCGGCGCGAAGGGCGCGTCCCCGCGAGCAGGCGTGATTTGACGGGCTGTGCCCGTCGATCTGCGGCATTACACGCTGATGTGCGCCGTCAGGCAGATGCGGTTCAGCCCGTGCGTGACGGTGAAGCCGAATTCGACAAGCGCCGTCGACGCGTCGTCCGCCGCAGCCGTGACGGTCACATCCTCGTAGCTGTCGATGATCTCCCGCGCGACGCGATCTTCCAGCTCGACGATGACCTGCGAGCGGATCGCGCCGCGCGTAGCGGCGTTGTTTTTCGCGCGCGCAAATTTCCGGCGCAGCGCCGCCCGGATGGCGGGGAGCACCTCGTCGATGATGAGCATCGTGTTCAGCTCGCGGTAGGTCGTGTCCGCCACGCTGTTCGTCTTGGTGCGCGTCGTGATGCCGCGGATGACCGAGACCGCGCCGCCGACCGCCTCGCAGACCGTGATGCCGCCCCGGATGAGCGTGTCGAGCGTCGTGTCGTCGAAGTCGGCGCTCGTGCCGGTCAGGCCGCGAAGCTGCGCGCCGTTGAGCGGCAGCGCCGGATCCGTCTGCGCGCTGAGCACGCCCGCGAGCGCCGCAGCGCCGGCCCAGCCCGCGAGCGCGTCCTCCGTGCCCGCGACGGTGAAGCCCGGCGCGACGAGCACCATGCGCTCGCTGTTCAGGCTGGCCGCGGCCAGGGTCATCTCGATCGTCGTCGCAGACGCCGCCAGGCCGCATAGGCCGATGCACTCGCAGCGCTGCTCCGAGGCCTCCGTCACGCGCGTCGAAAGCTCCGTGTGCACGACGCTGAGTCCGCTCGCGCAGACGATATACGCCGCTTCCTTTTCCGCGAAAATCAGATCGAACGCCGCCTGATAGGCGCTCAACGCGTCGCTCTCGACCGGCACGGCCAGCACCGTGCCCGCGCCGTTGAGATATGCCAGCTCGAGCATCCGCCCCAGCTCCGTGTCCGCGCCAAGCTCCGACAGACCCGCGGCGCAGCTCGTCACCCGGTAAAGGCTCGCCGCCGCGTCCGACCGACCTGCGAGCGCGATGACCTTCGACCCGGCGGATGCCGCCGTGACGCTCGACGCATCGAAGTCCGAGTACACGCCCGGCCGTTCATGATAGGTTACGCTCATTTCCAGTCTCCTTTCAGAATAAAGTCCGTCAGCGCCGCGCCGCCGTCCGGCGCAAGCGCGTAGTAGTATGCCGAAAGCTCCGCCGTCACCGGGCAGCGGAACTCGTCGGCCGCGCCGTCGTAGCGGCACGATCCGACCGTGCACGAGCGCACGCGCGCGCACGACTGACCCAGCGTCAGCGTCTCAAGCACCGTTTCCGCCGCATCCTCCGCCGCCTGTGCGCCGGAGAGCGCCGGCGCGCAGACCTCGAGCAGCAGCGTACAGTCCACCCGCCGCCCGTATAGCTCGCTGACGCCCGCCTCCTCGTCCTCGATCACGCCGAGGTAGTCGTAAAATCCCGCGGCCGACGACGCGGCCTGCTTGACGCTGACCGCGACGGCGGGCTGCCGGAGCCTGGGCGCACGGACGCCGGGGTTGGCGCGGACGCTGTCAAGCCCCGCGTCCGAAAGCGCCGCGAGGATGCGCTCGATCAATTGCTCCATTCCGCGTCGCCTCCGTCCCGTATCAAAAGTCCCCAGCAGTAGACCGCCTCGCCCACGCACAGCCGCTCGGCGCGGCGGACGAGATAGTCCACCCCGTCCGCCGCCGCGGTCTCGCCGACGGCCAAACCGCAGTCCGCCGAGCCGAGGAACACATACTGCTCCGGCCCAAGCAGGCCGGTCTGCCCCTCGCTGCGCGCCATCGCCTGGCGCGACTTCGAGCGCACCGGCAGCACGAGCGCGCGCACTGCGCGCTGCCCGCCGTCCGCCGATCGGATCGTGACAGCGGAGCCGAAGCGCGAGAGCTGGCGTGCGATCACCCGCGCCGCCCTCATCCGCGCACCCCGGCGAATTGCACCGTGTCCTGCAGATAGGGCGCCATGGTCAGCTCCGCCTGCAGCCGCAGCGCCTCGGCGGCGGCGTTTTTCCCGCTGGACGAGACCGTCACGTCGCCCGCCGTGAAGCTGCCGATCCCGTCCGCGCCCGCCGCGGCGGAGTAGCTTCCCAGCGCGATCCAGGCCGCCGCGCATACGAAGCTCTCGCCGCAGGTCTCCGCGCTCACACCCGGGCGCAGCCGCGCGGTCAGGCCGTCGGACGCCGCCTGGCACATCGCGCGGAGCGCGGCCTGCTCGCCCTCGCTCTCCGGCCCGGCGAATACCGCGGCCATCGTGTAGATGTCGTCGAGCAGCGCCATATCAAATCACCAGCACTTTTGCCGCTTCCGCGCAGATCTTGCCGAAGCCGGAGATGGATGTGATGGCAGCGCGCTCGAGCTGGCGGTCGATGAGCTTGTCGTACTCGACCGAGACCTCGCCGGCGCGCACCAGCTCGAGGGCGTAGCGGCGGTCGAGACCGATGATCCTGCCCGCCGGCATGCAGTCGGTGTGGAGCACCTCCGCGCCGAGCGGCGTGCCGATCGCGCCGGTGCCCTGGAAGCTCAGACCCGCCAGCGGGCTTTGCAGCTCGCTGAGCTTGAGCATCGAGACCATGACGCTGGGGCAGACGAGCATCGTGTTCATCTCGTACGGCGAGAACTGCGCCCACAGCTCGACGAGCTGCGCGTAGCCCAGCGTGCCGGAGGTGCCGGACATCGGCTTTGTGCCGATGGTCAGGACTTCGGCCGCGTTTTCGTTGCCGTCGCCGTCCACCAGAACGTCGATCGCGTCATTGAGCTGCATCGTCTGGATGTACGAGCCGATCTGGCGCAGCGTGACGGAGAACAGATCGAGCTTCTGGAAGCGGATCGCCTCGTAGGAGGCCAGCAGCATGCGGCCGCGCTTGTGCAGCTCGACGAGATTGGACTTCGTCTTGATCTGCGTGACCGGGATCTGCGCGCCCTCGGCGACGCGGACAAGCTCTTTCTCGCCATCGTCCGTGGCGGCGTAGATGCTGCGGTAATCGAGTCCTTCAATGGTCGTGGTGGTCGCCGTGATCTTCGGCAGGATGTTGTTTTCCTCCATGCCTGCGCGCACGGTGCGCGCGATGTACTCCGGGAACAGGACGGCCGAGTCCGCGGTGCGGAAAAATTTCTCGACCGGGTCGGAGTA
>CAZJBT010000007.1:9513-29476 GCA_964544345.1 uncultured Oscillospiraceae bacterium
GTCGGTGCCCTCGAGCGCGGTGCCGCGGTAGTTTTCGCTCGGGTCGAGCGATTCGAGCACGCGGGTGAACGATCTGCCCTCGTGATACATGCCCTTTTCGAGCTTCAGGTTTTCATAGCCCATATCGTCTCCTCCTTGTTTTACAGCCACATGCCGAGGCTCGTGTTTTCGGTGTCGACGGACACGACGAGGAATTCATGCGCGCCCGCCAGCGCCTTGACGCCGCCCGTGCCGTCCGCTGCGAGCGCGCACCAGCCGACGGTCGGAGCCGTACCGGTGTAGGGCAGCTCGACATAGCCCTTCGTCTGCACGCAGGCGGCGCCGCCGCGAACGCCCGCGAGCACGCCGAAGAACCCGTCGCCCGCGTCACAGACTTCGGCCGAGCCGCCGTCCGCCGCCTTGCAGACCTTTCCCTCGTCGGCGGCCGTCGCCGCCGTCTGGAACGTGACATACTCCTGTCCCAGACCGTTGAATGATGTTTTCATACCTGATCCAACCTCCTATTTCAAATTGGTCGACCCAATCGAGTCCAAACTCGCCGGCCGCCGCCCCGGCGCCGTGCCGGAGCGCGGCGCGCTAGATCAAAAACTCGCTGCCGATCCCTTCCCGCTCCGTCTCCCAGCCCGCGCCCTTGAGCTGCGTGCCGGGCGGGAACAGCTCGGTCTCCTTTTTTCGGAGCGCCTCTGCGGCCGTGCGCAGCTCGCCTGCCGTCATGCGCGCGGCAATGGTCTGGAGCTGGTCGCCGGACAGCCCCAGCCCCAGCACGAGCGCGAGCCGCGTGAACTCGTTTCTCAGCTCCGCCACATACAGCCGCCCCAGCGCCGCGTCGGCCTCGAGCGCCTTGAACTCCTCGGACTCCTTGCCCATCTCAAACCCGCGCCACGCCTTGATGACGCCGGCGCGGGGCTGCGCCGGGACGGCGACGAAGGAGAACTCGTACGCGTCCACCGGGTCGCACAGCACAGCGCAGCACACCTTCCCGCCGTACGTCTCGCCCTTGCGGTGCTCGCACGAGCCGTAGGGCGCGCCGCAGACCGAGCAGACCGCGCCGCCCATCGAGCAGCCGACGCTGACCTCGCGGCGGATGCCGCCTTCGATCTCCGCGATGACGTCTGCCGTCTTATCCGTGCGCAGCATGTACGCCCAGGCGCGCAGATAGGTCACGCCGTCGTCCACCTCGCAGGTACAGTCAAACACGCGGGCGATCTGCCGGTCGGCCGACCAATTGTGGTCGATGACGCCGGTCTTGCCGACGAACATCGGCGCGAGCGCGCGCAGCGCCTCCGCGGAAAACCGCTCATAGTCGCGGTCGATCTGGTCGTCGCACAGCCGGACGGAAAAGACGTATACCTCCTCCGCGCGCAGCCGCCCCTTTGCCAATTCGTTGATCTGCGCGAGCTGCCGCTCGTCCGGCACGCCCGCCGGCACGGCCGCGGCCGCGCCCTCTTTTTGGATCTCCATGCTCATTCCTCCCTGATTTTTTCCGCCTGCGCGCGGTAGAGCGCCGCGTGCGCCTCGTCGAGGATGTCCTGCAGGCTGACGTCCTCCCATTCGATCGTGACCGGCGCGCCGCACCCGCGCAGGTCGAGGAACATCCGGCAGATGCGCTCGAGCACCGGCTGCACCGCGCGGCGGATGGCCCAGATCTCGCTCGTCAGCAGGTCGGCCTGCTGTGCGCTCATGCGCTCGGTCGACGACCAGCTCAGACCCAACAGGAACGGCGGCAGCCCCGTCGCCGCGACGAGCTGCTCGAGGAGCTGCCGCACCGGCGTCTCGGAGTCGAGCACCGGCCCGTCCGCGCCGATCACGCGGATGTCCACGTCGCCGACGGCCACAAAGTCGCGCACCTCGCCCGCGCGGGTGGACTGCATCGCGCGCGACCACTCCCCGGCCATCTGCTCTGCGCGCTCACGCGCCGAGCCGCGATCGTCGCCGGACGGCCGGCAGACGACGGAGTAGCGCACGTTGCCCGCGCGCTCCCAGTTGACGCCGATCGTGCGGTAGATGTTCAGCAGGATCTCCGCGAGGAACGGCATCGACCGGAACATGGACACGCCGTAGGGATGCTCCGGGTCGGGATTGAGCGTGGCGAGCAGCAGCAGGTTTTGATACGGCAGCGCGCGCAGCTCGCCGTGCTCGTCGCGCTGGCAGACGGCGAAGTCGAGCGGCGTCGTGCCCTCCTGGATCTCGACGCTCGCCACGTCGCCCCACAGCACCGCGCAAAGCCGCCCATGCGAGACGACCATCTCCCCGATGGCGCGCCCGCAGGTGAGCAGGCAGTCGAGATACGCGGCCAGGAAGCTGTCGATGCCGAACTGACCGCGCCCGACCGGCACCGTGCGCAGGAAGTCCCGCAGCGCACGCTCCGCTCTCTCCTCCGCGCAGTGCGCCGTGAACCCGCCGCACAGCCGCACGAGCTTCCCGACGGCCGCGTCGAGCACCGGGAGCTGCGCGCGTAGCGCGCGGTAGAGCCGGATCTCGCCCCCGCCGAGCGGCACCGTCCGCTCGAGCAGTCCAAACGGCGCCATATCCGCCCGCCGAAGCTGCGCCGCCTGCGCCGCGCCGTCGGATCGTTTCGTTCTCCTCATAGTCTCACCTCATCCAAAGTGTTGAAATACCGAGCCGGCCGAAGCGCCGGCGCCCGATCCGCGCGATGCGGCCGGGATGCGCAACTCTCGCGCGGCGCGTCACCGCCTGACCACGCTCACCGCCGCGAAGCTCTCCCCTTTTCCCGGCACCGCCATGCAGAAATACCGCAGGTCGTCCATCGCGTGGTCGTGCTCTTTTTTGACCGCGTCGCGCCCCGCGCGCGTGTCCCAGCAGTACTGCGTGAACTCGCGCAGGCAGTCGCGGCACGTCCGGCACACGACCACGCGCCCCGCCTTCAGCAGGTCGGCCGTGCGCCGGATGCCCGTCAGCACGTCGTTGTCGGCGCGCCGCACGCAGAAGCCGTCTCGCCGGAGCGTCTCGAGGAAGCTCGCGGCCGACGGGTCGACGATCACCGCGCGGATCTCCCGTCCGCCGGCGAGCGCCTTCAGCGCCTTAGCGTATTCCGCGTCCGTCATCTGCCGCCCCTCGGCGCGCGAGTCGAAGTAGAACTCCTCCACCCGGTACCACACGCCGCCGCAGCTCCCCCACAGCCCGAACGACGCCGGGTTGACCGTGCCGTAGTCGCACGAGATGTACCACTCGTCATACGGCCCCGCCGGCGCGTCGGGCGCGCGATCCGGGTCAATGAAGTCGTAGACCAGCCCCTCCGCCGCGGCCCATTGACCGAGCACGAACCGCCGGTAGAACACGCCGTCGTAGAGCCGTTCATAGCGCGCCCGGATCGCGGGCGTAAGCGACGGATTGTCGTCCATCGTGAAGTGCAGGTAGAGCGCGCCGCGCGTCTCCGCCTGCTGGATCCACTCGCGGTAGAACCAGTGCGAGGGATACTCCGGGTTGCAGTTGAACCAGAGCCGCGATCCGCTCACCGAGCAGCGCGCGCACGCCTGCTCGACAAACGAGCGCGGCATCAGCGCGACCTCGTCGAGCAGCACGCCGGCGAGCGTCACGCCCTGAATGAGCGCCGCCGCGCCCTCGTCGCGTCCGCCGAACAGGTAGAAATCGTTCTCTCGCCCGGCGAAGCGCACGGTAAGCCGGTTTTCCGTGCGCCGCTCGGTCATCGTGAAGCCGAGCGCGCGCAGCTTGTCGCTCAGCTCGCCGAGCACGTTGCGCCGGAGCGAGGCGATGGTCTTTCCGCACAGCCCAAACCGCTGGCCGGAAAAGCTGGCCATCGCCCAGAGGAAAAATCCCAGCCCCATGCACAGCGTCTTGCCCGAACGCACCGCGCCGTCACAGATGATCGCGTCAAAGCGCGAATCCGGGCTGCGCGGCCGCCACCAGCGCAGCACGCGCCGCTGCTTGGCCGAAAAATCACTGTACCGCACCCCATTCCCCCTTTTTTCCTCGATCGATCCAAGCTCCGCTCACATACGAGCCGATCGCCTTTGCCGGAGCATGGGGAAGACCCCCGCAGCATCCGGCGCCCGTCAAGCCTCCTCTTCCTCCAGCGCGCGGAAAAACTCCTCCGCGCCGCCGCCGTCGCCGCACAGGGCAGAGAGCTGCGCGAGCGCCTCGAGCCGGTCGCAGAGCTTGACCTCCACTGCGCCGCGCTCAGAGCGCTTCACCTCGGTCAGCAGCGTCAGATCGAGCGCGTCCAGATCCGCTGCCGGGTCGAGCGCGAGCCTCACGCAGTCGTTCGCGCGCCCGAAGGCGATCTCGGCCAGCCGCCGCGCGATGTCCTGCGTCTGCGGCAGCGCCGCCCGGCGCTGCCGCAGCTCCTTCTGGACAGCCGGCTGCCGTAAGATGGCCGCGCCGTCCGCCCGTCCAATGGCCGCCGCCGCGCGCCCGGCGTCCAGCTCCTTCATATAGACCTCTGCAAACCGCCGCCGCTCTCCCGCCGAAAGCCGCCCCATCGCACGCCCTCCTCAAAAACCGATCTCACCCATAGCCCCCCGACCGGCCCCAAGTTGCACCAAACCGTGCAACCAAACCAAAAAAAGGGGATTTTTTTCAAAAAACGCCCCGTATTTCGCCCGTTCCATCCGCCAAAAACCGGTTGATTTCGTCGCCGAAGTGTGTTATACTGCTTTCATACGCGGGTATAATTCATCGGTAGAATGCGACCTTCCCAAGGTTGATAGGTGGGTTCGACTCCCATTACCCGCTCCAAAAAAACGACTTGTGGAAGCAAGTCGTTTTTTCACAAGCTCTGCCCTCCGCAGCCGCTTCCCCCGGCGCGCATTTCCGCGGACAAGCGAAGAAGAGCCGCTCTGCGGCGTCTTTTGCTCCGCTCCGAAGCGCCCGCCCGCCGGCCGGAAGACCGATCTCACAGATCACCGCGTCCTTTTCATCGTCATACGGCACGCCGGAGCAAGCGATATCGAGCTTGCTCCGGCTTTTTTTACGACTGCACAGCCGCTCCGGCTCCGCCCTCTCCAAACACAACGAAGGTGATACTTGTGACAACGCAGCTTCTGTTTCTCCTGGCCGCCCTGGCCGGCACGGCGCTGCTCTATTGGCTCGTCCCCAAGCGCGCCCGGCCGGCGCTCCTGCTTCTGGTGAGCTGGAGCTTCTATTTCACACTCGCTGCGAAGCTGCTCGCGCTGCTCGCAGCCGTCACCGTGCTGACGTATTTTCTCGGCCTGGCGATGGAGCGATGGCCTGGCCGGAAAAAGCTGCTTCTGTGCGTCGGCCTTGTGGCCGTGTTCGGCACGCTCGGCGTCTGCAAATACGCCCAGTTCGCCGTGTCCGTGCTCTCAAGCCTGCTGTCGCTCTGCGGTCTGCCCGGCGTCACCGTGCCGGCCATCGCCGCGCCGCTGGGCGTCTCGTTCTTCTCCTTCGCCGTCTGCGGCTATCTGATCGACGTCTACCGTGAAACACGCGCCGCAGAGCGCAGCTTTCTCGTCTACGCCGCCTTCGCCGGCTTTTTTGTGACGGTGCTCTCCGGCCCCATCGAGCGCTCGACGAATCTGATGGCGCAGCTCCGCGCGCTGCCGGACTTCAGCGGCGACGATCTGGCCGAGGGCATCACCCGCATCCTGGTCGGCTTGACCAAAAAGCTGCTGCTCGCCGATCAGCTTGCGGTGATCGTCAACGCGGCCTACGCCGCGCCGCAGGATTTCTCCGGCCTGCAGCTCCTGATCGCCGCGTGCTGCTATTCCATCCAGATCTACTGTGATTTCTCCGCCTACTCCGATATCGCCGTCGGCGGCGCGCGGCTGATGGGTCTGCGGCTCATCGAAAATTTTGAGCGGCCCTATCTGGCGCGCAGCGTCAAGGAGTTCTGGCGGCGCTGGCACATCTCGCTGTCCGGCTGGTTCCGGGACTATCTCTACTTCCCGCTGGGCGGAAGCCGGAGAGGGCGTCTGCGCGCCTGGGTCAATGTGCTGATCGTCTTCACCGTCAGCGGCCTGTGGCACGGCGCGGCCTGGACGTTCGTGATCTGGGGCGCGCTCAACGGCCTGTTTCAGGTCGCCGGCACGGCGACGCTTCCGCTGCGCAGCCGCATCCACCGCGCGCTGCATCTGAGGGAAGACGGCAAGCTGCTCGCGCTCTGGCAGACGCTCATCACCTTTGGCTTGATGACGGTCGCATGGGTGTTTTTCCGCGCCGACAGCCTTGCGCAGGCGCTTTTCATCCTGCGGCGCATCGTCACCGCGGCGGGCGCGTGCTTTCCGCTCTCGCTCTCGGCGCTGCATAAGACGCCTGCGGAATGCCTGGCGCTGGCCGTCAGCCTGGCCGTGCTGGCGCTGTGCGAGCTGCTCTCGCGCGGACGACGTCTGGCAGCCGCGCTCGATCGCCGCACGGCGCTGCGCTGGGGCATCTGGACTGTTCTGGTGCTCTGCATGGTGATCTTCGGCGCATACGGCGCCGGATATGACCCGCAGGAATTCGTCTATTTCAAGTTCTGAGAGGAGCCGGGCCGATGAAAACGGAAAAAAGCCGCCGTATCCTGCGCGAGCTTGCCGCGGCTGTGCTCTGTCTCGCGCTGCTCGCGGCGGCGCTCGCTTTCGCCACGCGCCTGCTGAAGCCGAAGCGCTTCGACTACGGCGCCACCTGGGGTCAGTACCTGCAGGAGGAGCCGGATTCCATCGACGTGCTCTTTTTCGGCTCGTCCCGGACATACTGCAACGTCGCGCCCGGCGTCATCTGGTCGGAAAGCGGCATCACAAGCTATGTGATGGCCGGCCCGGAGCAGACGATGCCCGTCACCTACTACTACGTGGAAGAGGCGCTCAAAACGCAGCATCCCAAGGCCGTCTTCGTGGCGGTGGACAGCCTGAGCTACCGGCGCTATACCAGCTACAGCAAGGTCAACATCGGCTATCTGCCGATGGGAGCCACTCGCATCGAAGCCGCCCTCACGGACGCGGAGCCGGAGAACCGCTTCGGCATCCTCTGGCCGCTGGCGCTCTACCACAGCCGCTGGAGCGCGCTGACCGCCGAGGACTGGCAGGTCGCGCTGCACGGCTATGATACGGATCCGCTGGCCGGGTATACTTATCTGGACGAGTATGTCGACTGTACTGAGCTGCAGGATTGGACTCCGACCGGATCGGATCTTGCCCGCAATGTGGAATATCTGCAAAAGCTCGTCGACCTGTGCAGCGCACAGCAGATCCAGGTGGTGCTGTTTACCTCGCCGTGGCGCGGCGCATACGGCGACGACCTCGGCGAGCGCATCCACGCCGCGGCCGAGCAGATAGACGGCGCGGTCTATGTGGACTTCAACGACCTGACGGACGCCATGGAGCTGAACGCCGAAAGCGACTATTATGACTTTCTGCACTTCAATATCAGCGGCGCGGCGAAGTTCTCCGCTTATCTGGCCGGCTATATGGAGCGCGAGCTTGGCCTCACCGCCACGGCGGGCGCGGACGCCGCCGTGTGGGACGGCCGCGCGGACTATTTCAACGCCCTGCTCGCGCAGGGTCTCCGCCCGCGTGAAACGAGCTGACTTCCCTCCGCCCCGGCTAGAAAGCCGGGGCTTTTTCCTTTCCGCCGGCGCTGGCACGCTGCCGGCGCTCTCTTTTTTACGCCCGACCGCGCCGCGCATAAAAATCCCCCAAAATTGATAGGATAATCTCACTGCTCCTCTTGAATTCCTATCAAAATTGTAGTAATATACCACCCGGAGGGAGGGAATGCCGTGAATATCACCACCAAAGGTCGCTACGCGCTCCAGGTCATGCTGGATCTGGCTCGCCAGGCGCCGGGGGAATATATCTCCCTCAAGGCCGTCGCCGACCGGCAGGAGATCTCGGTCAAATACCTGGAGGCGATCGTCTCCGTCCTCGCAAAGGCCGGCCTGGTCGAATCGACGCGCGGCAAGACGGGCGGCTACCGTCTCATCCGCCCGCCCGCAGAATATACCGTCGGCTCGATCCTCAAGCTGGTCGAGGGTACGCTCGCGCCGGTCTCCTGCCGGCAGGAGGATGCCTGCCCTAAGCTGGCGCACTGCGCCGCGCTGCCGCTGTGGGAGAAGCTCGACGAGCTGGTCGATACCTTTTTGGAGTCCGTCACGCTTGCCGACGTGCTCGCCGGCCGCATCCCGTCCTAACCGGGCAAAAAACTCCATATTGTTTTCAATTCCTATTGACTTTATAGGAATTCAGTGATACGATACCCTTGCAAGATCATCAATTTCTCACGAAAGAGGGAATTTTCATGCAAGTCTACGCCGACAACGCGGCCACCACCGCGCTGAGCCGTACGGCGCTTGACGCGATGCTGCCGTACCTGACGGAGCTGTACGGCAATCCGTCGAGCCTGTATACGCTCGGTCAAAAATCGGCCGAGGCCATCGAGTCCGCGCGCGAGACGGTCGCGCAGTGCCTGAATGCGGCGCCGCGCGAGATCATCTTTACCGGAGGCGGCAGCGAGGCCGATAATCAAGCCATTCTCTCCGCGGCGCAGCGCGGCGCGATGAAGGGCAAAAAGCACATCATCTCCACCAAATTCGAGCACCACGCCGTCCTGCATACGCTCGAGAAGCTGAAGAAGCAGGGCTACGAAATCACGCTGCTCGACGTACACGAGGACGGCCTCGTTCGCCCCGAGGAGCTGAAGGCCGCCATCCGCAGCGATACCGCGCTCGTCACCATCATGTTTGCCAACAATGAGATCGGCACCATCCAGCCCATCGAGGAGATCGGCGCGATCTGCCATGAGGCGGGTGTTCTGTTCCACACCGACGCAGTGCAGGCCGCCGGCCACGTCGCCATCGACGTGCAGAAGCTGCACATCGACTATCTCTCGCTCGCGGCGCATAAGTTCCACGGCCCGAAGGGTACCGGCGTGCTCTACGCGCGCAAGGGCGCCCCGCTCTACAGCCTCATCGAGGGCGGCGCGCAGGAGCGCGGCAAGCGCGGCGGCACAGAGAACGTCGCCGGCATCGTCGGCCTGGCCGCCGCCCTGCGCGAAGCATGCGAGAACATGGAAAAGAACGCGCAGCATGTGACCGCGCTGCGCGACCGGCTGATCGCCGGCCTGTCCAAGATCCCGCACAGCCGCCTGAACGGCAGCCACGAGCACCGCCTGCCCGGCAACGTGAACTTCGTGTTCGAGGGCGTCGAGGGCGAATCGCTCCTGCTCCTGCTCGACGCGAAGGGCGTCTGCGCCTCGTCCGGCTCGGCCTGCACCTCCGGCTCGCTCGACCCGAGCCATGTGCTGCTGTCGATCGGCCTGCCACATGAGGTCGCGCACGGCTCGCTGCGCCTGACGCTCTGCGAGGCCAACACCGAGGCCGAGGTCGACTATATCATCGAATGCGTTGCGCCGATCATCGAGTATCTGCGCAACATGTCCCCGCTGTGGGATGAGCTTGAGAAAGGAGAACGCAAGCATGTTATATAGTGAAAAAGTCATGGATCACTTCACCAACCCGCGCAACGTCGGCAAGCTCGACGACGCCGACGGCATCGGTGAGGTCGGCAACCCGAAATGCGGCGATATCATGCGCATGTATATCAAGGTGAAAGACAACATCATCACCGACGTGAAGTTCAATACCTTCGGCTGCGGCAGCGCGATCGCGACCAGCTCCATCGCCACGGAGATGATCAAGGGCAAGCCCGTCGATGAGGCGCTGAAGCTGTCGAACAAGGCGGTCGTCGAGGCGCTCGACGGTCTGCCGGCGTATAAGCTGCACTGCTCGGTGCTGGCGGAAGAAGCCGTCCGAGCCGCCGTCAAGGATTACTATGATAAAAACGGGATCGAATACGACCCCGCCGATTTCCCCGCCTGCGAAGACTGCGAGCACTGCGGCGAGTGATCCCCGCCTTTCCCATACACCACCAAAAAAGCCGCCCTTATGGGCGGCTTTTTTATTTGGCAGCGCGCTCTTTCCCCGCACTGCGGACAGATCGATCCGGCGTCCCCGGCGCACGCGCCGGGGCGTTGCTCTGCTGCCGGCCGCAGCGGGTCAGACCCGTTCCAGACTCTTTTTGGTGCGAAGCAGAACGGCCGCAACGGCGATCCCGGTCAAAACGTCTGCCACTGGCATAAAGAACGGCAGCGCATACAGGCCCCCGAACAGCAGGGGCAGCAGGATCGGGAGGCCGGCGCCCAGAACGACCTCACGCGTAACGGACAGCACGGAGGATTCCTTTGCTCTTCCCAGAGACTGCAGGAAAATGAAGGTGCCCTTGTTGATACAGGCGAGCGGCAGCAGGCAGAGCTGGCTCCGAATATACCGGACCGCAAAGCTGGTGTAGTAAAGGCTTTCGTTGTCCGAGCCAAAGAGCCGAATGAGCTGATGGGGGAACAACAGGAAAATCAGGGACGCCGCCAGACCGACAAGCGCCTCTGCCGTCATCAGGCGCTTCATCAGTCCGATCACCCGGTCGTTCCGCCCCGCGCCGACGTTGTAGCCCGAGATCGGGATGCAACCGGCAGCCAGACCCGCGGAGACGGAGATAATGATCTGGAAGAATTTCATCACGATGCCGGTCACAGCCGTGGGGATCTGCGAATAGTCCGACTGGCAAAAGACCGGATCCTTCGCCCCGTATTTGACCGCCATATTGATCGTGGCAGCCATGGAAAGCACAATGGACATCTGGGACAGGAAGCTCGCCGACCCCAACGCGAGGATCTTTCTGATGAGCTTTGTGCGGAACCGGAAGCTGTCCCGATCCAGCTTCACAGCTTTCATTTTGAACAGATATGCAGCGGAGAGCACAGCGGATACGATCTGTCCAAAAATGGTGGCGACGGCGGCCCCCATCATGCCCCAATGCAGGCTATAGATACAGATGGGATCGAGCACGATGTTCAGCACCGCGCCGACTACCAGCGTCATCATGGCAAACCGCGGACTGCCGTCAGACCGGATGATGGGGTTCAGCGCCTGACCCAGCATATAAAATGGGATGCCCAGGGTGATCCAGAAGAAATACTGTTTGGAAAACTGGAAGGTATCGTCGTTGACTCTCGCGCCAAAGGCGGTCAGGATGGGATCTTGAAACACCAGATAAATGGCCGTGAGCACCAGGCTCACCGCGACGACGGCGATCACCGAGCTGCCGACGCCCCGGCGGGCGTCATCCGACTGCCGGGCGCCGAGGCTGATGCTGACGAAGGTACAGCAGCCGTCGCCGATCATCACGGCGATCGCGATGGCGACCACTGTCATGGGAAAGACCACCGTGTTGGCCGCGTTTCCGTTGGAGCCGAGATACGCGGCGTTGGCAATAAAGATCTGGTCGACAATATTGTACAGCGCCGCAACCACCATGGAAATCACACAGGGAATGGAATATTTCCACATCAGCTTCCCCAGGCGCAGCCGTTCCAGCTCTTCGTTTGCTCTTGTTTCAGCCATAGAATGACCTCCTTATCATGATATAAAAAAAGCGTAAATCCGAACGCTCGGATTTACGCGACAGCTACACAGCTATTTGTAATAGTAGACCGATCTTTTGCGCTTGTCAAGCGCATTGCGTAAGGTTCCGCCCGGCTTGACCCGGCGTCAGGCTGTCTCTCCGCAAACGCGGCGGATAACTGCGGCCGCGCGGGCGCATACTAGCTCTAACGTCTCCGCGCACTGCGCGGAAAAAGGGAGCGAGCCATATGTCCCGCCGCAAAGTTCCGCTTGGCCTGCAGATCTTCCTCGCCATGGCGATCGGCGCGCTGATCGGCGCATTCTGCACCGGCGCAGGCGCAAGCGCATTCGTCACGGCCTATATCCAGCCGTTCGGCACGATCTTCATCAATCTGCTCCGGTTCATCGTCGTGCCGGTGGTGCTGCTGTCGATCCTGGACGGCATCGTCGCGCTGCATGACCTGCGCCGCGTCGGCTCCATCGGCTGGAAAACGCTTGTATACTATTTCTGTACCACCGCCGTGGCGATCGCGATCGGCCTGGCGGTCGCGCAGCTTGCGCGCGGTGCGTTTCCGCTGCTCGACGTGTCGGACGCATCGTTCACGCCGGCGCAGACCAGCGTCATGGATACGCTGGTCAATCTGTTTCCGTCCAATGCCGTCGCTCCGCTGCTCGATGCGAGCATGCTCCAGATCATCGTCATCGCGCTGCTCTTCGGCGCGGGCGTTTTGAAGGCCGGGGCGAAGGGCGCGGCGATCGGCGCATGGATCCAGAGCGCAAACAGTGTGACGCTCGAGGTGATGCAGTTTCTCATCCGCCTCTCGCCCATCGGCGTGCTTTGTCTGATGCTGCACACGGTCGCGGTCAACGGGCCTGCGGTGCTCGGCTCGCTCGGCGCAGTGCTGCTTGTGACTTACCTGGCCTATCTGCTGCATCTCACGCTGGTCTATTCCATTTCAGTCCGCACGCTCGGCGGCCTGAGCCCGCGCTTGTTTTTCCGGCAGCTTCTGCCGGCGATCCTGTTCGCATTCACAAGCACGTCGTCGGTCGCCACGCTGCCTTTGACGCATGAATGCTGCGAGTCGCTCGGCGCGGACGAGGAGGTCAACGCCTTCGTGCTGCCGCTCGGCGCGACGATCAACATGGACGGCACCGCGATCTATATGGGCGTGACGAGCGTTTTTATCGCTTCGTGCTTCGGTGTGACGCTCACAATGGCGCAGCTCGTCTCGATCATCCTGACCGCGACGCTCGCGTCGATCGGCACGGCGGGCGTGTCGGGCGCCGGGCCGGTGATGCTGGCGATGGTGCTCGAAAGCGTCGGCCTGCCGGTCGCGGGCGTGGGTCTGATCTTCGGCGTCGATAAGCTCTTCGATATGGGACGCACGGCGCTCAACGTCGTCGGCGACGCCTCGTGCGCCGTCGCCGTCTCGCGCCTGCAGCGCCGCGCCGACCAGAAAAAGAGAGCCTGACCCCAACAGGTGCAAAAGCCGATGCCCTGCATGTTTCCCCGCGCCCAAACAGAAGGCCGAAGCGGAAGGCGTCTGCCCTCCGCTTCAAGAGACTGCCGAAAAAGGCGAAGCCTTTTCCGGCAGCAGGCCGCGGCCTGCCGCAGCGCACGCCTTGTCCGCAGATCGCGGACAAGGCGCACGTTTTCAGGCCGAGCGGAGTTTTCTCCGACGCACAGGTCGCCGGAGAAAACGATCCTGATTTGAGTTCGCCGCTGCGGCGGCGAAACGCTGCGAGGTTTTTGGGCAAGCTGAGCCGAAGCGGAAGGCGTCTGCCCTCCGCTTCGATTTTTATTATGCTGCAAGCTCCGCCATCATCTGCCGCAGGTCGTCCAGCGCCTCGTCCGACGGCAGAAACGCCGTCTGTGCCTGCGCGATGCCGTTGCCGCCGTCATAGAGCGCCGTGACCGTCACGACGCCGTCCGACCAGGTCATTGCGACGATCCGGCAGCCGGAAAAGTCCTGCGGGAGCGGCGCGGCATACGGTGTCTGACTGCAGAGTTTGACCGCGATCGTGTTCGCCGCCAGCGCCGACACGCCGTAGACCGCGGCGAACCGGGTGGGGAGCGTCGCGGCCAGCATGCGCTCGACATATTCTCCAAGTCCATCGCGATCGAAATAGTCTCCGAGTCCGTCGCGCTCGAGCCAGTCCGCCGTCTCGCCGTCGAGCGTATCGAGCAATCGCCCGCGCTCGAGCGCGAAGACCTCGCACGAGACGACCTCGTCCGCCGTGCCGCGCAGCATCTCGGCGACCAGCGCCGTCATCTCCGGATCGGACGTGTACAGCGCGACCCAGCTCTCATCCGCGTCCTTCGCGCCCGCGAGCGACGCGAGCGCCTGCGCGCGGCACCACGCCTCGTCGGCCGCGGCGCTCGCCGCCGCAGCCCGCAGCGAGACGTCCGCCGTAAGCGCACAGGCCACCGCCAGCTCCACTGCGCCGGCGTCCGCCTCGTCGAAATGGCCGTCGCGCGCCAACGCCTCCATAACGCTCGCGCCGAGCGGCACGCACGATACGCTCGTGAGCGCGCCCTCCGCCGGGGTGAAGCAGACGGCAGCTCCAAGATCGCCGTCCTCTCCGCTGCCGCAGCGCAGCACGACAAGCGCCGCCTGCTCCAGGCTCTCCGGCAGCTTTACCGTCTCGCGCACCGTCATCGCGCCCGCCGCGGCGAGCAGATACGAACCGCCGTACTGGCCGTTGAGAAACGACCCGAGCGCGCCGGGCAGCGTCTGCTCCACGAACGCGCGCATCTCCTCGTCCGGCTCGCCGGTAAGCGTCTCCTCGCCGCTCATGCCAAGCTCGCGCGCGAGCGCGGCCGCGTCCAGATACACAAACGCATCCGTCGGCTCGCTGAGCGCCGCAAAGTCCCGCGCATAGGGAACCACCTCATCCGGAAGCTGCGCGGCTCCCACCACAAACGCGTCGGATCCGGCCGCCGTACCGGCCAGCTTCGCCAGCTTCACGCTCTCGGCGAGCAGCACGTCCTGTAAGCTGACCTCGACGCCCTTGTCCTCGCTCTCGTCCTCGGATCGATCCGCCGCAGCCTCCCCGGCGCCCTCTTGCGCCTCGTTCGCCCGCTTCTCCGCCGCCTTCGGGTAGATCAGCAGGAAAAATGTGACGAGCGCTATGACGACCGCCGCGAGCGGCACGAGCAGCCCGAGCAGCAGCCCAGTGCGCTTTTTCTTCGGCTTTTCCGGCGTACCGCCCGCCATGGGCGCGCCGCAGTATTTGCAAAATGCCGCATCCGCGTCATTTTCCCTTCCGCACCTTGCACAAAACATCGTCCACACTCCTTTTATATACTTATTATAATATATCACGCCCCGCCGCCGCTGTCAACGCAGCGGCGCCCCGGGCGCCGGGGCGTCCCAAGCCCCTTTGGACGTCCGTGCCGCTCGAACATTTCCCGGAAAAAGCCGTTTCGGCTCGAACAATTTACGGAAATTGGAACAGGCCTTTGACATTCCCCCCGGACTCTATATAATTGGGGTCGGAGGGTATCCCATCCACGAAAGGAGCGCCAATATGAATCACTATCCGCATCTGTTTGAGCCGATCGTTCTGCCGAACGGCGTCGTCGTGAAGAACCGCATGGAGTCCACGCCGAGCGGCCTGCACTTCCTGCAGGGCGCCGAGCCGTACCCGACCGAAGCCGTCATCGCGAACTATGCGAACCGCGCGAAAAGCGGCGCCGGCATCGTCGTCGTCACGGGCGCAAGCACCGGCAGCCACCCGAATCCCGGCCACGACCAGAACTGGGATCTGTCCGACGGCCACAACCAGCATTACGTCGCCCAGCTCGTCGAGGGCATCCACGCCTACGGCGCGAAAGCGCTCCACCGCGGCCTGGATATCAACGAATTTCTGATGAACCCCGCGGGCTTTGACGGCGAGAACGCCGGCTCGTTCCTCGGCAACAACTACGACGTCTCGACCGGCGTCGCATCGGCCTACGTCGTGGGCGACGGCTCGTTCCCGCGCTACGACGGCGTCGAGTGCCCGAAGGAGCTGATGCTCCAGTGCGCCGACCGGCTCGCCGAGTTCTGCTATCAGCTCAAGATGAACTGCGGCTACGACGGCGTCTGGATCCACGGCGCATACCGCCACCAGTTCCTCGGACGCTGCCTGTCGCCGCTGACCAACCTGCGCACGGACGAGTTCGGCGGCACGCCGGAAAAGCGCGCGGCCTATCCGCGGCTCGTCTTTGAGAAGATCAAGGAGAAATGCGGCCGCGACTTCATCATCGAGATGAGCGTCTCCGGCCACGACCCCGAGGGGCAGGGCGGCGCGACCATGGAGGACATGTGCCGCACCGTTCAGTGCCTGTCCGGCGTGGTCGACATCGTGCAGGTCAAAGGCCCGCTGATCGACGAGGCGCACCCCATCCAGTTCCATACCGAGACCCCGTGGCTGTACATGTCCGAATACTTCAAGCAGCATCTGACCGGCATCACGGTCATGACGGTCGGCGGCTATTTCTACCCCGACACGAACGAGCGCGTGCTGGCGGACGGCCAGGCCGACATGATCGGCATGGCGCGCGCATGGATCTCCAACCTGGATTACGGCGAGAAGCTGCGCACCGGCCATCCGGAGGATCTCACGCCCTGCATCCGCTGCAACAAGTGCCACCGCTCGTCGAATAAGGACGCGTGGACGTCGGTGTGCTCGGTCAACCCGGTCATCGGCCTGGAAAACCGCATCGACCGCATGGTGCGCGTCCCCGGCGCGCCGAAGCGCGTCGCGATCCTGGGCGGCGGCCCGGCGGGCATGAAGGCGGCCATCACCGCCTGCGACCGCGGCCACAACGTCACGATCTTTGAAAAGACCGGCGCGCTCGGCGGCCAGCTTCTCGTCACCGAACACGTCGACTTCAAGTGGCCGCTCCAAAACCTGCGCAAATGGCTGATCGCGCAGGTCGACAAGCGCCCGATCTACGTCAAGCTGAACTGCGCGCCCACGCCCGGGGAGCTTTCCGCCGAGGGCTTTGACGTCGTGCTCGCGGCGACCGGCGCAGCGCCGGCGCGGCCGCCCATCCCGGGCGCGGACGGGAAAAACGTCATGACCGCGGTCGACGCCTACGGCCATATCGCGGACGTGAAGGATTCCGTCGTGATCATCGGCGGCGGCGAGATCGGCGTCGAGACGGGCATCTACCTCGCCCGTATGGGTCGCAGGGTCACCGTGCTCGAGATGCGCGGCATGCTCGCGGCCGACTCGGTTCCAGTCCACTATTGGAAGATGTTCCGCGACGAGTGGGAAGCGTGCGAGACCTTCACGGGCATCGTGAACGCCACCGTCACCGGCGTCACGCCGGAGGGCGTGACCTACCGCGACGAGACGGGAGCCGAGCAGTTCGCCCCCGGCGAGACCGTGCTGCTCGCCGCCGGCATGAAGCCGTGCCAGAGCGAAGCCCTCGCCTATTGCGCGGCCGCCGGCGAGCGCTTCGAGCTGATCGGCGACTGCCAGGCCGTCGGCAACATCCAGAAGGTCATGCGCTCGGCATACATCGCCGCCAGCCAGTTCTGATACTGATTCTTGATCAAAAGATTGAATCAAGAATCCCGCGTGCTGCGCACGCTCAAATTGTGCCGCAGGCACAATTTGGCGTCTCATAAAAACTGAACGCGCTTCGCGCTATCAAACGGTTTTAAACCGTTTTAATAAGTTTTAGTATGAAAACCAAAGCGCCTGAGGAAGCAAACTCCTCAGGCGCTTTTCTCTGCGCGTCCGTTCGCGCACAGCGTGTAATCACACGATGTGAGCACGCGGCACACAGCCTTTCCGATCGCAGGCGGAAAACGGGCTGTATTTTTGCAAGCAGAACAAAAATGTAAAGCACCTCTTGATTTTATGGTCTTTCAATATTAATATAAAATCACAACTTTTGAAAAATCAGAGGGGGAGCCTCCATGTACCTGTCGAAGGTCAAAATACGAGAAGCGATGGAACAGAAGGAGATCAAAACCTTTGCAGAGCTTGCCGCGAAAATTGGGATCACGAAAAATCAACTGTCTGTCATGCTGTCCGACAGCTATAGCCCGATCAAAACAAGGGTCAATGAATTATGCGCGGTTCTGGAGGTACGTCCGGACGAGATCATGGGCTTTACAGAAGCAAAGCCCGCGGCTTCCGCCGCTGCCGCTGGCGGAGACCGCGTTACGGCGATCGAACTGTTTGCAGGCGCCGGCGGATTGGCGTTAGGGCTTGAACAGGCTGGGATCTATACGTTGGAGTATGTGGAATTCGACAAGGCCTGCTGTGAAACGCTGAGAGCTAACAGGCCGGAGTGGAATGTGGTTTGCGACGACATTCATCATGTCGATTTTACAGAGTATGCCGATAAGGTTGACATCGTAACGGGCGGATTTCCATGTCAGGCATTTTCCTTTGCCGGGAAAAAAATGGGGTTTGAGGATACGCGGGGAACTCTGTTTCATGAATTTGCGCGCTGCGTACGGGAAACCCGCCCCAAAATGTTTCTCGCCGAAAATGTGCGGGGGCTGGTTTCCCATGACAAAGGGCGGACGCTGCAGGTGATCCTTTCGGTGCTGGAGGCGCTTGGCTATCAGCTTCAATACAAGGTGCTGAACGCCGCCTATTATGGCGTGGGGCAAAAACGGGAACGTATTGTCATCGTTGGAATCAGAAACGATTTACCGATCCAGTTTGCGTTCCCGGAGCCAGATGAAAAAATGACGACCCTGCGTCAGGCGCTGAAGGATTGCCCGGTCAGTCAGGGGGAAGCGTACAGCGAAAAGAAAAGGCGGGTGCTTGAGCTTGTTCCGCCCGGAGGATGCTGGGTAGACCTCCCGGAGGATATTGCGAAAAGCTATATGGGGAAATCCTATTACTCCGGCGGAGGGCGGAGAGGTATGGCGCGCCGGATCAGTTGGGACGAGCCGTGCTTAACGCTTACCTGCAGCCCCTCTCAAAAACAGACGGAGCGCTGCCATCCGGAGGAGACCCGGCCTTTCACAATTCGCGAATATGCCAGGATCCAATCCTTTCCCGACGATTGGAAATTCTGCGGCGGTATGGGGGATCAGTACAAGCAGATCGGCAATGCCGTTCCCGTTGAACTGGCTCGCCGGATCGGCGTCCAATTGAAGGACGCGATCTTAGAATACGGGCGCGAGCCTGCTGCACTCAACTGATCTCATTCATTCAGCTCGCCCGCGAGCGCATGAAGGATTTGCTGAATGAGTTCTGAGCTATCCATTTCATCCGCGACCTCGGCGAACGCATTGATCAGGTCGAAATAAAAAGCGGGGTCTCCTGTTAGTCTGTGCCAGAATTCCTGACCGACATAGACAGGGTATTCCGCATCCAGCCGCTTGTAGGATTGACTGAGCGCGGCTCTCGTTCCATAAAAAACCCCTACAACGCAATCGGTGATCGCTAAGTCCATATGATTCGTTCTTGCCAGGTTTCGGATCGCACGGAAGTGATTTTTGATCGTGTCAACATCATCGTGATTGATCGTTGTCGGCCCGGCCTTCACTTGGCAGTATTTTCTGCGGCCGTCCAGGGCGTCATGAAACTCGATATCGATCCCCGAGGTAGTCGACGCATAGGACGACAGGACTTCATTGCAGAAAAATTGAAGCTGTGTGCCGAATGTCGTAGCGATCGATGTGCCAAGGATCCTCGGATATAAAATGGCTTTTGCCATGCTCTCGGGGGAGGAGTCTCCGAAGGCAAACCGCGCCAAATATTTGTGGGTAAACGGGTTGATATTGAATTGATCAAGTGACGAGAGCTTTTTCGTATTTGCGATGTGATTTTCAGCGATCCTTGTTCTGAAAAAGCTTTTGGCCTGTAACAGGATCTGCTGGCGTTCTGCTTCCGTCATGCTGATACCGCCTTTCCGCTTTTTGTTTTCGGAGAACGTATACAACAGGCGTTTTTTAATTGCAATTGATTTATGCGGGCTTCGGCTGGAGAGCAGGAGCCTGCTCTCCGTATGTCCGGGCGCGCAAGCACACCTTGCGCGCCCGGAAGCGTTTGCTCCGACGCGCGTGTCTCGGAGCAGCCGGCTCTTGTTTTGTCCCAGGCGGCAGTTCGGGCGCGGCGCCCTCCGGCGCCGCGCCCGCGGACTTGCTCTTTCAGTTTTTCAAGCTCTGCAGCGGCGCCGGAATGCGGCCGCCTCTTGCGATGAACGCCCCGGCGGACTCGCTGTGTACCGGCATGACCGGCGCCGAGCCTAACAGCCCGCCGAACTCGACCTTGTCGCCGACCTTCGCGCCCGGCGCGGGGATGATGCGGACGGCGGTGGTCTTGGTGTTGACCATGCCGATGGCGGCCTCGTCGGCGATGATGGCGGAGATCGTCTCGGCGGGCGTGTCGCCCGGGACGGCGATCATGTCCAGACCGACCGAGCAGACGCAGGTCATCGCCTCGAGCTTGTCGAGCGTGAGCGCGCCGGCCTTGGCCGCGGCGATCATGCCCTCGTCCTCGCTGACGGGGATGAACGCGCCGGACAGTCCGCCGACGGAGCTGGACGCCATCACGCCGCCCTTTTTGACCGCGTCGTTGAGCAGCGCGAGCGCGGCGGTGGTACCGTGCGTGCCGCACACCTCAAGC
>CAZJBT010000008.1:0-25737 GCA_964544345.1 uncultured Oscillospiraceae bacterium
GGTCGCCCGCGTCGCGGATATCGATAAAGTTGACGCCCTTGACCACGCGGCCGCGATCCACGTCCAGACATGGAATGATTCGCTTGGCTAACACTGCTCGCCCGCCTCCTCAATGGCCCGGCGCAGGTCGATCGCGCCGGCATAGTACGCCTTGCCGATGATGACGCCGTCCATTCCGGCGGCCTTCAGATCTCGCACATCCTGATCGCACGACACGCCGCCCGACGCGGTCAGGCAGCATGACACCGCCGTACGCAGCGCGCCGAGCCGGGCAAACGACGGGCCGGAGAGCGCGCCGTCGGTGTCGATGTCCGTAAAGATCAGGTTCTGCACGCCGAGCGACTCCATCCGTCGGGCAAAGTCCAGATAGTCCAGCCCGGAATCGTCGACCCAGCCGGCGGTCTTGATGCGTCCGTCCTTCGTGTCGATGCCGACGGCGACGCGGCCGCCAAACTCGGCCGCCGCCTGCGCGGCGAAGCCGGGATCCGTCACGGCGGCGGAGCCGATCACGGCGCGGTACACGCCGAGATCGAACACGGTCTTCAGATCGTCCATAGAGCGGATGCCGCCGCCAAGCTCGATGCGAAGGCCGCTCTCACGCACGACGCGCGCGACGATCTCGCTGTTTTTGCGCACGCCGTCCTTCGCGCCGTCAAGGTCGACCATATGGATATACTTCGCGCCCGCTTCGCGGAACGCGAGCGCGGTCTGCACCGGGTCATCCGCGACCTGATGCACCGTGTCGAACTCACCGCGCAGCAGGCGGACGCACCTTCCATCCTTCAAATCAATTGCCGGCAATACGATCATCGGCTCAGCTCCCCAAAGTTTTTTAGTATTGTCAGCCCCGTCTCGCCGGATTTCTCCGGGTGGAACTGACAGCCAAACACCAGGCCACGCGCGACCATTGCCGTGACGGGCGCGCCGTAGTCACAGGTGGCGGCCACGTCGGTCTTCTCATCGCAGTAGCCCATAAAGCTATGGACGAAGTAGACATAGGCTCCGTCCGGCACCCCGCGCAGCAGTGCATTGGAATGGTGGATCTCCAGGCTGTTCCAGCCGATCTGCGGCAGCTTGAGCGCCGTCTCGATCCGGTCGACGCGGCCGGGGATCAGGCCGAGTCCATCACATGGGCGCACCTCGGTCGAGCTGCTCAGCAGCATCTGCATGCCAAGACAGATCCCAAGCAGCGGTTTGCGCTGCGCGCTGCGGCGCAGCACCTCCGGCAGGCCGCGGCGCGCCAGGTTGTCCATCGCATCCGGAAATGCGCCGACGCCCGGCAGAATGACCGCGCCGGCGCGGTCGATCTCGTGCTCGTCCGCTGTGATATGATTCTCCAGCCCAAGGTAATCGAGCGCCTTAGTGACACTGCGCAGGTTGCCCGCGCCGTAGTCCACGACCGCGATATAGCCCATCTTACAGCGCCCCTTTCGTGGAGGTCACGCCCACGCCCACGATGCTCACCGCATCGCGCAGCGCCATGCCCAGCGCTTTGAACAGCCCCTCCGTGATGTGGTGCGCGTTCGCACCGTAGGGGCTGGACAGATGCAGCGTTACGCCCGCGTTCATCGCAAACGCGCGCATGAATTCCATGGTCAGCGCGCTGTCGTACTCCCCGATCATCGGCTGCGGCATCGGCGCATCAAACACCAGATATGGCCGCCCAGACACATCAAGCGCACAGCGGCTGAGCGCCTCATCCATCGGGATCTCGCTCGACGCAAAACGGCGGATGCCCGTCTTGTCGCCGAGCGCGCTCTTGAGCGCCTGACCGAGCACAATGCCGACATCCTCGACTGTGTGATGGCCGTCGACATGCAGATCGCCGTACACGGTCAGCGTCAACCGCATTCCGCCGTAAAAGGCCAGCGCAGTCAGCATATGGTCAAAAAAGCCGATGCCGGTGGCGATCTCGCTCTCGCCCGGCTCAAGCGTCAAGGTCAGGTCGATGTCCGTCTCCTTCGTCCTGCGCGCGATGTGCGCCGTGCGCCCCGCCTGCTGCTGCGGCAGCGCCTGCCGCCCCAGCAGCACATCCGCCGGCACGGCGAAAAAGTCCGCCAGCGCGCTGAGAAGCGAAAGCGTCGGCTCGCGCTGGCCGCGCTCATACGCACCGATGGCCGACGCGGACACACCGACCGCCTCGCCCACCTGCGACTGCTGCAAGCCGCGCTGTACACGCAGATTTTTCAATTGTGTCCCAAAGTCCATCCGGATCACCGTCCTATGTATCGATACAGATCATTTCCCATCGAAGCGGATGCGCACAGAGTTGGCGTGTGCGGTCAGCTTTTCCGCCTCGGCGATAGTGATGATGCTGTCCGCCGCTTGCGCGAGCGCCTCGCGCGAGAATTCGATGACGCTGGTCTTCTTCAAAAAGCTCTCCGCCGACAGCGGCGAGAAGAAGCGCGCCGTACCGGAGGTCGGCAGAACATGGCTCGGGCCGGCCATATAGTCGCCGAGCGGCTCGGGCGAGTTCTCACCGACAAAAATGGCGCCCGCGTTGCGGATCCCGGACACCACTGTGCGCGGATTTTCCGTCACGATCTCGAGATGCTCCGGCGCGATCTCGTTGGCGAGGCGCACGCAGTCGTCAAGCGTCTCGCAGACAATGACCGCGCCATAATTTTTCAGGCTCTCGCGGATGATCTCGCTGCGGCTCAGGCGCTTGGTCTGCGTCTCCAGCTCGCGCAGGACGGCCTGGCCAAGCGTCTCGCTGTCGGTCAGCAGCACCGCCGAGGCGAGCTTGTCGTGCTCGGCCTGGCTGAGCAGATCGGCCGCGACGTAGCGCGCCCGAGCCGATTCGTCCGCAATAACGAGCACCTCGCTCGGGCCGGCCACCATGTCGATGTCCACCTGGCCGAAGGCGAGCCGCTTCGCGGCGGCCACATAGGCGTTGCCCGGGCCGACGAGCTTATCGACGCGCGGGATAAAGTCCGCGCCATAGGTTAGCGCGGCGACCGCCTGCATGCCGCCGACCGCGATGCAACGGTCGACGCCCGCGATCCACGCCGCAGCGAGCACTGCGTCGTTCAGATTCTCCGTTGGCGGCGTGACCATGACGACCTCGCCGACGCCGGCGACCTTGGCGGGGATCACATTCATCAGCACCGAGCTGGGATACGCTGCCGTGCCGCCCGGCACATAGACGCCGACGCGCCCGAGCGGACGCACGAGCTGGCCGACGCGGCCGCCCTCGATCGGCGCGTCCCAGACGCGGTTCTCGCCGAGCAGACGGCTCTGATAATCCACGATATTCTTCGCGCTCTGCTCAAGCGCGAAGAGAAGCTCCGGCGCAATGCGTTTTGCCGCGCCCTCAAGCGTTGATTTTTTGATTTCGCGCGGCTCCGCCTTATCAAATTGCAGTGAATATTCGCGTACTGCGTCCATGCCGCGGCGGTGCACATCCTCCATCACGGACGCGGCAGCGCTCGCGATGACCGCATTGGCCTCCGCTGCGCGCGCGCGCATGGCGGAGAGCAGCTCGAGTTCTTCATATCCATCCGCACGGACAAAATTCGTAATCATTTCGCAGCCTCACACTTTCCGACAAAATCCAAAATAGCTTCCTGATGCAGCTTCATGCTAGCCGTGTTGACGATCAGGCGCGCCGAGATCGGCGCGATCGTCTCGATCGGAACCAGCCCGTTTTCCTTCAGCGTCGTCCCGGTCTGCACAACGTCCATGATGGCGTCGGACAAGCCGAGGATCGGCGCAAGCTCCACGGAGCCTTCGATCTTAATGGTTTCCACATCCATGCCCTTCGCTTCGAAGTAGCGCTTCGTGACATTGGGATATTTCGACGCGACGCGGCGCGTCCGATAGGTGCCGTAGAAATCGTCGCCCGCACGCACCGCGAGTGCAAAGCGGCAGACGCCATAGTCCAGATCGAGCATCTCATAAAACGAGCCGCCATGCTCCAGGATCGTGTCCTTGCCGACGATACCAAGGTCGCACACGCCGTGCGTCACATAGGTGATAACGTCCGGCGCCTTGGCCAGGATCACGTCGAGCGGGTAATTGGCGACCGGCAGGATCAGCCGGCGTGTGTCCTCCTTGACCTGCGTACAGTCGAGCCCCGCGCGCTCAAAGAGCTTTACAGAATCGTCAAGCAGCCTGCCTTTGGTCACAGCAATGCGAAGCCGATTCACAGCGCCACGCTCCTTTCTCCGTCGGCGGTCACGATCAAAAGCGTGGCCGCGCCGTGCTCGCGCGCCTCCGTCTCCGCTTGCTCGGGTGTGGACGCGCTCGAGAGCACACCGCGGCCGCCCGGCAGCGCCGCGAGCGCTTCGAGCGCCCGACCCAGGAAGCCGCGCTCATACCAAACGACCGTCTGCGGCGGCTCGACCTCACACAGGCCGAGACAGCTCGCCAGCGCGGCCACGTCGATGGCAAAGCCCGTCGCCGGCACATCATGGCCGAAGCGGCCAATCAGCCCGTCATAGCGTCCGCCGGAAACGACAGTCTTTCCCGCGCCCTGCGCGTAGCCGCGGAATACCACGCCGGTATAGTAGTCGATCCCCTGTACCAGGCTCAGATCGAAGCGGACGTGGCCGCTCAGACCTGCCCGCTCCAGCTCGCCGTAAAGCTCCGCGAGACAGTCGAGCGCGCAGACGGCCTGCGGCAGCTCAGTGAGCTTCCGCGCCTCACTCAGCACCTCCGCGCCGCCAAACAACCGGCTGATACGGCCGAGCGCGCGGCCCGCCGGCAGCGCCTGATACGGCGCGAGCAGGTCGGAAAACGCGGCAAAGTTGCGGTTTTCCACTGCCTGACGCATCGCGTCGACGGCCGTCTCGTCCGCACCAAGGTCGCCGGTGAGCGCGGTGAAAAAGCCCGCATGGCCAAGCTCGATTTGAAATTCCGACAGCCCCGTTGCCTCGAGCGCCTGCACGGCCATCGCGATGACCTCGAGGTCGGCACGGATGCCGGACGCGCCGATCAGCTCGACGCCGCACTGCGGGATCTCGCCCTGTGTGCCGGTGTGCGCGTCGCCGGAGCGGAACACCGTCTGATTATAGTAAAGCCGTTGCGGCATTGGCGTCGCCTTGAGCTTGGTGGCGGCGACGCGCGCGATCGGCGTGGTATTGTCCGGTCGCATCACCAGGATGCGGCTCGAACGATCGATCAGCTTGAGCATCGACTGCTGCGGCAGCGGGTTGCCGGAAGCCGCAAACAGGTCGTAGAACTCCACCTCCGGCGTCATCAGCTCCGCATAGCCGCGGCGCTTGAACAGGCCGGTCACCGCCTTCTGTACAGTTCTGTAGGCACTGCATTCGGCAAACAGCCTGTCGCTGGTGCCGGCTGGCGTCCCAATAGAAATACGCATGGCGTCAGAATTTCCTTTCACTTTAATTGACTAATTCGGTAGTATAGTAACATGCCCCACCCGGGAAGTCAAGTTCAGAACAGCGAGACCTGACTCGTATCGGGAAGATCGCCAAATACGCCGGCCGCACGGAGGCTCTCGATGTGCGTTTTAGAGACTTTCGGGCAGGCGGCGGCAAATTCCTCGACCGAGATGAAATGCTTGCCCTCGCGCCCCTCTGCGATATCGAGCGCCGCCGTCTCACCAAGGCCGGCCACTGAGACGAACGGCGGAAGCAGCTTGCCGTCTTTCAGGTTGAATCGCAGCGCATCGGATTCGTACAGATCCATCGGCGCGAACGCAAAGCCGCGCAGGTAGAACTCATAGCAGGCCTCGAGCGTAGTCAGCAGATCCTGATCCTTGGCCGTCGCCTCCGGGTTGGAATCGATGCGCTTGATCTCCTCCTTGACGCGCTCCATGCCCTGTGTCATCATCTCGGCATCGAAGCCGTCCTTCTGACTGCGGCGATAAAAATACGCTGAATAGAACGCCAGAGGCTCGTGCACCTTGAACCAGGCGATGCGGAATGCCATCATAACGTAGGCGACGGCGTGCGCCTTGGGGAACAGATACTTGATCTTCTTACAAGATCCTATGTACCAGTCCGGCACGCCCGCTTCTCTCATCTCCTGCTCGGCGCCGTCCGGCAGGCCGCGGCCCTTTCGGACGGCCTCCATGATTTTAAAGGAGCGCTTCTCCGGCATGCCGCAGGAGATCAGGTAGAGCATGATGTCGTCGCGGCAGCCGATCGCTTCGCCGACCTCGGCCGTGCCGGAGAGGATCAGCTCGCGCGCGTTGCCGAGCCACACGTCGGTGCCATGCGAAAAGCCGGACAGGCGCAGAAGCGTGTCGAACTGCTTCGGCTGTGTGTCCTCGAGCATACCGCGGGTAAAACGGGTGTTGAACTCCGGGATCGCGACGGCGCCGGTCGGGCCGAGGATCGGGTCGTTCTCGTAGCCGAGCACCTTCGACGAAGTAAAGATCGACATGGTGTCCTTGTCATCGAGCGGGATCTGCTTTGCGTCCACGCCGGTCAGATCCTCGAGCATGCGGATCATGGTCGGGTCATCATGGCCGAGCATATCGAGCTTCAGCAGGTTTTCCTCCATCGAGTGGTATTCAAAATGAGTCGTGATCCACGCGTCGGAGTCGGTCGAATCCGCAGGGTGCTGTACGGGACAAAAATCCCATATCTCGTTTTCCGCCGGGATGACGACGAGGCCGCCCGGGTGCTGTCCCGTTGTGCGCTTGACGCCGACGCAGCCGGACGCAAGCCGGTTTTCCTCCGCTTTGGACGCAGTCTTCTCGCGCTCAGCCAGGTACTTCTTGACGTAGCCATAGGCCGTTTTCTCCGCGACCGTGCCGATGGTACCCGCGCGGAAAACATGATCGGCGCCGAACATCTCGACACAATACGCGTGCGCGCGCGCCTGATATTCGCCAGAAAAGTTCAGGTCGATATCCGGCACTTTGTCGCCGCCGAAGCCCAGAAACGTCTCGAACGGGATATTGAAGCCCTCTTTGGCCATCGGCGCGCCGCATTCAGGGCAGACCGCGTCAGGCAGATCCGCGCCGCACTTCGACTCCGCCGGGACGTCGAAGGTCGTGTATTTACACGCAGGACAGCGGTAGTGCGGCGGGAAGGAGTTGACCTCCGTGATGCCTGACAGGTACGCCACAATGCTCGAGCCGACCGAGCCGCGCGAGCCGACGAGGTAGCCGTGCTCAAGCGAGTTCTGCACCAGCTTCTGCGCGCTCATATAAATCACATCATAATGGCAGGAGATGATATCGTGCATCTCCTGGTCGACGCGCTTCTGGATCAGCTCCGGCGGGTGCTCGCCGTATAGCTCGTGCAGCCTGCCGTAGACCAGATCCTTGAGCTGACCGACGGAATTCTCGATCTTGGGCGCGAACAGCCCCTTCGGTACCGGGTTCAGCCGCTCGCACATGTCCGCGATCATGTTCGGATTCTTTACGACGACCTCATAGGCCGTGTCCTTGCCGAGATAGGCGAACTCGCGCAGCATCTCGTCTGTGGTGTGGAAATAGATTGGCAGCTCGCGGTCGGCGTCGTCGAAGCCCTTGGTGGCGAGCAGGATGCGGCGGAACACCTCGTCCTGCGGTTCGAGGAAGTGGACGTCTCCCGTGGCGACGACAGGGAGATCCAGCTCACGGCCGAGCGCGACGACTGTTCGGTTGAATTCGCGAAGCTGCTCCTCGTCCGCCGCCGTGCCGCGCTGGATCATAAATTTATTATTGGCCAACGGCTGGATCTCCAGAAAATCGTAGAACGACGCGATGCGGAGCAGCTCCGCATGGCTCTTGCGGCTGACGATGGCCTGGAACAGCTCGCCGGCCTCGCAGGCCGAGCCGATGATCAGCCCCTCGCGCCACTGGAGCAGCTCCGATTTCGGGATGCACGGATTGCGGTGGAAGTATTTCAGGTGCGCATAGGACACCAGCCGGTAGAGGTTGCGCAGGCCGGTCTGGTTCTTTGCAAACAGGATCATGTGGCGCGCGTGGCGGCCCTTCAGCCTGCTGCCGGAGCGCAGCGTCTGCATATACGGGTTGATCTGCGCCGTCTCGGTCACACCGGCCTCGATGAGGCGCGAGAAAAAACGCTGTATCATGTACGCGACAGTCATCGCATCATCGTCGGCACGGTGGTGATTGAAATCAGGCAGACTCAGCGCGTCGGCCACAATATTCAGCTTGTATTTGCCGAGGTCAGGCAGCATATTCTGCGCCATGATGAGCGTGTCGAGATAGGTCGGCTCATAATCGATGCCGAGCTTATCGCATGCGGCCGCGATAAAGCTCGTGTCGAAGTCCGCATTGTGCGCAACGAGCGGCCGATCGCCGCAGAACGCCAGAAACTTCGGGATCGCCTCGTCAAGCTCTGGCGCGGTGGAGAGCATCTGGTCTGTAATGCCGGTCAGCTCCGCGACCTTCTGCGTCAGGCGGCGGTGCGGGTTGACGAAGGTCTGAAAATGCTCCGCCGGTTCGCCGCCGCGGAACAAGACCGCGCCGATTTCGGTGATGACGTCGTTTTCCGGCGACAGGCCAGTCGTCTCGAGGTCAAAGGCGATGAACTCGCCGTCAAGCGGGACGTTCTGCGTCCCGTGAACGACGATACGGTCATCCACGTCGTTGACAAAATATGCCTCGCAGCCGTAGAGAATTTTGATCTCCTCGTCCGTTCCGGCGACCTTGGTACCCTTCGCGGCCTTCATCGCGTCCGGGAACGACTGCAGCACGCCGTGGTCGGTGATGGCGATGGCGCGGTGCCCCCACGCGGCGGCCTGCTTGACAGCCTCCTTCGTGTCGGTCAGCGCGTCCATCGACGACATCTTCGTGTGCAGGTGGAGCTCGACGCGCTTTTCCTCCGCAGTGTCGATGCGAACAGGCTTTTTCGCCTTCATGATGGCGTTGAGCTGCATGACCGTCTCGTTGTCGTAGCGGTCGAAGGTCATGCGGCCCTGGATCTTATACCACGAGCCGACCTTGACTCCGTCGAGCACCGGTTTGGCCTCCTCGGCCTCCATAAACTGGCTGATGCGCACCGAGCCGGTGTAATCGGTCATATCGAAGCTGACGACCCAGGCATTGCGTTTTTTCAGCTCGCGATGCTGGATCGCGTATACTGTGCCCTCAATGGCGACGCGCGACATATCGAGCGTCAGCGAGCCGATCGGGGTCGGCTCGGCACGGAACGGGCGGCCAAAGATTGCGGCCGGTCTGTCCTCCTTTTGCTTCTCCTTGATGGTCACAGCGGGGATATGCTTCATCGCCTCGCGGCGGATCCGCTCAGTCTCCTCGAACAGCGCGCGGCCATCGGCTGTGCTGCCCGGAATGACCGAGACGCGGATCTCTCGGCCGAAGCGCGCGCGCAGGAACTGCTCGGCTCTCGGCAGGTACGGCGTGATCTGGTCGACGCCGTTTGCGCGCAGGTGTGCGCGCAGCTCGTCGCCCTCCAGCTCCCAGCGGCAGCCGGCCAGGATGGCCGCAGACGGAGAAAACGCGTCCTCGAGCACGCGGCTGACATCAGAGAAGTCCATCTGTCCGAGCGTCTCAGGCGGAAACGACGGAGAGAGCCGCAGCCGGCGCAGGCCATAGAGCCGCTCGATCGCCTGCTCGGCCCGCTCCAAGTCATGCAGCGTGAGATACACACCCGACGCCAAATCGACCGATACGGCGCGCGCCGCCCGGTCGATCTCCGCATGGCGCACCACGACCTGCTCCCACGCAGTCCGCCGTTCCTCGGGATCGTAGCCCGAGAACAGATCCAGCAATCTGACTTCTTCGCTCATAGTCTCCTCACAGTGTATCGATATACGCGAGCAGGGTCGGAAGCAGCTCGTCCTGCGCGACCTTGCATTTTTGTTCTCCCTTGACGAATAGGACGCCGCAGCCGTCGCCGCCGGCAATGCCGACGTCGGCCTCGCGCGCCTCGCCGGGGCCGTTGACGACGCAGCCCATGACCGCGACCGTGATGGGCTCGTCGCAGCCCTCCAGCGCTTTCTCCACCTGGCCGGCCAGTCCGATCAGGTCGATCTTCGTGCGCCCGCAGGTCGGGCACGCGATGATCTCCGGCCCGAAGCGCCGGACGCCGGCCGCGGACAAGATCGCCTTCGCCGCACGGATCTCCTCTGCCGGATCGGCGGTCAGCGAAACGCGGATCGTATCGCCGATGCCGAGGCACAGCAGCCCGCCGATGCCCATGGCCGATTTGATGGCGCCCATATACGGCGTGCCGGTCTCCGTCACGCCGAGGTGGAGCGGATATTCCGACCGCTCGGAAAACAGCCGGTAGGCCGCAATGGTCAACGGTACCGAGCTGGACTTCATCGACACGCAGAGGTCGAAAAAGCCGCACCTTTCAAGCATCGCGATGTGCGAAAACGCGCTCTCGACAAGCGCTTCCGGCGTCGGGTGGCCGTACTTGACAAGCAGCTCCTTTTCCAGGCTTCCGCCATTGACGCCGACGCGGATGGGCACGCCGTTGGCGCGGCAGGCGTCAGCCACAGCGCGCACGTTTTTTTCGCCGCCGATGTTGCCGGGGTTGATGCGGATCTTGGCCGCGCCGCCCTCCGCGCAGGCGACGGCAAGTTTATAGTCAAAATGGATATCCGCGACGAGCGGCAGCGGCGAACGCGCGGCAATGCGGGGAAACGCTTCCGCCGCCGTGCGATCCGGCACGGCAAGACGGACGATTTCGCAGCCGAGCGCATGCAATTGCCCGATCTGGGTCAGGCATCCCTCCACATCCGTGGTTTTTGTATTGAGCATCGATTGGATGCGTACTGGCGCGCCGCCGCCGATGGTGACGCCGCCGGCGCTAATCTGCCGGGTCATGAGCCTCACGCCTTTCTTCTCACCGGAACAGCTTCACGACGTCCGAGAGCGTGATCACCGCCATCAGCCCCAGCAGCAGAACCATGCCCGCCGCATGAATATAGCTCTCGTACTTCGGATTGACCTTTTTCTTCGACGCCTTCTCGATCACGGTCGTGACGAGCATACAGAACACGCGTCCGCCGTCAAGCGCCGGCAGCGGCAGCAGATTCATCACTGCGAGATTGACAGCGATGAACGCGCCGAGATAGACGACGTTCTCTATGCCGGCAGCAACGCTCTCCGACGCTTTGCCTGTTTCTGAAACGACCTGCACAATGCCGACCGGGCCGGACATATCCCGCAGGCCAACCGCGCCGGAAACCAGATCCTGTAAGCCCCAGACGACAATGCGCACGAAGTCGGCCGACGTGTACCATGCGTTCTTGAGCACGCCAAGCGCCGTCTTTTCCTCCGCGCCGAACAGGAGCCCATAACGGTAGACCGTCTCGCCGTCCACGGTATATTCCCGCTTTTCCATCGTCACGCCGGGAAGCGACACCTTTTCGCCGTTCCGAACGACGACGAGGTCATAGACCGTATCGTCGCCGCGCTCGAGCAGCGTCGCAATATCGGAATAGATATAGATGCGGCTGCCGTCGATGGAATAAAGCTCGTCACCCGTCTGAAGCGTCCCCTCGATCGGGCAGCCCTCGTTAAAGCCCGTAACGACCGGCACATAGAAGCCCGCAGCCATCGAGCCGAGCACCACGATCGCCAGAAATCCCGCCAGGAAATTCATGGACGAACCTGCGACCAGAATGATGAGCCGCCGCCACCAGGCCTTGGCCGCAAACGCCCGCGGGTTGCCGGTATCCTCGTCCTCGCCCTCCATCGCGCAGTAGCCGCCGATCGGCAGACAGCGCAGGGAGTACAGCGTCTCCTTCCCCTGCTTTTGGACGATCTTCGGCCCCATGAAAATCGAGAATTCGTTCACCTGCACGCCAAGCAGCTTCGCCGCGATAAAATGGCCGAACTCGTGGATCAGGATCAGAAAGCCGAAAATCAGAATCGCAAGAACAATATACAAATCACTTCACCCTTATTTGTGAGATTGGACATACTCTCTCGCCGCGCGGTCGGCCTCCTGGATCTCCGCCAGGGTCGGCTGCGCACGGAAGCATGCCGCGTGCAGCGCGCCGGCGACCAGGCGCGGAATATCGTAAAACCCAATTTCTCCTTGCAGAAACAGCGCCACCGCGTCCTCATTCGCACTCGAGAGCGTGCAGCAGGCGGTACCGCCGCGCCGCGCCGCGTCCAGCGCAAGGGGCAGGCACGGGAAATTCTCCTGATCGGGCGCAGCAAACGTCAGCGCGCCGCAAGCGAGCAGGTCGAGCGGCGCGGCCGGCGACGGCGCGCGATCCGGATACGTCAGCGCGTACTGGATGGGGATGCGCATATCCGGCACGCCGAGCTGCGCGAGCACCGCGCCGTCGGTGAATTCGACGAGCGAATGGATCACGCTCTGCCGGTGGATGACGATCGCGACCTGCTCGGGCGGCAGGCTGTAGAGCCGCATGGCCTCAATGAACTCCAGCCCCTTATTCATCATCGTCGCACTGTCGACCGTGATCTTCGGGCCCATCGTCCAGTTCGGATGGCGCAGCGCGTCGTCTCTCGTCACAGTCTCCAGCTCCGCGTGCGTCTTCCCGAAGAACGGCCCGCCAGAGGCCGTCAGGATCAAGCGTTTGATCTGCTCGCGGCCGCGGCAGCCCTGCAGGCACTGGAAAATCGCGGAGTGCTCGGAGTCTACCGGCACGATCTCCGCGCCGTGCTCGCGCGCAGCGGCCATGACTCGCTCGCCCGCACAGACCAGCGTCTCCTTGTTGGCCAGCGCGATGCGCTTTTCCTGGGCGATCGCAGCGAGCGTCGGCTCCAGCCCGACCATCCCCATGACGGCCGTGACCACGGTGTCGGCCTCCGCCATCGTCGCTGCGGCGAGTAGGCCCTCACGCCCGGACGCGACCTCGATCGGCAGATCGGCCAGGCGGGTCTTGAGGTCGCGCGCGGCGTTCTCCTCCGCCATGACGGCGAGACGCGGCCGGTAGCGCCGGCACTGCTCCTCCATGCGCACCACATTGGAGCCAGCGGTCAGAGCTGCTACTTTAAGCCCCAGAGAATCGACGCACGAGAGCGTCTGCCGGCCGATGGAGCCGGTCGAGCCGAGGATGGAAAGTACCTTGCTCATCCCGGTCACCCCAGCAGCGGCAGCAGGAGCATTATGACCTCCACCGCCGGCGCTGTCGTGATCATGCTGTCGAAGCGATCCATGACGCCGCCGTGACCGGGCAGCAGGCGGCCGTAGTCCTTGATGCCGGTCTGCCGCTTGATGACGGAAAAGACCAGATCGCCGATGACCGACACCGTTGCGCCGGCAAGCGCACAGAGCAGCGACACAAGATAGCTGACCTCGCGGTCAAACGCAAGCCGCACCACCACACAGTATAAAAGCATGCCGGCGATCGCGAAAATATACCCGCCGATCAGACCTTCGACTGTTTTTTTCGGGCTGATGACCGGCGCGAGCTTATGCTTTCCCATCGCGCGGCCCACGAAATACGCGCCGCCGTCCGCGATGAACGCGATCAGGATCGGAACAAGGATGAGGAATCTCCCATCCTCCGCTACGAGCAGCCGCACCAGCGAGCTGAAGAAGAACGGCATCACCACACCGGCGAAAAACGTGCTGCACATCCCCTGCGCCGTCACGCTCGCGTGAAAACGAAGCATACCGCAAAACACCGCAAGGCTGAACGCGCTCAGCCCCGCAAGCGCAGGCAGGAACCCGCAGCCGAAGTAGCACCAAAGCGGCACAAGCGCCGCCATCACGATGCCGCAGCCCAGCATCCAGCCGTTGTCGACCAGCCCCGTTGGGTGCATCAGCTCCCACGCGCCGATCGCGCACAGCGCCATCATCACGATGGTGAACGCAATCGGCGGAAGGAATAAAATCACGATCAGAAGCAGCGGCACACAGACGACCGCTACCAGAATTCGCTGTTTCATCACACGCCTCCAAATCGCCGCGAACGGCTGTTGTAGCTGGCGATCGCCTTTTCCAGCTCCTCTGGCGTGAAGTCCGGCCAGAGGACGTCGGTAAAATAGTATTCCGCATAAGCCGACTGCCAAAGCAGGAAGTTGGAGATCCGGATCTCACCGCTCGGACGAATCACCAGGTCAGGATCGGGCAAGCCGGCAGAGTAGAGATACCCCGAGAAAACCGCCTCGTCTAGCTCATCCGGCTCTGCAGTTCCCTCCGCGCACGCGCGCGCATACAAACGAGCCGCGCGGACGATCTCGTCGCGCCCGCCGTAGTTCAGGCAGATATTGACCTGCACGCCGTCAAACGTTTTCGATTTCTCGACAGCCTGTCCGGTCAATGTCTGAAGCCGCGGACTGAGTCGGGACAGATCGCCGAAGAAGCAGATCTTCACGCGGTCGCGCTCCATCTTCTCGAGCGCCTCGAGCAGGTATTTCTCCAGCAGGCTCATGATCGCCGAGACCTCATCCTCTGAGCGTTTCCAGTTTTCAGTGGAAAATGCATAGACCGTCAGATATTCCACGCCAATGTCCTTGCAATAGGTTGCAATGGTGCGGAACGTCTCGCTGCCGGCGGCGTGACCCGCCGTGCGCGGCAGGCCGCGCCGTTTTGCCCACCGGCCATTGCCGTCCATTATAACGGCGATATGCCGAGGGACAGGCCGTCCCTCGGCATTGCCGCCGGTTTTCTTCTGAAAGAGCGCCATATCAGATCTCCATCAGTTCCTTTTCTTTTTTCACACAGAGCTCATCGATCTTGGCACAGTACTGGTCAGTCAGGTTCTGCATATCCTTTTCGGCCTTCTTCTGATCATCCTCGGTCAGCTCGCCGGACTTCTGCTGTTTCTTAAACGCCTCCATCGCGTCGCGGCGAATGTTGCGGATGGCGACCTTGCCCTCCTCAGCATACTTTTTGACCTGCTTGGTGAGGTCTTTGCGGCGCTCCTCGGTAAGCTGCGGGAACACCAGCCGGATGACACGGCCGTCGTTCTGCGGATTGATGCCGACATCCGAGACCTGGATGGCCTTCTCGATCGGCTTGAGCAGGCTGTTGTCCCACGGCTGGATGACCAGCGTGCGCGGGTCGGGCGAGGAAATCGACGCGACCTGGCCGATCGGCGTCGGCACACCGTAATACTCCACGCTGACCTGATCGAGCACTGCGGCATTGGCGCGGCCGGCTCGGACGGAGGCGAATTCACTGGCCAGCACGTCGAGCGTCTTGTCCATTCTTCCTGTGTATGTCTTGTAATCTGCCATTGTTTAGTCTCCCTTCACGATTGTGCCGATTTTCTCACCCATGACGGCGCGGTAAATATTTTCCGGATCCTGCAGGGCAAAGAGCATAATCGGGATATGATTATCCATAGACAGCGAGGTCGCTGTCGAATCCATGACCTCCAGGTGTTTGGCAAGCACCTCGTCATATGTGATCGCATCGAACTTCTTTGCGGTCGGTACCTTGGCCGGGTCGGCGTCGTAGACGCCGTCGATGTTCTTTGCGAGCAGGATAATGTCCGCATCGATCTCCGCCGCACGCAGAACCGCGCCGGTGTCGGTCGAGAAGAACGGATTGCCGGTGCCGCAGCCGAACACGACGACACGCCCCTTCTCCAGATGGCGCACGGCACGGCCGCGGATATACGGCTCCGCGATGCGATCCATCTCAATAGCCGTCTGCACCCGAACCGGCACAGCGCGCTGCTCGAGGCTGTCCGCGATGGCGAGACAGTTGATGACTGTGGCAAGCATTCCCATATGGTCTGCGCGGGTGCGCTCCATGCGGCCGCCGCCGTCTTTCACGCCGCGCCAAAAGTTGCCGCCGCCGACGACGATGCCGATCTCGACGCCGGCCTCGACACACTTCTTGATCACGTCGCAGACGCCGCCGATGACATCAAAGTCCAACCCTCGCCGCGCTTCGCCCGCGAGCGCCTCGCCGCTGATCTTCAAGAGAACTCTTTTATATTTTGGCTGTGCCAAGGGAATCATCTCCTTTTGTATCATTATTGCTCTATTGTATCTTATTTTATAATACGAAAGCCGTCTTGCATAGGGTCATTTTCATTTTTTGGCCTATTTGCCCAGATAATTTTTTGTCTGGATTGATAATCCGCAAAAAATAGTATATAATGTTTTTCTATCAAAACTGTACTGAAGCAGGTGTCACTATGTCCGAGGAAGTCTCAAAAAACTTTATTCATGCGTTTATCGAGGAGGATATCGCGCCGGGCGGGCAGTTTGAGGGAATGCAGGTACACACGCGTTTTCCGCCGGAGCCGAACGGCTACCTGCACATCGGCCACTGCAAGGCGCTCATCATCGACTTTGGCTCCGCAGAGAAGTACGGCGGCCTTTGCAATCTGCGCATGGACGACACGAACCCCACCAAAGAGGACACAGAATATGTCGACGCGATCCAGGAGGATATCCACTGGCTCGGCTTCGACTGGGGCGATCGTTTCTTCTACGGTTCGGACTATTTTGAGCAGACCTACCAGTACGCCGTCGAGCTGATCAAAAAGGGGCTTGCCTACGTCTGCGAGCTTTCGCCCGAGGAGCTGCGCGAAATGCGCGGCGACGTCAGCACCCCCGCCCGTTCTCCCTACCGCGACCGGCCTGTCGAAGAATCGCTCGACCTGTTCGAGCGGATGAAAAACGGCGAATTCCCTGACGGCGCAATGACGCTGCGTGCGAAGATCGACCTTGCCTCCGGCAACTTCAACCTGCGCGATCCGGCGCTCTACCGCATCCGCCACATCGAGCACCACCGCCAGGGCTCCAAATGGTGCATCTATCCGATGTACGACTTTGCCCATCCGATCCAGGACGCGCTCGAGGGCGTGACGCATTCGCTCTGCTCGCTCGAATACGAGGCGCATCGCCCGCTTTACGACTGGGTCGTCAGCAACCTCTCGATCCCGCACCACAAGCCGCGCCAGATCGAGTTCGCCCGCCTGAATATCAACTACACCGTCATGAGCAAGCGCAAGCTGCGCCAGCTCGTGGAGGAGGGGCGCGTCTCCGGCTGGGACGATCCGCGCATGCCTACGCTGTGCGGCCTGCGCCGCCGCGGCTTCACCCCCGCCGCCATTCGCAATTTCTGCGACCGCATCGGCGTAGCCAAGGCAGATTCCACTGTGGAATATCCATTCCTGGAATATTGCCTGCGTGAGGATCTCAATGAGCACGCGACACGCGTCATGGCCGTTTTGCGGCCGGTCAAGCTGACCATCACAAACTATCCCGAGAATCGATCTGAAACGTTCACGCTCGAAAACCACCCAAATCACCCCGAGATGGGAACACACGAGGTCACCTTCTCCCGCAATCTCTGGATCGAAGCAGACGACTTTCTCGCAGCGCCGATCCCGAAGTACAAGCGCCTGTACCCCGACGGGCCGGAATGCCGGCTCAAAGGCGCGTACCTCATCCGCTGCACCGGCTGCGTCACGGACGAGGCCGGCAACGTGACCGAGGTGCTCGCGACCTATGACCCGAGCAGCCGCGGCGGGGATCCTGCCGACGGGCGCAAGATCAAGGGCGCGACGCTACATTGGTGCGACCAGGCCACGGCGGCCGACGTGGAGGTGCGCCTGTATGATAATCTGTTCTCCGATCCGGAGCCGGACGCGGGCGACAAGAACTTTCTCGACTGTCTCAACCCGAACTCGCTCGAGGTGCTCACCGGCTGCAAGATCGAGTCTGCCTTCGGCCATGTAGAGGCCGCGCCGTCCGGGCAGACTGCGCCGTCGTTCCAGTTCATGCGGCTTGGCTATTTCTGTGTCGACTCGCACGATTCCACGCCGGAGCATCCGGTGTTCAATCGCGCGGTCAGTCTGAAAGACAGCTTCAAGCCAGCCCGCTGAGGTCATCCGGCACAAACCGCACCGCCCTGTTCGGGCGCGGGATTGTGCGAATTTCACTGCTTGCAAACTTCTCTCCGGCATGTTAAAATAAATCCAAACGAGTAGCTGAAACGGCGTAAAACCAGTTTTAGCTGCTCGTTTCTTTTTGTGCCGTGCGCACAGCCGTGCGCGCAAATTGTCTTGGAGGAAGGAAACTCATGAACGGAACCAATTCTTTTCTGCGGACTGAAAAAGTCGGCAAGCTGATGCGCAGCTACTCGATCCCGTGCATCATCTCGCTGCTTGTCGCCGCACTCTACAACATTGTCGACCAGATCTTTATCGGCTGGGGCGTCGGTGCAGAGGGCAACAGCGCGACCAGCATCGTCTTCCCGCTTACTGTTCTGGCGCTCGCCATCGCCACAATGATCGGCGACGGTGCCTGCTCCTTTGTATCCATCAGCCTGGGCGCGGGCGATCAGGAAAAGGCGCACAAGAGCGTAGGCAACGCCATCGTGCTGAGCATTGTCGCCGGCATCGTTGTGATGGCGGTCTATCTGATCTGGAAAACGCCGCTGCTCGCCCTGTTCGGCGCCAGCGACGATATCTCCGCGCTGACCCGCGGCTATGCCGACGACTATTTCTTCTGGATCGCGCTCGGCGTGCCATTCTACATGTTCGGTCAGGCGATGAACCCGATCATCCGCTCTGACGGCAGCCCGCGCGTCGCCATGGTCGCGACCCTCGCCGGCGCGATCACCAACGTGATCCTCGACCCGGTCGCCATCTTCATTCTCCACTGGGGCGTCACCGGCGCCGCCGTCGCCACGGTACTCGGCCAGGTCGTCACCACCGTGATCTCCCTGGTCTACCTGTTCCACATGAAGACGATCAAGCTCTCGCGCCGCAGCTTCCCGCTCAGCGGCAAGCTGATCAAGAAATTCCTTCCGCTCGGCTTTACGAGCTTCCTCAGCCAGTTCTCGCTGGTTCTCTCAATGGCAGTCCTCAACAACATGATCACCAAATATGGCGCAACCTCTGCTTTTGCAACGCTGAACGAGGAAACCGGAAAGATGGTCTCCGACATTCCGATGGCCGTACAGGGTATCGTCATGAAATACTACCAGATCGTCATTTCCATTGTCGTCGGCATGGCCGCCGGCTGTATTCCGATCGTCGGCTATAACTACGGCGCCTGCGCTTATGACCGCTGCCGCGACATGATGAAGCGCCTGCTGCTGTGCGAGGCCGCTGTCGGCGCTGTCGCGCTCCTATTTTTCGAGCTGATCCCAGTCCAGCTCATCAGCCTGTTTGGCACCGACAACCCGGACGTCTACTTTGACTTTGCCAAGCTCGCCTTCCGCATCTACCTGTGCATGACGGTGCTTGACTGCGTGAACAAGGCCGCGTTCATCTTCCTACAGTCGCTGGGTAAGGCGGTGGAATCCACATTTCTGTCGCTGCTGCGCGAGGTCATTCTCGCGGTGCCGCTGGCCATCCTGCTTCCGAAGCTCGCCACCACGCTTTTCGGCGTGGAAAACGGCATCTACGGCCTGCTCATCTCCATGCCGTGCGCCGCGATCATCACCTTTGTCGCTGCCATTATCATCATCGCGCGCACCAATCGGCAGCTCAAACGCAAGGAATCGGAACTGGCACAGGAATAACATTGATTGCCGCAGGCGGCAGAGCAGCAACGCTCTGCCGCCTGTTTTTTATCCGCGCACCGCTCGATCAACAGAAGCAGTTTCGAACGGCCGATCGAAGCGGCCACAGAGCTGCTCGCCCAGAATGGGGCGGCGCGGCGGCGCTGGAATTCTGCTGCATCTGCTTTGTTCTGATCAGCATTTCGGCCTTTGCTTGCTTTTCCTGCTGTAAAGTATAGCTCCGTTTTGGACAGCAAAAAGCGCCCGAAGAAGCAGGAGGCTCTTCAGGCGCTTGCGCTTCGACTATTCCTCCTCGCGGAAATCAGTGAAACTCAGATTGAGATCCACCGGGCCGTCGATGCCCGGCACCGCGCCCTCGGCGGAATACTGCCACACATCGAAGTGGTACTGGAAATCCGGCGTATCAGAGTAGCTGGCCAGCCAGAAGGTATACTCCTGCAATTCGGTCAGATTGAACTCCTGATAGCCAAATGTCTGGTTAAAATATAGCCCCGCACGATAGCCCGCCGCGGCGACCTCGCTGCAAAAAGCCTTTGCGCACGCGGTCAGGGTGATGGGATCCATCCCGTCAGTACGAGCCTCCCACGCCACATCCTCCCAGTCATAATAGACCGGGAGACCCAAGTCATAGCCCTTGATCCAGGTGAGTACGAACCGGGCCTCCTCCCGCGCCTCCTGCTCGCTGATGGCCTGGGAGAAGAAGTACACGCCGACCGGAATGCCCGCCGCAGCGGCGCCTTCAATGTTGACCGTGAAATACTCATCGAGTGAGAGGTTGCCATCCGACGTACCGCGATTGCCAACGCGGATGACAGCAAAATCAATGCCTGCGTCCGCGACGGCCTGCCAGTCGATCTCGCCCTGATGCTGCGAAACGTCGATGCCGGAATAGACCGTCCCCTCGCCGCTGTAGGTCATAAAGCCGTCCTGCACGGAAAACGCGGACAGGTCATAGCCATTTTCCGGAAGCGCCGCATGCTCCTGCTTTTCCGGTTCCTCCCCCACGTCCTCCGCAGGAGGTACTTCCTCTTCGCCGCCAAGGCTGCGGCGCACAATAAGCGCCGCGCCGCAGATGAGCGCAAGCGTCAGCACAAACAGCACCACACGCAGCAAAACCGACTGATTTTTCTCTTTGGTCTGCATAGCTTGCCCCTTTCCGCTTTTTTCAACAGTATATCACACATTCGTGTCCGCGCCAAGCGCCTGTTTCTGGCTCTGAGCCAGCGCGGCTTTGGCCAATTCTACGCACATTTTGTGTCCATTGGGAACCAAAACGGCCCAAAACCCGTCAAAAGAAAGAAAAATTTCCGTTGTTTTGTCGGCTGTTCTCATGTATAATCATATTGAGTTTATATAGAGGAGGGACTGCGCATGGATGAACAGGAAAACGAATACAGGCAGCGCCTGGAGGAACGAAGAAAAAAGCGGCTGGAGCTGAAGCGGAAACGTCAGATGCGCCAGCGGATCATTTATGCGGTGCTCGCGCTTGTTCTGATCCTGATTATCGTGCTGATTGTCAAGGGCTGCGGCGGAGACGATGACACCGAAGAAAAGGCGTTGGCCGACATGACAGTCGAAGAGTTGACCACGCGGGCGGAGGAGTTAGGCGTTGATCTGACTGGCATCGAAGACGATAAGGAAGCCATCATCGCCGCCATCGAGGCGTTTTCTGCATCGCAGAACCAGGCGCAGCAGCCGGAGGACGAAGACCCGAACGTCGGGCTGGATCTGGCGGAGCCCTCAGCCACCGCGACGCTCTCTGCCGTCGGCGATATCATGGTCTACGACTCGCAGATCGAAGACGCCAAACAGGCCGACGGCTCGTATGACTTCTCGCACTGCTTCGCCGGCATCGCAGAGCTGCTCTCCTCTTCCGACCTGACGGTCGGCAACCTGGAAACCACATTCAGCGGCGGCACCTACAGCGGCTACCCGAACTTCAACGCGCCGGAGTCGCTGGCAAGCGATTTGGCCGCAGTCGGCTTTGATATTCTACAGACCGCCAATACCTACTCCATTCAGAACGGTCTGACCGGCCTGGCCAGCACGATCCACTATGTCACCGCCGCCGGTATGGACGCGGTCGGCACCTACTACACCGAATCCGACAAAGAGGAGAACGCCGGTGTTCTGGTCAAGGAAGTCAACGGCATCAAATTTGCCTTTATCGCCTACACCAAGGGCGTCAACAACATGTATCTGCCCGATGGTTCGGAGTATTGCGTCGATGTGCTCTATAAGGATTACTACTCGAACTACTCGCAGGTCGACACTACCGCGATCCTCGAGAGCATCAATGCCGCTAAGGCGCTGGAGGTCGACGTTATCATTGCAATGGTGCACTGGGGCACCGAATACGAGCTCGAGCCAAGCTCTACGCAGGAGCAGATCGCCACGCTGATGTTTGAAAACGGCGTGGATGTGATCCTCGGCAGCCACAGTCATATGGTCGGCTCGATGGAGCAGCGTACCGTCACCACCACTGACGGCGTAGAGAAAGAGGTTTTTCTGGCCTACTCTTTGGGCAACTTTCTCTCCAGCATGACTGCTGACTACACGCAGGACAGCGTGGTGCTCAATCTCGAATTCACCAAGTCCACCGACGGCGTGACGAAGATCTCCAAGGTGGACTATGTGCCGATCTACATCTGTGACAACGGCGACGGTGCGGAGGATCGCTATGTCCTGCTCGACACCTATGCCGAGATCGACAAGTATATCGGCGGCGCGGAGGATCGCGTCAGCGACAGCGTCTATAATGCGCTCCGCCTGGAAATCGACTCCCTGCACACCAACGCCGGCTCCACCTATGACAGCGGCGCGAACAACAACTGAGAATTGAAATGAAAACATCCGTATGGCTTTCGTATCAGCCATACGGATGTTTTTTATAGGCGTCCACAAAAAGCAGGCGTCTCAGGATCCTGAGACGCCTGCAAGGTGTGTCATTCAGTTCTGGCCACGCATGCGGGCATAGCAGTCGCTACAATAGACCGGCCGATCGGTCTTCGGCTCGAACGGGACTCTCGCCTCGCCGCCGCAGGAAGCGCAGACAGCAGTGAAATACTCTCTCGGGCCACGAGCCGCGTTCTTGCGGGCATCACGGCAGGCTTTGCAGCGCTGCGGCTCGTTCTGGAAGCCGCGTTCGGCATAGAACTCCTGCTCACCGGCGGTGAACACAAACTCCGCGCCGCACTCTTTGCACACTAAGGTCTTGTCTTCGTACATTTGCTCTTTTCCTCTCTTAATCAAAGGTTTTGCCCTGACGAATGCCCAAATGGTCGGTCCAACAGGGTCTGTATTTGCGAACGGCTACGCCGTTTACGCCAGATGGGATTGGCGGCCTGCTTTGGCTCGGATGCGCTGCACCGCGTTGTCCACGGATTTTTCAGGCTTTCCGATCTGAGCCGCGATTTCCCGGTAGGTTCTTCCTTCCAGATACAACGGAAGAATCTGCCGCTCCAGTGCAGACAAGGACTGCGTCAGGGCTGAGAGGAATACTTCGGTTTCTTCCCGCCGGAGGAATTCTTCCTCCGGCCCCGGCTGGGGCAAGTAGTCAGCGTCAAGACAAATCGCATCGTTCAGCGGGCGGTTCTTGCCCGAAAGAGACGACCGAACCGCAGAGACGATCCGGCTGCGGATGCAGGAAGCAGCATACGCGCGGAACGGAACGCCGCGCGACGGCTCATAGCTTGAAATGGCCGAGAGCAGTCCGACCATTCCCTCCTGCAGTAGATCCTCGCTGTCGCCGCCCGCCAGGAAATACGGACGTGCGCAGGCGCGAACCAAACAACCGCAGCGTTCAATCAATTCTTCGAGCGCTGCCTGTGACGCTTTGGCCTGGGAACAAAGCTGCTCATCACTCGCTTCAGTTCTTGCTTCCTTCATTTTTGCAGTTGTTCCCCTTTTTCATTAGTATTATAGCCATCCGCCCATCATTTTGTCAATAGTAAATGAAAAATATTTTGAATTTATCCTTATTTTTGTACGTTTTCGATGGTTTCAGCGATTTTTCGTGCGTAACTGGCCGCAAGGGACGCATCGCCGGCCTCGACCATCACGCGAATGAGCGCCTCGGTACCGGAGGGCCGCACAAGAACACGTCCGTCGTTTCCCAGCTCACGTTCGGCCTGCGCGATGGCATCCGCCACAGCCGGGATGGCCGTCACCTGCTGCTTTTCCTCCGCGCCGCCTGTCCAAGCGACGTTGACCAGCACCTGCGGGTAGCGCTCCACAGCGTCTGCAAGGACGCTCAATTTCTCGCCGCGCCAGCAGAGGATGCGCAGAAGCTGCAACGCCGCGAGCTGGCCGTCCCCGGTCGTCATATGGTCAAGGAAGATGATATGACCCGACTGCTCACCGCCGAGCGCCATGCCCTCTTTCTGCATCAACTCCAGAACATTGCGGTCGCCGACCTGTGCACAGAGTATTTGCATCCCATGCGCCGCAGCGTATTTATGCAGGCCAAGGTTCGACATAACAGTCGCCACAAAGCCCCCCCTCTTGAGATCGCCCGCCTCATGCATCGCCGACGCGCAGATGGCCATGATCTTGTCACCGTCAATTTCGCGGCCCAGCTCGTCGACCGCGAGGCAGCGATCGGCGTCGCCGTCAAAAGCGATCCCAATATCGAAGCCGCCGGAGACGACTGCCTCGGACAGACTCTCCAGATGCGTGGAGCCACAGCCGTCGTTGATGTTGACGCCGTTCGGCGTATCGTGGATAAAGTCGGTCTCAAGGTCGAACCGCGTGAACAGATCGCGCGCCGTGGCGGACGACGCGCCGTTGGCGCAATCGAACAGGACACGAAGGCCGCCCAGCCGCTCCGGCACAGTGCCGGCCAGATGATCGAGATAGCGCTCCTTCTGCCCCTTGCCAACGACGCAGCGGCCGACTTCGCCGTGCGTCTTGACAGGAAGCGGGCTGTTGGAGAGCACCAGCTCCTCGATGCGCGATTCGAGTTCGTCCGAGAGCTTGAAGCCCGCGCCGGAAAAGAGCTTGATGCCGTTGTGCTCAAAGGGATTATGCGACGCGGAGATCACAACGCCTGCGCACGCACGGTTGCGTACAGTCAGGAAGGCAACAGCCGGCGTCGGGATGACGCCGAGGTTCATCACATTGCCGCCGCAGGCACAGATGCCCGCAGTCAGCGCACCCGCCAAGAGATCGGACGAGATGCGCGTGTCCTGACCCATGACGAACAGCGGCTTCTGTTCGCCGGCCTCGCCAAAGGCAATGGCCGCGGCCTGCCCGATGCGGTAGGCCAGCGGCGCGTCGAGCGTTTCGTTGACAACGCCGCGAATACCGTCGGTTCCAAATAGCTTTCCCATGGAAGACCTCCTCAAATGTTGACCCCCCAGCAAAACTCCTCACTCTCCCCGGCGAAAATACGGACTCCATGCCTGCGTCTGCCGCGTCCTCGCCGCACCTCGCCCCACTCGCAAATTGCCGCCGCCCATTGCAAGCTTCCGCGAACGCTGCGACGCCTTCATATCGCTGCAGGCGGGGATGCGCGGGCATAGAAAAAGAGATCCCAGCGCGAATGACCGAAATTCTCTCTGTAAAATGCCGTTATTCTGAATGGGGAGGTCAGGGTGTTTTCGTTGGATGAGTTACATAGAATTTCGTGCCAATTGTTGATTTGTTCTGACAGAATAACATAAAGCCGAATTTTTTTCAATAACGAATTCGTGTTTCTGGTCGATCGCGCCCGACAAATGCAACATATCATAGCGATTTTCCGACGCCGCAACAATTCTCTAATCCTCTGATTTCGCGAAATTTACAAAGGAGGAAATTTCGCGAATTCAAAAGCACTGACCAAACTATCAGGGATGCCCGAAGGAGAACTCTAACCCCATCTATATGCAAACCATCCCAAATTGAAACCCTCCGGCTTTATGCGCTGCTGCAAATAACGCACCGATCCGCGAGACGCAGCCGTAGTAAACCACGCAGGTAAAAAGCCCGCCGCGGCAAGCGGCGGGCTTTTTGGCGTGCCGCCAGGCGGCTCCCTATTGCAGCCGCCAGCCGGCGCTCTGCCGCTGAAGCTCCACCATCCTGCAGTACAGCCCGTTCCGAGCCATCAGCTCCGCCGGCGCGCCCTCCTCAGCCACCCGGCCGCCGGAGAGCACAACGATCCTGTCCGCCGCCTCCACCGTGCGCATCCGGTGGGCGATGACCAGCACCGTCTTGCCTACCAGCAGCCGGGACAGCGCTCCCTGCACCTTGGTCTCGTTCTCCACATCCAGGCTGGCGGTGGCCTCGTCGAGCAGGACAATGGGGGCATCCTTCAGCAGCGCCCGCGCAATGGAAATGCGCTGCCGCTCGCCGCCGGAGAGGCGGGTGCCGTTTTCCCCAATCGGGGTCTGGTAGCCCTGCGGCAGCCGCTGGACAAACTCATCGCAGTTCGCGGCGCGGGCAG
>CAZJBT010000009.1:0-25014 GCA_964544345.1 uncultured Oscillospiraceae bacterium
TATGCCGAGGTCACGCCGAAGCGGCCGGATGCGACCTGCTTGATCGCGGAATTGCGGTTGAGTCCGTCTGCGCCGACGCGGAAGCGCGCGGGATCCTCGCCGCCCTCACCGGTATTCGACTTACCGCCGATGGAGTTCATCGCGATGGCCATGCACTCGTGCGCCTCTTTCGAGAGCGAGCCAAAGCTCATCGCGCCGGTCTTGAAGCGCTTGACGATGGACTCGACCGGTTCGACCTCGTCGATCGGGACGCCGCCATTCGGGTCAAAGACGAACTCAAGCGCGCCGCGCAGCGTGTGGATCGTCTCGCGGCGGTCGACCTGCGTGGTGTACTCCTTGAACTTCTCATAGCTGCCGGTCCAGCAGGCGTTCTGCAGCAGATGGATGATCATCGGCGAGTACAGATGCGTCTCCTTGCCGGCGCGGAACTTGTGGCCGCCGTCAGACGGGAGCGAATTCTCCACGAACAGGCCGAGCGGGTCGAACGCCTGCGAATGGAGCGCCTCAGCATCCTCGGCGATCTGCTTCAAGCCGACGCCGCCCACACGGGAGACCGTTCCCGTGAAATACTTGTCAACGACGTCCTTCTCGATGCCGATGGCCTCAAAGATCTGGCTGCCCTGATACGACTGCACGGTCGAGACGCCCATCTTTGAGGCGATCTTGACGATACCGGAGCAGACGGCCTTATTGTAGTCCTGCACGGCCATATAGTAGTCTTTATCCAGCAGATCCTCATCGATCATATAGTCGATGGCCTCGTAGGCCAGATACGGATTGATCGCGCTTGCGCCGTAGCCGAGCAGGGTGGCAAAGTGGTGCACCTCCCGCGGCTCGCCGCTCTCCAGGATCAGAGCGACCGCTGTGCGTTTTTTCGTGCGGACAAGGTATTTCGCCGTCGCGGACACCGCCAGAAGCGACGGGATGGCAACGTGCGTCTCGTCCACACCGCGGTCGGACAGGATGATGATATTCGCACCGTCACGGTAGGCGCGGTCGACCGAGTTCTGGATGTGCTCAAGCGCGCGCTCCAGACTGGTGCCCTTATAATAAAGAATGGAAATCGTCTCGACCTTGAAGCCGTCCTTCTTCATATTGCGGATGCGCATCAGATCAAGGTTGGTCAGGATTGGACTGGCCACGCGCAAGACGTGGCAGTTTTCCTCTCTCTCCTGCAAAATGTTGCCATCAGAGCCGAGATAGACCGTGCTCGACGTGACGATCTCCTCGCGGATGGCGTCGAGCGGCGGGTTCGTGACCTGTGCGAAGTGCTGCTTAAAAAAGTTGAACAGCGGCTGATGCTGGTCGGAGAGCACAGCCAGCGGCGTGTCGATGCCCATCGACGCGGTCGGCTCAGAGCCGGTCAGCGCCATCGGCTCGATGGCAGTCTTGAGGTTCTCATATGTATAGCCGAACGCCTTGAGCATCCGAATGCGCTCCGTTCTGCCGTATGTCTGCGGCTTCTGGTTCGGCACGCCGAGCGAATCAAGCTCGACGAGCTGCGAATCAAGCCACTCGCCGTAGGGCTGGCCGGAGGCATAGCGCATTTTGATCTCGTCGTCCTCGATCACGCGCCCCTGCACGGTGTCGACAAGCAGCATCTTGCCCGGTGTCAGGCGCGACTTTTTGACGATCTTCTCCGCCGGCAGGTCGAACACACCCACCTCGGAGGCAAGGATCAGGCGGTTATCGTCCGTGATATAGTAGCGGCTTGGGCGCAGGCCGTTGCGGTCGAGCACCGCGCCCATGATATCGCCGTCAGAGAACAGGATGGATGCAGGGCCGTCCCACGGCTCCATCATCGTAGCGTAATACTGGTAGAAATCACGCTTTTTGTAGTCCATCGTCTTATTGTTTTCCCATGGCTCTGGAATGGTGATCATAACGGCCTTCGGCAGCTCCATGCCGCTCATGACGAGGAATTCAAGCGTGTTGTCGAGCATGGCGGAGTCCGAGCCGGCCGTGTTGACGACCGGAAGGATCTTATCGAAGTCCGCCTCCTGGAACGCGCCGGCCTTCATAGACTCCTCGCGGGCGAGCATACGGTCGGCATTGCCCTGGATTGTATTGATCTCGCCATTATGGACGATGAAGCGGTTTGGGTGCGCACGTTCCCAGCTCGGATTGGTGTTGGTGGAGAAACGGGAGTGGACGATGGCAATGGCAGACTCGCAGTCAGCATCGAGCAGGTCGAGGTAAAACAGCCGGAGCTGTTTGACCAAGAACATACCCTTGTAGACGATCGTGCGGCTCGAGAGCGACGGGATATAGGTCTCCTCGTTGCTCTGCTCGAACTCGCGGCGCGCCACATACAGCTTGCGGTCAAAGTCCAGCCCGCGCGCAACGTTCTGCGGACGCCGGATGAACGCCTGCTGGATGACCGGCATACAGTCGCGCGCACGCTTGCCGAGGATCTCCGGGTCGACCGGCACGTCGCGCCAGCCGAGGAACTGCATTCCCTCCTTGCGGACGATCGTCTCGAAGGTCTTCTTCGCGCGGTTGCGTGTCAGCTCGTCTTGCGGCAGGAAAAACATGCCAACGCCGTAGTCGCGCTCGCCGCCAAGCTCAATGCCGAGCGGCGCCGTCACCTTCTTCATGAATCTATGCGGCACTTGGAGCATGATGCCGACGCCGTCGCCGGTCTCACCAGTGGCATCGCGGCCGGCGCGGTGCTCAAGCCGCTCGACAATGGCCAGCGCGTTGCCGACCGTCTCATGATCCTTCTTGCCGTCGAGATTGACGATCGCGCCGATGCCGCAGTTATCGTGCTCAAAGCGCGGGTCGTAGAGCGGAGAGACGACCTGGTGGCACTCTCCTTCAGCTTGGAAATAGTTGTCCTGTCTCATCGTGGATCTCCCTTTCCGCGTTTACTTGCCGAGCAGCCGGATGATGCGCTCCACCGCCTGTTCGGTCGCCTTGGCGCCGCCGAATGCAGTCAGGCGGATATAGCCCTCGCCGCTCGGGCCGAAGCCTGCGCCCGGTGTGGTGACAACGTTCGCCTGCTGGAGCAGCAGATCAAAAAAGTCCCACGACGGCATGCCGTTCGGAGTTTTGCACCAGATGTACGGCGCATTCCGGCCGCCGTAGACCGTCAGACCGGCGTTGGACAGACCCTCACGGATGATCTTCGCGTTGTTCAGGTAGAACGCGATCGTCTCGCGCGTCTGCTGCTGTCCCGCCGGCGTGTAAACGGCGGCCGCGCCGCGCTGGACGATATACGACACGCCGTTGAACTTTGTGCTCTGACGGCGCGCCCAGAGGCTGTTCAGGCTCACGCCGCCGCGCTTGAGCGCCTTTGGCACCACAGTGTATGCGCAGCGCGTTCCGGTGAAGCCCGCCGTCTTGGAGAAGCTGCGGAACTCGATCGCACACTCCTTTGCGCCCTCGATCTCGAAGATGCTGTGCGGCACATCCGGGTCGGTGACAAACGCCTCATAGGCCGAGTCGAACAGCAAGACCGCCTCGTGCTCACGCGCATAGGCGACCCAGCGCGCAAGCTGCTCGCGCGTGGCAGTGACGCCGGTCGGGTTGTTTGGGTAACACAGATAAATGAGGTCAACGTGCGTTTCCGGCAGGGCTGGCTCGAAGTTGTTTTCGGCGGTGCAGGGCATGTAAACGATCATCGACCACTTTCCCTCGTCTGTCAGATATTCGCCGGCGCGGCCGGCCATCGCGTTGGTGTCGACATAGACCGGATAGACCGGATCACAGACGGCAACGATATTGTCCGTGTCGAAGATGTCGCCGATGTTGCCGCAGTCGGATTTTGCGCCGTCAGAGACGAAGATCTCGTCCGGGTCGATCGAGACGCCGCGCGCGCCATAGTCGCAGCGGGCGATCTCATTCACCAGAAAGTCATAGCCGTGATCCGGGCCGTAACCGCGGAACGAGTCCTCCCAGGCCATCTCGTCGACGGCCTTGTGCATCGCTTCGATCACCGCGGGCGCCAGCGGCTTTGTCACATCGCCGATGCCGAGACGGATCAAATCAACTTCCGGATGCGCGTCAGAGTATACCGCGACGCGGCGGGCGATCTCTGAAAACAGATAACTGCCGGGAAGCTTCAGATAATTTGCATTCAGCTTTGCCATTTCATTCTCTCCTTTGCAGGAATAAATTCAAAAAGTTGCATTTTAGCGCTGTTGTTGTTTTATTATACTACGCTTCCACATCGCCGTCAAATACAAATGCAGCGGGGCCAGTCATAAAAATATGGTTATTTTGTACATTCCACGAAATTGCAAGGTCTCCGCCGCGTAGTTTCAAGATTGCATTGCAGCCGCATCGTTCCGTCAACACGGCCGCAACGAGCGCGGCACATGCGCCGGTTCCGCAGGCGAGCGTCTCGCCCGCACCGCGCTCCCAAACGCGCATCTTCAGCATGCCGTCGGAGACGACCTGTACAAATTCCGTATTCGTTCGCTCCGGGAAGATCGGATGCTGTTCAAACAGCGGGCCGATGGCCGGCAGGTCGAGCACATCCGGATCGTCGACGAAGATCACGGCATGCGGGTTGCCCATTGAGACGCATGTCGCACGCCAGGTCTTTCCCGCCGCCTCAAGCGGCAGCGCGACTGCGCGCGCGCCGGGCGCCGCTACCGGGATGCGCGCCGGCTCCAGGATCGGCTCGCCCATGTCGACCGTGACAGTTTCCACGCAGCCGCCGGCGCCGAGGTGCAGCTCAAGCGTCAGCACGCCCGCAAGCGTCTCCACCGTGACAGTCGTCTGATCAGTCAGGCCGCGGTCATGGACGTACTTGCCCACACAGCGGATGCCATTGCCGCACATCTGCGCGCGCGAGCCGTCCGCGTTGTACATGATCATCTGGAAATCCGCTTTCTCCGACGGCGCGATGAGGATCAGCCCGTCTGAGCCGACGCCGAAATGGCGGTCGGACAGCCGCCGGGCCAACGCCGGGGCATTCTCCACCGACTCGTCAAAACAATTGACATAGATGTAATCATTGCCAATGCCCTGCATTTTGGTAAAGTGCATGGTTTGCTCCTCCAATCAGAAAAGGGGGCGGCTCTGGGTCGCCCCACCAATTCAGGTATTTACCCGCTTCCGATTGTAGCCCATGGCGGAACGATCGTCAACGGTCATTCGCGCTCGTTCTGCAGCGCATCGTAGCCCTGCTCACCGGTGCGGATCCGGACGACGTCCTCAACGTCGTAGAGGAATATCTTGCCATCGCCGACGTTGCCGGTGTAGAGCGCGCGTTTGGCAGCCGCCACGACGAGCGCCGGGTCAACCTTGGAGACCACGATGTCGACCTTGATCTTCGGCAGCAGGTTCATCGTTGTCTCAAGTCCGCGATACTGGCCGGACTTGCCCTTCTGCGTGCCGCAGCCCATGACGTTCGAGACAGTCATACCGGTCACGCCGATCGCCGCCATCGTATCCTTCAGGACGCCAAAGCGCTCCTGACTGCAGACGATGCTGACGCGGGTGAATTTATGCTCGGATACGGCAGGAACCATCTCAAGCGGAACGATTTCGAGATTGGACAGATCGACGGCGCCGGTGGACTCCGCCGCGATCGATGGGGTGAGCGGCAGGAAGTCGGCATAGGCGCTGGCGAGGCCATGCTCGTTCACGTCAAGACCCTCGACCTCCTCCGCGGCCGTCACGCGCAGGCCAATGGTCTTCTTAATGATGAGGAACACGATGGTCATGCAGACCGCAGTGTAAACGGCGATGGCGGCGAAGCCAAGGAGCTGCACGCCGAGCTGATGGAAGCCGCCGCCGTAGAACAGACCAAGCGAGCCGTACTTCTCATTCTCCGCAAATAAGCCGACTGCGATGGTGCCCCAGATGCCATTGCCGCAATGGACAGCGACAGCGCCGACCGGATCGTCAATGTGCAGCTTCTTGTCAAGCAGCTCGACCACCAGGTCGACCAGGACGCCGGAAACTGCGCCGATGATGACCGCGCCAAGTGCGTCGACACTTGCGCAGCCGGCAGTGATGGCGACGAGACCGGCCAGGGATGCGTTCAGGCACATGCCGACGTCCGGCTTGCCGTTCTTGATCCAGGTGAAAATCATGCAGACGACCGTGGCAACGGCCGGTGCAATGGTGGTCGTGCCGAGGATCTGAGCCAGCTCCCCAACATCCGCTGCCGCGGCGCCGTTGAAGCCGTACCAGGCAAACCAAAGGATAAATACGCCAAGCGCGCCGAGCGTCAGGGAGTGGCCCGGGATCGCGTTGGCCTTGATGACTTTGCCGTTTTTATCGTATGTAAACTTGCCGATACGAGGCCCGACGATGATCGCGCCGACGAGCGCCGAAATGCCGCCGACCATGTGAATAACGGTGGAACCGGCGAAGTCGATGAAGCTCAGCTCGGACAACCAGCCGCCGCCCCAGGCCCAACCAGCTTCGATCGGGTAAACGACCAGGCTGATCACCGCAGAGTAGATGCAATAGGCGGAGAACTTGGTGCGCTCGGCCATAGCGCCGGAGACGATGGTCGCCGCGGTCGCGCAGAACACGAGCTGAAACACAAAGCTCGACCAGTCAAAGGTCTTAAAGTCTGTGAACATGCCCCAGTCCGGCTTGCCAATCAGGCCAAACAGCACATGCTCGCCCATCATCAGGCCGAAGCCAAGTACCATAAAAACAATTGTGCCGATACAGAAATCCATCAGATTTTTCATGATGATGTTGCCGGCGTTCTTTGCGCGGGTAAAGCCCGTCTCCACCATGGCAAAGCCGCACTGCATGAAGAATACCAGCACCGCACCGATCAGGAACCAAATCGACATATCCATTCCAATACCCTCCTGTTAGACATTTCTATTACACAGAACGCGTTTGGAACCTCCGTCTGCGTTCACATGTACGCGATCTTGTGGCGCAGCCTTGTCGCTCGCCTCTGATTTGAAATATTATATTAAAAATATTTCATTCTTGTTCCGTCTTACGAAAACCATTATAGCGTTTCGCACCGTATGTGTCAACTCATTTTTGCAAGTTTTAATATTATAAATTTCATATTTTAAGAGAAATCATTGAATAAAGCCATTCATTTCTTTCATTTTTGCAAGAATTTCAGCTTTAATTTCTGCAAATGCAGAAAAAGCAGCGTCCTCTGCACTGCAGAGGACGCTGCTCCATTTTTGAAAAAAATATTATTTTAATTGCAAATTCTGTGATTATACCTCGAACATCAGATCGCCATAGGTCGGCACCGGCCAGACGCTCTTGTCGACGATCAGCTCAAGCTCGTCGACCGCCTTGCGCAGGCGCGCCATCGCTGGAACGACCTCCTCATGGAAGCCGAACGCCATCGCCTTGGTCTCTTCAAGCGCATTGACCTTTCCAGTCGTTTCCACAAGCGCGGTCAGCGCGGTCTGCATCTCGGTCAGCAGGGCGCTGACGCGGGTAAGCAGCTCCTGCTGCACGGTGACGTCCGCCGCCGGGCACGCCTTGGCGACGGCGTTGATGGACTCGGCAAGCATGGTGGTGTACTTCACAACAGCCGGGACATACTTCTTACCGGCCATGTGGATCATGGTCTGCGCCTCAATGTTGATGTTCTTGGCGTAGCCCTCATAAGCGATCTCCTCGCGCGAAAGCAGCTCGGCCTTTGTGAAGATGCCAAACTTCTCAAACAGCGCGATGGCTTTCTTCGTGGAAAGGGCGCCAGTCGCCTCGACCATGGAGCGGATGTTCGGCAGACCGCGGCGCTCCGCCTCGGCCACCCACTCGTCGGAGTAGCCGTTGCCATTGAACACGATGCGCTGATGCTCCTTCATCGTATCGGCGATGTACCTCTTGCAGTCCTCTTCAAAATTCTCGGACTTCTCAAGCGCATCAGCCGCCTCGCAGAACGACTCGGCAACAACGGTATTGAGCGTGGTGTTCGGCATGGCGATGGAATCGGACGAGCCGACCATACGGAATTCAAACTTGTTGCCGGTGAACGCGAACGGCGAAGTGCGGTTGCGGTCGGTCGCGTCGGCATCAAGCACCGGGACGGTGGAAACGCCGGTATTCAGCTTGCCGCCGGACAAATGCTCGGCCGCGACGCCCTTCTCCACGATCTGCTCCACGACGTCTTCAAGCTGATCGCCAAGGAACATAGAGACAATGGCAGGAGGCGCTTCCTGTGCGCCGAGACGGTGGTCATTCCCCGGATTGGCCGCGGACTGACGGAGCAGATCGGCATGACGGTCAATGGCCTTCATGATACACGCGAGCACCAGCAGGAACTGCAGGTTCTCGTTCGGCGTGTCGCCCGGATCGAGCAGGTTCTCACCCTTATCTGTGCCAATGGACCAGTTGTTGTGCTTACCGGAGCCATTGACGCCGGCGTAGGGCTTCTCATGCAGCAGACAGACCAAGCCGTGTCTGGTGGCGACGCGCTTCATCGTCTCCATCGCAAGCTGGTTCTGGTCGACGGCGATATTCGCGGTTGTGTAGATCGGGGCCAGCTCATGCTGCGCGGGCGCGACTTCGTTGTGCTGCGTGGTAACGGTGATGCCCATTTTCCACAGCTCAACGTTGAGGTCTGCCATAAACTCGCCGACACGCTCACGGATCGAGCCAAAGTATTGATCCTCAAGCTCCTGCCCCTTCGGAGCCGGCGCACCGAACAGTGTGCGGCCGGTGTAGATCATGTCGCGGCGCTCAAGATACTTTTTACGATCGACCAGGAAGTACTCCTGCTCCGGGCCGACGGAGGCAATGACCTTTTTCGCCTCAGTGTTGCCGAACAGGCGAACGATGCGCAGCGCCTGCTTGCTGATGGCCTCCATCGAGCGCAGCAGCGGGGTTTTCTGATCAAGCGCTTCGCCGGTGTAGGAAATAAAAACCGTCGGGATGCAAAGGATCGTGCCGGCCGACGTCTCTTTCACGAACGCCGGAGAAGTCATGTCCCACGCGGTGTAGCCGCGGGCATAGTGCGTAGCGCGCAGGCCGCCGGACGGGAACGAGGACGCATCCGGCTCGCCCATAACGAGCTGCTTGCCCGTCAACTGGAGCAGCGTCTTGCCTGCGACGGGTGACGTGATAAACGACTCGTGCTTTTCCGCGGTGATGCCGGTCATCGGCTGGAACCAGTGGGTATAGTGGGTCGCACCCTTTTCGACCGCCCAGTCCTTCATCTCGTTGGCCACGACGTCGGCGGCCGCCATCGAGATCTGACCGCCCTCCTCCATGACCTTCTTGACTTCCTCGAAGACCTTCTTGGGCAGACGTTCCTTCATCACGGATTCGTTGAATACATTGGAACCAAAGATTTCAGCAACATTCATTGTGGCGTTCCTCCTGCAAAGTGTTCAGGCGAAAAAGAAGACCGGTTGGGACAGGCAATGCATCAGCAGCTTCTTTTTCAATACCCGGTTGCTTTATATGCAATACAATACTCCCTCAGCTTGCAAAAATCAAGAGCATTTTGCTCAAATTTCACTGGATTTCAGTAATTTTATTTTTATCTTGCAATCGCAGGACTTGCAAAAATTCATTTTCTCTTGCAATTCCTGCAAAAATCAGTGCTTCCCAGGCATTCTGCAAAAAAAGATGCAATTTATACTGGCAGCTTCCATCTTTTTTCGCTATAATAGCGATAATTGAAATTTTGTGTCTCTGGGAGGAAGCTGCTATGTATCGACACGTTTCGCTATACTGTCTGAGCGACGACACAGACAAACAGGCCAATCTGGACGCCTTTTGCGCAGTGATGCGGGCGCTGCCCGAGCAGGAGCCGTCCATCGTCTCCATCGAAATCGGAACCGCAATCTCTACTTCGATGCTGCCGCCCGGCGGACAGACCTCCTATGACGTGGCGCAGATCATCACTTTCCGTACAAAGGAGGACTGCCTGCGCTGGCCCGACACGCCGGCGCATCTGGATCTGAGGGCGTTCTCCTCCGGCATGATCGAGCTGGTCGGCGTCATCGACTACGAAGTGGAATAAAGCAAAACCGGTCGGGAAGCGTCTCGACCGGTTTTTGCTTTTTTCTTTCCGCGCAAAGCGCGGTCATCGCGCTTCGCTACGTTTCATCGCCGATGGTGTCCGGGTCGGAGTGGTAGCTCATCTCGTTGATCGGCGTCACCACGCCATCCGTCACGGAAAACACCGTCCAGAGCGTACCAGGCCGGTTGGGGACATTGTAGACGATCGGCGCGTCTTGCCCGGCTATGTACAGCTCCACCTGCGCGCCCGAGGTCGCCATTGTGCTGGAATCTGACGCGCTGCGGTCGGTGTAGTTGTGGACATAGAAGGTGTACGTCCCGTCCACGCCGACATAGACGGAGGTCGTCTCCGGCCCGTAGCTCGACGTGTCATCCACATCGAGGTTGTCGTACTGCGTACCCTCGAAGTAGTAATTCTTATTGCTGTAGAGCGTGTGGAACTGCCCGCCGTCCGGCGTGGGGCCAACCAGGTGCGAATCCAGATCGGACGGGAACTGGCCCCAGGTCAGCACAATGCGCAGCTCGCCCGGCTGCAGCACCGGCGTCAGCGTGCAGTCCTGATTGTCGCGCGTCTCGTCCGCGACGACGAGGATCGCTGCCGAGCCGGTGACATAGCCGTCCGCCGAGGCGACGACCGTATAGTTGCCGGGATCGAGCGTCAGAGCGTACCGGCCGCCGTCGTCGCTGCGCGCCGTCGTGACCGGCGTGCCGGTGTGCGCGTTGATGCCTGCGTAGACAGTCAGCTCGGCCTGTGCGATGGAGGACGCGTCGAATGCATCGACCACGCGGCCGGAGACACTGCCCTGCGCAGCCTCGTCCGGGACAAGGTTGAGCAGCACATTGTAGTTGACCACGCCCTCGGTGATCTCCACACCGTAGACCGTCTCGGTCAAATAGCCGTCCGCGGCAAACTGCATCGTATAAGAGCCGGGATCCAAATAGCTGTAATACATACCTTCATTGACCGAGGTCTCCACAGAGATACCGGTCTGCTCGTTCGTGATGAGCACTGCAGCCGCTTCGATCAGCTCGAGCGACTGTGCGTCCTGCACCAGACCCGTGACGAAGCCGACCGTCGGCTCTTCCAGTTCGGGCACGTTTTGAGCGTGCTCGAGCACCCAATCGACCGCATTGGCGGCATCGACGATCGCATAGACCCTGCCGTCCTTGGCGCAGAATTTGTCACCCGTGCAGCAAGTGATGGTCTTGACGATATCATAGGTCAGATCCTCGTTGACCGAGTAGAGCAGGCTGGCCACGCCCGCGACCATCGGCGTCGCCATCGAGGTGCCGTCCATATAGGAATAGCGGTCGCCAAACACCGTGCTGTAGACGTCCGTGCCAGGCGCGGATACATCGACCAATGCGCCGTAGTTGGAGTACCCGGCCATATTGTATATCTTATAGTCGCCCATCCAGGAGGCCAGCCGGTTTGTCAGCGAGACGGACGGCTCCACTGCGCCGACGACAATGGTATGGGCGCGCGCGCTGTCGCCACGGGTCATGATGCGGTTGAGCGCATAGTTTGACGCGTCGTCGTTCTCATTGCCTGCGGCTTTGGAGATGATGAAATCATAGCCGGCCTCCTCGAGCGCGGAGATCAGGCGCTCGTACTGGTCGCCGGCGGAACGATCGTAGTCGCTCTCTGCGCTCGCCGCGCTTGAGCCAATGCTCACGCTGACCACTCGGCAGCCATTCATAATGAGCCACGTCATCTGATACATCCAACCGCTGGTCGAGCTGGTCATGGAAAGCTGACCAGCGCTCGGGATGGTATAGTACCACCACGTTGCAAAATACAGCTCCGCATTCCAATTGACGCCGCAGACGCCCTCATCGTTATTGGCCAGCGCGCCGATGATGCCAGAGCAGTGCGTGCCATGATCTTTCTGTGAACAAAATACACATTGGTCGCTCAGGCAGGTGTGACTGTCCACGTTCTGCTTATAGTACGTCTCCAGACTCTTGAGCGTACGGAAGTCTGACGTCGGCAGATAACTCGTTCGGCTGGGGTCGACCTGCAGATCATCGTGGTCATATTGGAGCGACGAGTCGATCACACCGACCTTGACCACCGACATCTCACTCTGGCGATCCCACGCACCGGGCGCGTTGATGCACTCGAGACCCCAATTGTTGCCGGACGGCTTGTCGGTGTTCCAGCTATCGTACTTGCTGTCGTTCGGGTAGACCTCGGTCGTTGTGTCAAGTGCAAGGTTGTAGTAGACAGCCTCGACGATCTCCTCAGCCTCGAGCCGCCGCTTCAGGTCGTTGATGTAGTCTTCGCCGCTGCCGGTGAAGCGGATCTGGTACTGGTTCAGGAAGTATAGTTCGCCGACGATCTCGCCGCCGAACTCCTCCACCAGACTTTCAATGGCGCCGGCGCTGGCCGAGGAGCGGAACTCCACGATCAGCTCGTTCGAGATGAGCTGGGTGCCGGGCTGCACCTCGACGAACACCTCCGGCTCAGGCGCGCTCGTGTAGCCGATCTCACTCTCAAGCTCCACGCTGTAGACCTTCTCGCCGAACCAGGTCTCTGCGCGCACATAGAGTGTCGACGTCCCGGGCGGTACCTCGATCCGGCCGGTTTCCATCGTCTTGCTGCGCAAAGAGCCGGTCAACTCGCCCTCGGTGTAGCTGTCGGCGTCCTCCGGGTCGTCCGGGTCGAGCGCGTAGCCGACCGACCGGATGGGTTGGCTGCTCGTCACCTCAAACGACAGGCTCTTGAACGAGCCGGTCGTTGTGGTCAGCTTTTCGCTTCCCTCGCGGATGGTCAGCTCCAGCGGAAACAGGCTCGTGCCGATCCAGACCGCCAGCGCGATCAGGATCGCCAGAATACCTAGCAGCACGAACGGCCATTTGCGCCGCCGATGCGGAGGCGCGCCGTTTCCGCCGTTCTTGTCTCCCTTCCCGCCGCCGGACGCTTTTGATTTTCCAGCGGACTTCTTCGTCTCGCCGCCGGCAGTTCTCCGCTCCTCGCCAGCCGGCGGTTCGAGCGGCGTCACCTTCGCGCCGCAGTACGGGCAAAACCGGATCTCGTCCGGGATCTGCTGCCCGCATCGTTCACAGAACATATCGACCCTCTCCTTGTCAAAAACCCGCAGGCAAACGCTTGCGGGTTTCCTCATTGCCATAATAACAATACCGTAATTTTACTCCTCCGTCAAGGCCTGCCGCGCACCGATCTTCTGACCCAGGCGCACCGGTGTTTCCTCCCCGCGCACGGTAGCCTCAAAATATGCCGTGGGCAGCTCTGCCGCGCCGGGCTCCAGAAGCAGCACAATGGTCGAGCCGCCGTAGAGGAACCTTCCCTTCTCCTCGCCGCGGGCGAAGCGGCCCGTGCCATGCCGGTTCTCGATTTTTCCCACCATCAGCGCGCCCACCTCGATCTGCGCCGCAAGGCCAAAGTGCGCGGTTCGCATCAGCGTATATTCCCGGCTGTTCTGCACAAACACCGGGCACGATGCGAGCGCGATGGGACGAACCGTGTGCAGCCGCCCCGGAAGATAGATGTTTTCGCCCTTCTCACAGTCGTCAAAATAACAGTAGCGGTGGTAGTGATCGACACACAGGCGGAATACCAGGCACAGCCCGCCGGCGAAGCGCGCCGCCGCTTCGTCGCCGCCAAGCAGCTCCGGCACGGAATAGCTGCTGCCCTTGATGGCAAAGCGAGCGTCCGCTTCCACCGGGTAGACGGACAGAAGCCCGTCGCACGGGGCGATCAGGCTGTCAGGCGTGCGGTCGACCGGGCGGCACTCCGGACGGATGCGCCGCGTAAAGAATGCATTGAAGCTGCTGTATTCCTCCGGCTCATACTCGGCCAGATCGATCCCGTTCCTGCGCACGAAACGCGCGATCATGCCGCGCGAAAAACGGCTGTCCATCCAGCGCCCAGCAAGACGCGAGAGCCATGGGCGGGTCAGACCGCGCAGCAGCAGCCGACCCGGCACCGTGTGGTAGAGGAAGCGCAGCGCCGCTGCTTCCCGCTCAGCCATGGTACAGGCATACCCACGCAATCATGATCAGCGCAAACTCCACCGCGCCGACCGCCACAAAGATCAGGATGGTCTTCATATGCGGCTTTTTGAGCTGGAACTTCGAGACGAAAGCCGCCGCCGTCAGTACCAGCAGTATGTAGTAGACGAAGCCGATATCCTCCTTCACGAACTTCATCAGCAGCAGGAACGTCGGAAAGATCAGCGACGCCGAGGTCACGGGCAGACCCGTGTAGTATTTGCGGACGCCTGTCTCGGTTTTTTGGCGCTGCTCCTCGGTGACGTTGAAATAGGCCAGCCGCACGAGCGCTGCGAGCACATAGACCGCAAACACCGCCGTCAGCAGGGGAAACGGGATCCTCGCGATGATACCGCCGGAATACGCGGCGTCCTCCGCCATCAAGGAAATAACATGCTTATGCAGCGCAGCGCCGATGCAGACCGGGAGCACGCCGAACGCGACCAGATCGGAAAGCGAGTCGATTTGAATGCCGAACGCCCTTTCTGTCTCCGTGCGGTCTTTCTTGCGGCGGGCGACCTGCCCGTCAAACGCGTCGCACAGCCCGCAGACCAGCAGGCACAGCAGCCCGATATCGGGGTGGCCGACGCCGGACAGCGACGCCACAATACCGACCGTCGCCGAGATCGCCGACAGATAGGTCAGCCAAACCGTGTAACCGTAATATCCAATCATTTTATTCTCTCTTTCCGTTTAATCTCTCGTCCTGCGCAGCGCATACCAGCCCCAGGCGAACAACCCGCACAGCAGCACACAACAGTAAAAGGAAATCCCGCGGCTGAGCAGCTCCATGCAAACGAGGTCATCCACCAGCGAGCCGAAGCCGTCGAGGTAGAGGAAGTCCGCCACGCCGACCGCACCGGGGATCGGGACAGAATTCGAGCCGAGGATGACAAACCCCTGCGCAGCCCATACATCGAGCCATGCGCCGCGCTCGCCGCCCATACTGATAAACACACAGACGGATACAAAGATCATCGATACGCGCTGCAAGAAATTCAGCGTAAGCGCCGGCAGCAGCATCCTACGGTTTTCCCGGATCGCCGCGGCACACGCGCGGTACTCTGCGCCGATCTCCTCGAGGCGCTCGAGCTTCGTCTCCAGCCTCCATACCAGATGCAGCCGCGCAAGCAGCCGCAGCAAGCCGGCGGCGGCACGCAGCGCAAGACGCTCATGGAACACCAGCATCACGAATACAACGACCAGCCCCGCCTGGATCACCGCGCCAAGCACAATGAGGATGCGCGAAAGCGTACAGAAATGCAGGAAAATACCCGGCCGCAGCAACGCGCACAGCACGCCGATCACCAGAATGGAGATCGTGTACATCACAAGGTTGAGCAGCAGCGTCACCGTCACTACAGCGGCAGGGATCCCATCCCGCATCATGCAGACCGCCGAGGCAGGCTGTCCGCCCGTGGCTGACGGCGTAATGGCGGAGAAGAAGATATCTGCCGCGCTGTAGGCCACGCCGCTTGTCATGCCGCGCCGGTAGCCAAGACATCCGGACAGATGCAGCAGGCTCAGCCCCTCAAGCACCACAAAGCAGACCACACATCCGACCGCCAGCACGATCCACACCGGCGATGCGCCGGTCAGATATGCCGCAAAACCGGAAACGGAGAATGAGTCGCCGCTCTGCGTCACAAGAAACAGCGTAGCCGCCACCAGCGCCAGGAACACCGCGACCCAGAGCTTTCGGTTATTTCTCATACGCCGGGTTCCCATGGCAGATGCTCGTAGACCCGCGCGGCTCGGAGACGATCCGAAAGCCAAAGCCCCAGCTCAAGCACCGCAACGCCACCGATCACATCCACGAACAAGTGCTGCTTGACCAACAGCGTCGAGGCGAATACCAGCAGTGAGAAGACGAAGCAGAACACACGCCAACCCCGCGCCGTGTGCGGGCAGCGCATCGCGCCGCGGAAGCAAAACCAACTGTCCAGGCAGTGGATAGACGGAAAGAGCATATTTGGCTCGTCGAGCCGGTAGATGAGCCGCATCAACCACGCGAATACGCCGTCTCCCGTGATTTCCGGCCGCTCCATCTGCGTTGGAAAGAGCAAAAAGCACGCAATGCACAACAGCTTCGCGATCTGCTCACCGGCCAGATTGCGGCAGCAGTCCGCCCGGCTCTCCCGCGCGATCACCACAAAGCCGACTACCCAGAACACGAACGTCAGAAGGTAGATCACGCTCGCCGGCGGAAAAAACGGGATCAGGCCGTCGACCGGCGTAGAGACGTCATGGTGGCGCCAGGCCGCCGTCAGCGGGCGGCAGCCATAGTACACCATCATATTGATAACCAGGCTCATCAACAGCGGCACTACCGCATAGCGCGGCACGATCGCACCGCGCCGTGCGCTTTTCACTTCCGGCACCGGACTCACCGCCCTTTCCTCTCCGCCGCGCGCATGGCCGGAATTTAAATCCTCAGCGCGTCGGCGCACAGCGCCGACCTGCGCGGGTATCATAGCTGCCCTGCAGCTATGGTGCCATGACCGCAGGTCATGGTACCACGGCCATATGCGCGCGCCGCGCGCATGGCCGGAATTTAAATCCTCAGCGCGTCGGCGCGGAGCGCCGACCTGCGCGGGTATCATAGCTGCCCTGCAGCTATGATACCACAAAACGCTCTGCTGCGCAATGACGCACAGATCTGGCCGGGCGCGTCGGGGAAGCATAGGCAGAATGGACGGCGCCCGGTTCCGCTGACCCCACTATACCATGACGCGGATTCGTTGACAATTCACTTTCACATATTATAAGGAAACCATAAAGAAATCTAAAACTTTCCCCCGATTCAGAAAACAAGCTGCACAAGCAGCATATAACAGACCGTCCCGCCTGCGATGGACAGCAGCATCTGCCGCTTCCACAGGTGCAGCGCGACCACAACGGCAATGGAAACAGCCTCCGGCAAGCCATGGCTGCCGGAGAACACACTGACATCCTTCAGGCAGTAGACGACCAGCATGCCGAACACCGCAGCGGGCAGCACGCGGCCAAGATAGCGGACATACTTCGGCGTCGGCCGTCCGGACGGAAATACCAGGAACGGCAGAAAGCGCGTCAGCATCGTTCCCGCGACAACGGCGGCGACCGTGAGGATCTGCTGCGGAAGCGTCATACTCACAGCGTCTCACCACCCTTCTCCAACGGACGGCGCGCCAGGGTGAGCGCCGCCAGGATCGCGAGCATCGACGGGAGCAAAAAATGATCCGCGCCGAACAACAGCCGGCACACCAGAGACAGTCCCAAGCCGAGCAGCGCCGGCGCATGGCGGCGATCCTTCATCCACTGTTCGAGAAAGATCACGACAAACATCGCGGTCATCACAAAGCTGAGTCCCTCGGTGTTGAAATGGATCAGCGAGCCGAAGATGCCGCCGACCGCCGCGCCGGTCACCCAATAGAGGTAATCGAGCAGCGTCACAAAAAAGTAAAACCAACCGGGGTCGACCTTTTCCGGTACCTCGATCGAGCAGTTGATAGAGAATGTCTCGTCGCACAGACCGAATACGAGGAAGAACTTCTTCCAGCCCATACCACGGTAACGGCTCAGCATGGCGATGCCGTAAAACAGATGCCGCGCATTGATCATCAGCGTCATCGCCAGCGCCTGCAGCGGGTGGAATGAGCCGAGCAGCAAGCTCGCTGCAACGAACTCCATTGATCCGGCAAAGATCGTCATGCTCATCAGGATCGGATACCAGCACGAAAAGCCTGACACGCGCATATAGACGCCGTAGGTGATGCCCAGAAACCAGAAGCCGGCGAAAATCGGGATGGTGTATGGAACTGCTGCGCGCAGTGCGCACAGCGCCTGTCTCCGCTCTCCCCGCAGGGGTTCGCTCTTGATCTGATGCATGGATTCCTCCTGTCTCACGGGGCGCTGGATCCGAAGATAGGAAGCGTGCCGCGCAAAAAACAGCCGCGCTGTCCGCCGCACAGGCAGCCGGCCTGATCCAAAAAAGCGCATGGCCGCTCAAAACCCATGCGCAACATATGAATAACGATTTTATTATAGCTCAGACTTCGTTCGCTGTCCAGCCCCAGAAGCATCCAATCTCCGGCTCGCCCGGGCAGACCGGCCAGCAGCACGGCAGTGCAGCAACGCGCAGCGGCGATCGCTTTTCCATGCTTCAATGGGAGCGTCTCCTTTTTGTTTTCGATGTCTCCATCTGACATCTGCAAGCAAAAGGCTGAGCCGAGCGGCCAAAAGTTTACAAACCGTTCACGAGCGTCCCGTCTTTCCTTAAGGTTCCCTTTAGGCTTCCGCGCCATGATACGCTTAAGGAAACCAGCAAGGAGGACTTCGCATGATCCAAAAAACGAAGATCCAGAGCAGCTTTCAGCGCTTTGAGAAAAAATACCTGCTCACGCAGACCCAGTACGCCGCCCTGCTGCGCGCCGCGGAGCCTTATCTCCGTCCGGACGAGTTCGGCCGCTATACCATCTGCAACATCTATTATGACACGGACTGCTATCAGCTTATCCGTGCGTCGCTGGACAAGCCGGTTTACAAGGAGAAGCTGCGCCTGCGCAGCTACGGCGTTCCGTCGGACGGCAGCGATGTGTTCGTTGAACTAAAGAAGAAATTTGACGGCGTGGTCTACAAGCGCCGGGTGGTGATGGAGGTCTCTGAGGCGATGGACTACCTCTCCGGCGCGAGGCGCCCCCGGCAGGAGGATCAGATCTCTCACGAGGTCGACTTCTTCCTCGCCCGCTGCCATCCCGTGCCGAAGGCGTTCATCGCCTATGACCGGGAAGCCCTGGCCGGGCGGGAGGATCCGGAGCTGCGCGTCACATTCGACACCGCCCTGCGCTGGCGGAGCACGGAGCTGGATCTGCGCTGCGGCGACCACGGGGCGCTTCTCCTGCCGCAAGAACAGATCCTGATGGAGATCAAGATCCCGGGCACCGCGCCGATGTGGCTCGCCCATCTGCTCAGCTCTCTGGCGATCTATCCGACCTCCTTCTCCAAATACGGGGTCTGCTACACAAGGCACTTGGCGCAGCCGCTGGAATCTGTCAAAAAGGAGGGGCATTTTTGTGCTTGACACCATCATCGGAACAGAACTGACACTCCGCGTTTTTCTCCTCTGCACCGGCGCTTCGCTGTTGCTGGGACTGGGCGCCGCGGCGCTCTGCATGTACAAAAACAACTGCTCGCAGAGCTTTGTGGTCACGCTGGCTATGCTGCCGGCCATCGTGCAGGTGGTCATTATGCTGGTCAACGGCAACATCGGCGCAGGCGTGGCTGTGGCCGGCACGTTCACGCTGGTTCGCTTCCGCTCTGTCCCCGGAACGGCGCGGGAGATCGGCATGATCTTCCTGGCCATGGCCATCGGATTGGCTACCGGCATGGGCTATGTGGCGCTCGCCGCGCTGTTTTTCGTCATCATGGCGGCCTTTTCGCTCATACTCTCGGCGCTGCGCTTCGGCGCGGGTCACGCGAACGAGCGCGAGCTGAAGATCACGATTCCCGAAACGCTCGACTACGACGGCCTGTTTGACGACCTGTTTGAGACGTACACCGCTTCCCATCACCTCGAGCGTGTCAAAACCACCAACATGGGCACGCTCTATGAGCTGGATTACCGCATCGTGCTCCGCAGCGATTCGGTGCCGAAGGAGTTTCTGGATGCGCTGCGCTGCCGCAATGGGAACCTAAACATTGTCTGCGGCAAGGTCGCTTCTAGAGATACGCTGTAAACATGGAGCAGACCCCGAACAGAAATTGCTTTCTGCCGGGGTCTGTATTATAATGAAAAGAAATTATCCAGAACAGGGGGATAAAAATGCGTTTACTGGTCGCCGAGGATGAGCTGGATCTGGCCGAGGCGTTGACGGTATTCTTTGAAAAGAACCAATTCACCGTAGACGCCGTCCACGACGGCGCTTCCGCTTGGCACTATGCCTCCACGGGAGAGTATGACGCCGTGATCCTGGATATTCTGATGCCGGAGATGGACGGGATCGAGGTGCTCCGGCGGCTACGGGACGCCGGGATCACGACGCCGGTCATGCTGCTGACGGCCAAGGCGGAAAAGGATGACCGCATCGTCGGCTTCGATGCAGGCGCAGACGACTATCTGCCCAAGCCCTTCTCGCCTGACGAGCTGCTCGCCCGCGTGCGAGCCATGCTGCGGCGGAAGGGAGACTACAAGCCCACGGTTCTGCACTTCGGCGACCTGGAGATGGATTGCGCGGCCGGAACACTCCGCTGCGGCGGCCAGGCGGAGCGGCTGAGCGGGCGGGAATACCAGATCATGGAGCTGTTTCTGCGCTCGCCGCGTGTGATCCTGTCCGCCGAGCGGATCATGGAGCGGGTCTGGGGCTGGGATTCCGAGGCCGAGGTCAACGTGGTCTGGGTCCACATCTCCAATCTGCGGAAGAAGCTGAGAACCATCGGCTCCCAGGTCTCCATCCGGGCCAGCCGAGGGCTGGGCTACGCACTGGTAGAGGAACGCCATGATCAATAGACTGCGCAGGCGGTTCATTCTGGTCGTCATGACCTCCATGACGCTGGTCATCGTGGTTCTGAGTCTCTCTGTCAATCTCATCAACTTTCTCTCCATCAATGCCGACCTGAACCGTATGCTGGAACTTCTCTGCGAAAACCAGGGCGCGCTGCCCGAGATCCCAAGGGGCGGCCGGCCTGACAGGATACAGGGCTTCCCCATCACGCCTGAAACGCCCTACTCCACCCGCTATTTCGTCATCTGGTACAACGCGGACGGTGACCTGACCAATGCGGATATGCGTCACATTGCCGCTGTAACAGAGGACGATGTGGATGCGTATCTCGCCGTCGCGCTCCGCAGCGACGTCGGCTTCGGCTACTCCGGCAGCTATAAATTCTACGTCTCATCCACGGGGGACGGCGGATATATGGCGATCTTTCTGGAATGCCGGCAGGAGCTGCGCGCCGTATGCATGTTCGCGCTGATATCCGTGCTGGTCGTGGTCGTATGCATCGTGCTGGTCTATCTTCTGGTTTTGCTTCTCTCCAAGCGAGCCATCGACCCGGTAGTCAGGAACGCAGAACGGCAGAAACAGTTCATCACTGACGCCAGTCATGAGCTGAAGACCCCGCTGACCGTCATCCGCACCTGCCTGAAGGTGCTGGAAATGGAGGTCGGGCAGCAGAAGTGGATCGACAAAGCGCAAGCGCAGGCGGATAGAATGGGCGAGCTTGTGGGCGATCTGGTCACGCTCTCGCGGCTCGATGAGGAAAAGCCGGCGCTTCGGGTCGCACTGTTCAGCCTCAGCGAGGCGGTGGCCGAAACCGTAGAATCCTTCCGGGACTTCGCCGGCGCGGAGGGACACGCGCTCGAGACGGAGCTTGCGCCCGAGCTGCGCATCCGCGGCGACGAATACGCCATCCGGCAGCTCGTCGCCATCCTGCTTGACAACGCCGTAAAATACGCGGCTGAGGGCAGCGCCATCGGGCTGCGGCTTGCACGGGTCAAGCGAGGCGCCGTGCTGACGATGCGCAATGCCTGTACAGGGCTCGACTGCGCAGAGCTGGATCGTCTTTTCGATCGGTTTTACCGCGTGGAGAAGTCCCGCTCCAAGCAGACGGGAGGATTCGGCATCGGGCTCTCCATCGCCCGCAGCATCGCCGAGGCGCATCGCGGCTCCATCAAGGCGGCCTGCCCGGAGCCGGACGTCATCGAGTTCACTGTGTTCCTGCGCGAGTAAAACAGGACGGGATCCCCGTCCTGTTTTACTTTGTCCGACTTCTGCTGTGCGCGGCACTAGGCGCGTCTTATTCCGGATGAGCCAGGCTGTATGCCTGCCGGATCTCCTCCGGCAGCGTCTCCGGTTCCAGGCGGCTGAGGCGTTCCTCGTTGCCGTCGCGGATGGCCTGGTCATAATACCAACACTTGAACTCGATCATTGCAAGCACCTGCCGCATCCGTTCTATCTCGGCCTCCACCCGCTCCTTCTGCCGTAAAAACAGCGCCCGGCGCTGCGGATAGGTCTCGCTGCCCTCCGCACACCATGCCATGAACTGCTTGATGTCCTTGATCTCCAGTCCGGAGCTTTTTAGGCACTCGATCACCCGGAGCGTCTCAAGCTCCCTCTCCCCAAATTGCCGGACGCCCGAGCTGCGCTGCATGCCGGGGAACAGTCCCTCTCTGTCATAGTACCGCAGTGTGGAAACGGGCAGCCCGAACAGCTCAGACACCTGGCCGATGGTATACATATACCGTCCTCCTTCCCCGTCTTGTCTGTTTACTGCAATCATGATAGCAGACGAATGAGAAGAAATCCACCCGTTCTTCCCCTCCGGGCGGGGCTGTTGGTTTCGGCGTCAATCCCCTATCGCGGGGCAAGCATCCTGCGGCTCGCCTTCCATTTCAACAGCAGCGCGGAATTCAGGATGACAAAAACAGACCCGGCGTTATGCACCAGCGCGCCCACGACAGGGTCTAATTTCCCGGTGATGGCAAGGACGATGGCGACAAAGTTCAGTAACATAGAGAACGTCAGATTACATTTGATGGTCAGCATCATCTGCTTGGAGAGCCGCAGAAGATGCGGGATCTCCTTGATGTCGTCATTGACCAGCGCAATATCCGCCGCATCAACGGCAATGTCACTTCCCACGCCTCCCATTGCGACGCCGACGTGAGCCTTCTTCAGAGCCGGTGCGTCGTTGATCCCGTCGCCGATCATGCAGACCTGCTTCCCTTCATTCTGGCAGACACTGATAAATTTCAGCTTTTCCTCCGGCAGACAGCCTGCATGTACTTCCTCGAGTGCGAGCTGACCGGCGATATATTGAGCCGCACTGTCGTGATCGCCCGTCAGCAAGACCGGCTCGACGCCGATAGCCTTGATCTGCCGGATCGTATCCGCCGCCGATGGACGCAGGGTGTCTGCGAGCGCCAGGAACCCGGCAGCCGTCCCATCCACCGCCGTGAAGATCGTTGTGCAGCCGTCCTTCCAATATTCCGTCGCCGCCTGCGCGATCTCGTCCGGCAGCGCGATCCCGTGCTCGGACAGCAATTCCGCGTTTCCCGCAAGGACGGTCTTCCCATCCACAACAGCCTCAACGCCCCTGCCCGGCAGCATTTGGAACTGCTCTGAGGACAGTGCTTTTTCGCCTGTTCCCGCCCGGTAGCAGCTTACAACGGCCTTCCCGAGCGGGTGCTCCGACCACAGCTCGGCACTGGCAGTATAGTAAAATAGCTGTCCGCCCGAAAGCTCCGCCGAACACGCCTTGACCGCTGTGACCCCGGGCGTGCCATATGTGAGCGTGCCAGTCTTATCAAAGGCAAACTTGCTTACCTTTGACAGTCTTTCCAGCGCATCGCCCTCTCTGACAAGGAAGCCGTGCTTCGTGGCGTTCCCGATGGCGGCCATGATCGCCGTGGGCGTTGCCAGCACCAGCGCGCAGGGGCAAAATACGACAAGGATCGTCACAGAGCGGATCACCTCGTGGGTCAAAAACCAGGTCAGCACCGCCGCCGAGAGTGCGATCACTACGATCCACGTGGCCCAGCGATCCGCAAGCCCGACGATCTTCGCCTTGCCGGCATCGGCGGACTGTACCAGGCGTATCATGCGCTGGATCGAACTGTCCTCGCCTACCCTTGTGGCCTCCATATCAAATGAACCGAATTGATTGACGGTTCCGCTGGAAACCTCGTCACCGATCCCCTTGTCGACCGGGATCGACTCGCCCGTCATGACCGCCTGGTCGATGGAAGTCGTCCCTGCCCGTATCACGCCGTCCACCGGCACCGTTTCACCCGGCAGGACACGGAGCAGATCGCCCACCTTGACCTGCTCGGCAGGAATCACAGCTTCCGCTCCATCCGTCACCACTCTGGCCGTTCTCGGCGTCAGATGTACCAGCTTTTCTATGCCGGCTCTCGCCTTTGCAACGGTCAGATCCTCCAGCAAGCTGCCGAGCTGCATGATAAAAGCGACCTCTCCAGCGGCAAAGTCCTCGCGGATCACCATGGAAGCGATCAGAGCCAGCGACACCAGCACGTCGGCCTTGATATCGAACGCTGTGACAAGGCCGATCAAAGCCTCTAAAATGATGGGGATCCCACAGAGGATGATCGCCACCCACGCCGGATCAACAGGGAAGGCGGAGCCACCGAAAATACTGATCAACAAGGCAACGCCGGAAATCACCAGGAGGGCAATGTCCTTTTTTGTCCCTCCCCATTCCAAAAATTTCTCTAACTGCTTCATGATACGCCTCCTTATACCATATAGGGTATGGGTATATAATACCTATAGGGGTATATGTTGTCAAGCTCTCTTGACAAATTTTCCGACCTGTTGGATAATACAGATATTCCCCAAAAGGTACAGGAGGCATTGCGATGAGACAGTGTATGGACGCCGACAATCTCCACCGGCGCTTGAAAAAAATCTTAGGCCAAGTCCAGGCCATCGACCGCATGATCGACGAGGATGTTCCCTGCGAGGACGTTTTAGCGCAGATCAACGCCGCAAAATCCGCCCTGCATGGCTGCGGCAAGGTGGTGCTCGAAGGTCATATCAAGCACTGTGTCCGCGATGGGATCGAGCATGGAGACGCCGACCAGACCATTGCCAGCTTCACCAAAGCCGTGGAGCGATTTGCGAATATGAATTAAGGAAAGTGGACTCGCATAGGCGCACTCGCTTGTTCTCTCCCCGCAGCCTGGCATCAGCAGACGGCGGAACAGCAAAAAAACATCCCAAAGCCAACTCCAGGGCTTTGGGATGTTTTTTCTCCATGCGGCCGCAGCGATACCGGTAGATTTGTTCAGCACAGAATCTTTTGATGTGCCAACAAGCCAATCAAAATCTTGCTGCAAAGCGAATCCGCAAGCAAACGCCGCGTCCCTTCCATAATCTTGAAATACCTCCAAGCCAAATAAATCCTCATAAAACTTTCTTGCGGCGCCAATATTGGCCACTGATATGACCGCACAAGAGTAGTTCAAATTCCCGTACCCTTTTTCTTTTTTAGCTTTAACTCAATGTCCTTATTTGATGCACACAGTTGAAGCAAAGACGATATAAAAGCGGCCTTTTCTTTGATCGGCATTCCCTGGGT